>CP019326.1:2541244-2858900 GCA_001971685.1 Halomonas sp. 1513
GCTGCTCCTCGTTCTCGACGCCCTCGGCGATCACCTCCAGCCCCAGTCGATGACCGATGAACACCGCCGCGGCCATGATGGCCCGATCGCTGGGATCCTTGGGCGCGTCGCGCACGAAGCTGCGGTCGATTTTCAGCGAGGTGACCGGAAACAGCTTCAAGTAGCTGAGCGACGAGTAGCCGGTGCCAAAGTCGTCGATGGCGATCTTCATGCCGCGGTGATAGAGACCGCGCAGAGTATCGAGGATCCGCTCTTCGGCCTCGATCAATACGTTCTCGGTGAGCTCGATGCCGATATCCTGCGGGGTGAGATCATACTCGCTCATGCAGGCTTCGAGGTGCTTGAAGGTATTGGCCATGGCCAGCTGCTTGCCGGACAGGTTGATATCGACGCGCGCGCCGACCAGCCCCTGCCGCTTCCACTCGGCCTGCTGGCGGCAGGCCTCACGGATCACCCACTCGCCGATCCGGTGGATCAACTGCGAACGCTCGGCGACCGGGATGAACTCTGCCGGCGAAATCGCACCGCCCTCCTTGGGGAACCAACGCAGCAGGGCCTCGAGGTTCTCGATGCGCCCGCTCGCCGCGCTGACCTGGGGCTGGTAGTGCAGCGCCAGTTCATTTTCGGCCAAGGCCAGCTGTAGCCGCTCGGCGAGACGATGCTGGTGAAGCAGCTCATCGTGGATCTTCTGGTTGAAGAACCAGCAGCGATTGGGCGCCGAGAGCTTGGCACGGTTCTTGGCGGCATCGGCATTGTGGATCAGCTCGCGGGCAGTGGCGCCGTTATCCGGAAACAGGCTGACCCCCAGGCTTGCCGTGACGTGCACTTCACGCCCTTCGAGCAGGAACGGCCGCGAGAAGCTGTCGAGCACCTTCTCAACCAGCTGCAGCACGTCGTTGCTGGCACGCAGGTGCGGGAAGGCCAACACGAATTCGTCGCTGCCGAACCGCGACAGCAGATCCGAACCGCGCTGGCAGTAGCGCAGGCGCTTGGCGACCATCGACAGCAGCAGGTCCCCCTGCTCGTACCCCTTGGCGTCGTTGATCTCGGCGAAGCGATCGAGATCGACGAACAGCACCGCCAGGTAGTCGCCGTGGCGTTTAGCCGAGACGATGAACTCACCCAGCTCGCGCTCGAAGGTGTGGCGGTTGGGAAGCTGGGTCAGCGCATCGTAGCGGGTCACGTACTCCAGCTCTCGCCGCGCCTCCTTCTGCTCGGAGAGGTCGACATCGACGCAGAACATCAGCGGGTCGTCAGTGTGCTCGGCCAGCATCAGGTGCTGGGAGAAAACCGCCACCGGCATGCCGGCCTTATTCTTGAGCTCGAGCTCGGCGGCGGGGATCTCGATGCCTTTCTCGACCCAGTCATGGTGCGCCGCAATCACCCCGTCACGCATGAAATCGGGGATGATCAGATCCTCCAGCAGCTGCCCTTGCGCCTCTTCGGGCAGATACCCATAGAGCTTGGTGCTGGCATCGTTCCAGTAGATCACCCGGCGCCGGCTGTCGTAGCCCTGCACGGCCACCTTGGGCAGGCTCTCGAGCAGCGCGCGAAAGCGCAGTTCGCTCTCGCTGTGGCGCTGCTGGGCCAGCACCAGCGCATGATGATCGGCCAGCATGATGGCGGCGTCGTTGCTGTCGCCGGCGGCATTCGGCGAGCCTGATGGCTGATCATGGCGCCTCTCGTCGGGCGCTTGCTGCTGAGCTGAACGCCGCCGCTCCCACCACCAGCCCAGCCCCAGCGCGACCGCAGCGCTGGCAGCCAGCAGCGCTGGCAGCCAGGCGACGTTACCCGTGCCGATCAATAGCAGCATCGCGGCAAAGGCGGTGAACGACAGCACTGCCACACCCAGCAGCCGTCCCGCCTGCGATCGTTGTCGCTTGTACAAGATGTACTCCCTTGCAGCGCTTCCCGTATGCCCCACGGGTCGTCGCATCAATTTCATGAGCCAATCCTACATTGCTTCGCCTCCTTGCGCAGCGGCTACCCCTCCGCAGATCCGAATTTCGTCAATGAGTTAGCACATTACACCCTGACTAACTGACCTAATAGTAGCCACCTATGCGCGATATGACGAAATTTCTACACAGACCAGGTTTTATTGACATTATTTTTCATTTGTTTTCATTCTGTTTCGTGTAGTACCCAACCCACGCCGCGCCATCCCGGTTCGGCATACGATTCAGAAAGGAAACGACCATGAAACAGGAAAGCCTCAAGCACGGTTACGACGTCACCAGCATGCCTTTCGACTTTGCGCGCAGCTACTGGCAGCCCGCGGTACACAGTGAGCTGGCCGCGCAGCACTGGAGCGTCACGGACGTTCGCGAACAGATCGACCTGCCGGCCTGGCAGGGCTATCTCGCCGACCTGCCCCGCGACCCCTATGTCAACCAGCGCTGGAAGCGCATGGCCTGGCTGATGCTCAACGATCGTGACGAGGTCGAGGTGATGGGCGAGTGCCCGATGGCACAGGGCGGCATGTTCAATGATGCCGATAGCATGGCCGACGTGCTGCGCTACTACCCCAGCCTGGAGACCTCCTTCGTCGAGCGTAACGACGTCAAGGCTTTCGTCAAGGCGTGGGCCAAGCTGTGGGGCATTGGCGCCCGTGAACCGATCCTGATGCAGATCACCGGCATGCGCGGCAGCGAGCCGCTGGATCCGCTTCAGGGCCAGGGCATCCACTCCGACGGCTGCAAGCACCTGAGCATCATGGTCGTGAGCCGCGACAACGTCAGCGGGGCCAACAGCCTGCTGTTTGCCGACAAGGCCGGTACCCAACCGCTGACCAAGCAGGTACTGACACCGGGCGATGTACTGCATATCCGCGACGACAAGCTGTTCCACGGCGCCGACGGCATGACCCAGGATGATCAAGAGCAGCCCTATGAGCGCTTTATCATCATCATCAACAGCCGCTTCATCGACGCCTTCCAGAACAAGATGCTGCGTCGACACTTCCCGGATGCGGTGCTCAACGAAGGCCACTGACCGCTGACCCGCTAGCCAGGCTGGTTCCCGACGCATAAGCTCCCAAAGCCGGCTCAGCGCCGGCTTATTGCATGCCGGCCTGGCGAGCGGGAATGGCGATCTCGACATCCCTCATTGCAAACGCCCCGGTGCTATGCACCGGGGCGTATTAGATCGGATCTTGGGGATCAGGGTTACTGACGAATGCCCTCGAAGGTCACGTACAGCTCGAGCTCGTGCATCGACTCGGGGAAGTCACTCATGTCGATGCCATAATCCTCGAGGGTCAGCATGGTCGAACCCTCGAAGCCGGCACGATAGGCGCCCCACGGATCTTCCCCCTCACCCATCAGCGTCACCGGCATCTCGATCTCGCGGGTTTCGCCCTTGAGCGTGAGCTCGCCGGTCAACACGCCCTCACCGTCGTCACCCGGTTCGAAGCCGGTGGTAACGAAGCTCGCCTCGGGGTACTGGTCGGCGTCGAGGAAGTCGTCGCTAAGAATGTGACGATCGCGCTCGGCGTGGTTGGTATCGAGGCTGGTGACATCGACGTCGAGTGACACGCTGGAGGCCTCGAGATCGTCCGGGTCATAGCTGAACTCACCGCTGAAGTCGCGGAAGCTGCCGAGGATGTAGGAGTAGCCGAGGTGGTTGATCTTGAACTGCACGAAAGCGTGCTGGCCCTCGATGTCGATCACATAGTCGTCGGCCTGGGCCTGGCTCAGCGGTACCAGCGCAGCGGCGCCAAGAGCGGTCAGCAGTGCGGTCTTCTTCAACATTCCAATGTCTCCGTTGCGTATTGCCCGCTCACTTGGCGGGAAGCTTGGGTTGGCCGACACGCGGGCGCAGCATGCGCACCAGGGTATCGTGCCGGTCGATGAAGTGGTGTTTGCAGGCAGCCAGGGCGTGGCCGCCGGCCAAGATCATCAGCGCCAGGGCGCTATACCAGTGGATATCGCCCGCCACGCTGGCCTGATTGGGCAAGCCGTGAAGGATGGCAGGCGCTTCGAACCAGCCGAACACGCTGATGCCGCGCCCGTTGGCTGTGGAGATCATATAGCCGCTGATCAACACCACCATCAGTAACACGTACAGCAGGATATGCCCGGCGTGAGCCGCCATGCGCTCTAGGCGATGTCCCTGTGCCTGCGGCGTAGGCTGGATGAGGCGCCAGGCGACTCGCAGCAGCGTTGCCAGCAGCAGCAGCACGCCAATCGAACGATGCCACCACGGCCCGAGGTTGTACCAGCTATCGAAATAGCTGAGTCCTGTCATCCACCAGCCCAGGGCGAACAGGCCGATGATCGTGACCGCACTCAGCCAGTGCAGCAGGATCGCTGCCAGGCCCCACCCCTTGGTGCTGTTGCGCCACATCATGCGATCCCTCGTGATGATCCGGAAATACCATGGGATCACCTTAGCGGCTTATCGCCGCCGACACAGCGACACTGCGGTGAATGCATCATTCACCGCAGAGAAACGGTCATCTCAGCGGCTTGCCAACTGCTCCAGCAGCAGGGCGGCGGTGGGCGCGCTGGAGGCGGGATTCTGGCCGGTCACCAGCAGGCCATCCTGGACCTGATAGGGGGCGAAATCATCCACGCTGCGCAGATAGTCGGCACCCAGGCGCTTGAGCTCGTCTTCGAGAAGGTGCGGCACCACCTGGCTGAGCCCCACGGCGTCCTCCTCGCTGTTGGCAAAGCCCGTGACCCGCTTGCCCTTGACCAGCGGCTCGCCGCTGGCGGCCTTGGCCTTGAGCAGCACCGTGGGGGCGTGGCATACCGCGCCCACCGGCTTGTCGGCGGCGATGAAGTCCTCGATCAGGCGCAGCGAATCGGGGTTGTCGGTGAGGTCCCACAGCGGACCGTGGCCGCCGGGATAGAAGACGGCGTCATAATCGGCCGGATTGACCGCATCCAGCCGCAGGGTGCTGGCCAGCTGAGCCTTGGCATCGTGATCGGACTCGAAGCGCCGGGTCTCGGCGGTAAGGGCGTCTTCCTGGGTCGAGTTGGGGTCTACCGGCGGCTGGCCGCCCTTGGGCGAGGCCAGGGTCACCTCGGCGCCAGCGTCCTTGAAAACATAGTAGGGTGCGGCAAATTCCTCGAGCCAGAACCCGGTCTTGTGCCCGCTATCACCCATGGCGTCGTGCGAGGTCAGTACCATCAAAATCTTCATTGTTTCCCTCCTGGAACGAATGCGAACTCGCTGAATAGATGGCGCCACACCCTCAAGGTTCAACCCCGCGTGACGAATTAGCGCGGGTTATGGTTCAGAGGCCAGCAGCGCCTGGGTCTGCCAGGCGATCATGCGCGCCTCGTCGGTGGCCAGCACCCAGAGCCCAAGGTGGCTCTCGGCGCCGGCGATCGAGGTGGCATGGACTCGATTGGCCGCGGCATCGAGGCGCGCGCCGAGCCAGCGGCACCCATCGATAATGGCAGCCCGAACCGGGTCGGCACGCTCGCCGATGCCCGCCGTGAACACCAGGTGATCGAGTCCACCAAGCGCCGCCGCCAGACTGCCGATTTCGCGCACCACGCGATACACGAACAGCTCGACGGCGAGCTGGGCGGCCGGCTCACTGCTGGCCAGCAGCTCGCGCATGTCGGCACTGATAGCCGAGACACCCAGCAGTCCGGCCTCGCGGTAGAGCAGCCGCTCGACCTCGCCGGCGCTCATGCCGCACTGCTGGATCAGGTGCAGCACCAGGCCAGGGTCGAGGCTGCCGCTGCGAGTGCCCATCATCAGTCCATCCAGTGCGGTGAAGCCCATGCTCGAGGCCAGGCTGCGCCCGTCGGCAACGGCACACAGGCTGGCGCCACTGCCCAGGTGGGCGATGACCACACGCCCCGCGGGCCGTCCGTCCAGCTCCTCATTGAGTCGTCGGCTGACATAGTCGTAGCTGAGCCCGTGGAAGCCGTAGCGGCGCATGCCGGCATCGTGAAACCGCTGCGGCAGCGCAAAGCGCTGAGCCAGCGCCGGCTGCCCGGCGTGAAAGGCAGTGTCGAAGCAGGCGACTTGCACTAAGTCGGGACAGCGTTCGGCCAGCGCGCTGACCGGCGCCAGGCAGTGAGGTTGGTGTAACGGCGCCAGCGGGCTGAGCCCATCCAGCGCCGTCAGGACCCCGGCATCGAGGCGCGTCGCCTCACGGTAGTCCACCCCGCCGTGGACCACGCGATGCCCCACCGCGGCAATACGCTGCCAGCCGACCTGCGCCTCCAGCCAGTCGAGCAGATAGCTCAGCGCCGCCGCCTGCTGGTCGTCAGCGTGGCCACCGCCCAGTGACAGCGAGTGTTCCTCGGCGAGGCGGTGCGGCCCCGCCTCGAGCTGCCAGCGCGGGGCGGCGCCCAGCCCACTGATCTGTCCGCTCAGCACCACCGGCAGGGCATCGGGCGAGCCGTTCGCTCGCGCCTCGAACAGCGCGAACTTGAGGCTCGACGATCCGCTGTTGAGCACCAGCACCAGGCTCATGACGCCTCCGGCTCACGCCGATGCTGCGCTACCAGCAGCGCCAGCGCACAGGAAGCGAGCCGGGTGATGGCGTCGTCGGCGCGGCTGGTCAGCACGATGGGTACCTGGGCTCCCATCACCAGGCCGGCACCGCTGGCATCGGCCAGGTGAGTCAGCTGCTTCATCAGCATATTGGCGGCTTCCAGGTCCGGCGCCACCAGGATGTCGGCGCGCCCGGCTACCGCCGAGTCGATGCCCTTGGTCCTGGCCGCGGCTTCGGAGATGGCGTTGTCGAAGGCCAGCGGCCCGTCGAGCAGGCCGCCGCTGATCTGACCGCGCTCGGCCATTTTGCACAGCGCGGCGGCGTCCAGGGTCGAGGCCAGTCGCGGGTTGATGGTCTCGATGGCCGAGAGCAGCGCCACCCGCGGCTGCTCGATGCCGACCGCATGGGCCAGCTCGATGGCGTTCTGGACGATGTCGCGCTTGACCTCGAGTCCCGGGTCGATATTGATCGCCGCATCGGTGATGAACAGCGGTCGCGGATAGGTGGGCACGTCGAAGGCCATCACATGGCTCAAACGGCGTCCGGTACGCAGGCCAGCACTGCGCGACACCACCGCCTGCAGCAGTTCATCGGTGTGCAGTGCGCCCTTCATCAGCGCATTGGCACGCCCCTCGCGAACCAGGGCCACGGCCTGCTCGGCGGCGGCGTGGCTGTGTTGGGTGTTAATCAGTTCGAAGCCATCGATCACGACCCCGGCGGCTTCCGCGGCAGCGCGGATACGCGCCTCCGGCCCCACCAGCAGCGGCGTGATAAAGCCCTTGTCGGCGGCCTCCCAGGCGCCCTTGATCGAGACCTCGTCGACCGGGTGCACCACCGCCATGGTCAGCGCCTCGCTGCGCTCGGCGGCATTCAGCAGCTCATGCAGATGCCCACGCTCGGCAAGGCGCAGCTGCGGCATCACGGTGCGCCGCCGACGCACCTTCTCGCGCGGCGCTACCACCTCGGCTTCGCCCTCGATGACGCTCTCGCCGTTCTGGTTGGCGCAGCGGCAGTCGAAGGTGATGCGCGATCGTCGCGCCTCCTTGTCGCGCACCTTGACGCTGACGGTGAGCACATCACCCAGGCGCACCGGCGCCAGGAAGCGCAGCGACTGCCCGACATACAGGGTGCCAGGCCCCGGCAGTTCGGTGCCCAGCACGGTGGAGATCAGCGCCCCGCCCCACATGCCGTGGGCGATCACCTCCTGGAAACGCGAACTCTTGGCGTAGTCATCATCGACGTGGGCAGGATTGATGTCGCCGGACATGATGGCGAACAGCTTGATGTCTTCGAGGGTCAGGCGTTTGTGGATCGAGGCACTGTCGCCGACCTGGATCTCGTCGAAGGTGCGATTCTCGATATCGTCATCGCGGGGGAGTGGCGCATCGCTCATGGTCATGCCCTGATGTGGTGGCCGGCGTCGACGTAAAGGGTAATACCGGTCTGCGCGGCGCCGGCCGCAGACGCAAGGTAGACCACCGATTGCCCAACCTCCTCGACGCTGGCCAGGCGACGCAGCGGTGAACGCGTCTCGCCGTCGTGGACCAGGGCATCGAAATCCTTGAGACCGGAGGCGGCACGGGTACGGATCGCCCCCGGCGACACCGCGTTCACCCGAATCCCGGCCGGCCCCAGCTCGGCGGCCAGGTAGCGGGTCGTAGACTCCAGCGCGGCCTTCACCGGCCCCATCAGGTTGTAGTTGTCGACCACCTTGTCGGCGCCGTAGTAGGACATGCAGATCAGGCTGCCGCCGTCGTCCATCAGCGGCTCGGCCAGCCGTGCCATGCGGATGAAGGAGTGGCATGAGAGGTCCATGGCCAGCGCAAAGCCGTCGCGGGAGCAGTCGACCACACGGCCATGCAGATCCTCCAGCGGCGCATAGGCGATGGAGTGCACCACGAAGTCGAGCCGCCCCCAGCGCTCGGCGGCGCGCTGGAACAGCGCCTCCAGCTGGGCATCGTCCTGCACGTCGCAGCAGATCAGTTCGGGCTCGCCCAGCTCCGCGGCCAGCGGAGCGACGAAGCGCGCCGCCTTGGGCGAGGCGTAGCTGACGATCTGCTCGGCGCCCGCCGCATGGCAGGCCAGCGCGCAGCCATAGGCGATACTGTCGCGATTGGCGAGGCCGGTGACGATACCGACCTTGCCCTCCAGGGAAAACGCGTGGCCCATCTCGACCCTCTCCTTGTCAGTCGCTGTCCGATGACGGCAGGTGGAATCATTGCGCTGCCGCACTGCAACATAGCCTAGCGGAAGTCGCCGGGTATTGCCCGTTGAGGCCGGCGAGTGCCTCGCCACCAGCCCCTGGCGTATGCTGGCATGATCTTGCCACTCCCCTGCACCGATCGACGAGAACGCCATGCCCACACCGCCGCCCTTCCCTGCCGTCCAAGTGTCCCGCCTGCCCGAGATTCACCTATACGCCGAGGCGATCCAGCGCCTGCCGGCGCTCATCGCAGGCGTCGGCCGGCAGGTACTATTGCTCACCGGTCGACATTCGTTCGTCGCTTCGCCGCACTGGCCTGCGCTGCTGGAGGCGTTGAAAGCACGCAACATCGACTGGCGCCACGCCAGCATCGACGGCGAACCCTCCCCGCAGCGCGTCGATGCGCTGGTCAGCGAGTATCGCGACGCCACTATCGATGTCGTGGTGGCCATCGGCGGAGGCAGCGTGCTGGATGCCGGCAAGGCCGTCGCGGGCCTGCTCAAGTCGGGCAATTCGGTGATGGACCACCTCGAGGGCGTGGGGCTCGGCTTGGCGTACCAGGGGCCGGTGGTGCCGATGATCGCGGTGCCGACCACCGCCGGCACCGGCAGCGAGGCGACCAAGAACGCGGTGCTCAGCGTGCAGGGCCGCGACGGCTTCAAGAAGTCGTTTCGCGATGCCCAGCTGGTGCCGCGCATCGCCCTGGTCGACCCCACGCTACTGGTAGGCTGCCCCAAGCCCCAGCTGGCCGCCAACGCCATGGATGCCCTGACCCAGCTGCTCGAGTCTTATGTCTCGCTGAAGGCCAGCCCGTTCACCGATGCCTTGGCCTGGGCCGGCATGGAGGCCCTTCAGCAGGGCCTGTGGGACGCCTGGCGAGCCGATGACGGACAGTTCAGCGAGGGCTATACGCGGCTCGCCTACGCTTCGCTGAGCTCCGGCATCACCCTGGCCCAGGCCGGCCTCGGCGCGGTACACGGCCTGGCCTCTCCGCTCGGCGCCTTCTTCCCGATGCCTCACGGCGCGGTCTGCGGCAGCCTGCTGGCCGAAGCCACTGCCACTAACCTGGCAGCTCTGGAGACGCATGCGCCAGAGTCGCCGGCAAGGCAGAAATACGCCCAGGTCGGGCGCCTGCTGAGCGGCAATTCTCGACTGGACGACGACGACGCCCGCCAGGCGCTGGTGGCAACGCTGCATGACTGGTGCGAACGCCTGGCCATGCCGCGGCTCGGTGAATTCGGCATGCGCGCCGAGGATATTCCACGGGTGGTGGCCAACGCTCGCGGCGGCAGCATGCAGACCAATCCATGGGTCCTCAGCGACGACGCCCTGTCGGCACTGCTGACCGCGCGCCTTTAGTATCCGCGATGCTTAGAGCGTTCCGCCAGCCTCGATGCGGAAGCCGAGGTCGATCACCCGCTGGGTGATCGCAGTGCCCTGGATGCGGGCCAGCAGTTCGCGGGCCGCGGTCTCGCCGATCGCCTCCCGTGGCGTGACCACGCTGGCCAGCCGCGGCGCCATGACCTGGCCGACGTCGTGGCCATGGAAGCCGGCGATGGCAACCCGCTCGGGCACCGCCACGCCGCGCCGCAGGCACTCGAAGTAGGCCCCCACCGCGACGTCGTCATTGGTGCAGAACAGTGCGTCGGTCTCGGGATGCTCGGCCAGCAGCTCGGCCATCTGGGCGGCCCCGACGCTGTAGGAGGAGCGCATCGAGGTGTATAGCGTCAGCGGCGTCAGGCCGTGCTCGCGCATTGCCTGGCTGTAGCCCTGTTCGCGCTGGCGAGTGCGCTCGTCGAGGCGCACCGCCAAGTAGACGATATGCCGACGGCCGCGACGAATCATCTCGCTGACCATGGCATGCGCCCCCGCCACGTTGTCGTAGCCCACCGCCTGATGGAACGGCGCCAGGTAGGTGTCCATGATCTCGACGCTGGGGATCCCGGCGGTCTCGAGCATGCGGCAGGTGCGACGCGTGTGCAGGCTATCCGACAGGATCACCCCGTCGACGTTGTAGGAGAGCAGCGAGGCCAGGCTGCGCTCTTCCAGCTCCGGGCTATAGCCGTAGTGGGAGAGCATCAGATGGTAGCCGGCCGGTTCGGTGGCTGCCTCGATGCCCTTGATGACGTCGGCGAAGACCTGGTTGGTCAGCGACGGCACCATCACGCCGATGGCCCGGCTGGTCGACTTGGAGAGGATGTCCGGCGCGCGATTGGGAATGTAGCCGAGCTCCTCGGCCACTGCGAATATCTGCTCCCGCAGCCCTTCGGACACCGTCTGAGGATCACGCAGGCAGCGACTGACGGTCATCTTGGTCGCCCCGACGCGGTCGGCGATATCCTGAAGTGTTGGTCGTCTCTTTTTCACGGGACCCTGATTAGCGGCAGTGATGGCAAAGGCCGCCCACCTTAGCCAATATGCAGGTGAAAATCATGCCTGTCGTGACGGGCTATTCAGCCATGCGAGCGCCTGATCCACCATGGCGTCGGGCGGCTGACTGACTGCCACCCAGAACGCCTCATCTCTGGCCGGCGGCTCAAGATCAGCCAACTGGCTGTCCAGCATCGCCTCGCCGCTGAAGAAATGCCCCTCGCGTGCGCAGAGCCGCTCACGTAGCACTGCACGACTAGCGTCTAGATAGATGATCGCCAATGCCGGGTCTCCCCCTCGCAAGATATTGCGATAGCGGGCCTTAAGCGCCGAGCAGCCGATCACCACCGAGCGGCCTGTGCGATGATAATCGGCAAAGAACCCCGCCAGGGTCGTCAACCAACCCTGACGGTCCTGATCATTCAGCGGCGTGCCGCGTGCCATCTTGGCGATGTTGGCCGCCGAGTGATGGTCATCGCCGTCGATGAAGTCCGCACTCAAGCGCTCCGCCAGCAGGCGTCCCACATGGGACTTACCCGACCCTGACACGCCCATGACCAAAATACGATAAGACGTCATGACTGCGCGATCCTGTATCAGTTGCCGCGCACGGCGGTGAGGTCGGGCAGCCAGGTCACCAGGCCGGGGAAGGCGATCAGGATCACCGCCATGATCAGCAGGGTGGCGTAGTAGGGCAGCATCGCCTTGACCAGCTGCTCCATGGTCACCTTGCCCACCCCGCAGCCGACGTACAGGCAGGTGCCCACCGGCGGGGTCAGCAGCCCGATGCCGAGAATGAACGCCATCAAGACGCCGAAGTAGACCGGGTCGATGCCCACCGAGGTGACGATCGGCGTCAGCATCGGCGCCATGATCACCATCGCCGGGGTCAGGTCCATCACGAAGCCCACCAGCAGCAGCAGGCCGGCGACGATCAGCAGCAGCCAGAACGGGTCCTGGGTGATCGACTGCACCTGCATGACCAGCGTCTGCGGCACCATATTGATGGTCAGGAACCAGGCGATCACCGTGGCGAAGGCCAGCAGCAACAGCACCATGCCGGTCAGCCGCGCGGTGCGGATCAGCATGCCCCACAGCTCGCGGACGTGGAACTCGCGGTAGACCACCAGCGAGATGGTCAGCGAGTAGAGCAGCGCCACCACCGCCGCCTCGGTGGCGGTAAAGATGCCGCCGATGATGCCGCCGATCACGATCACCGGCAGCACCAGGGCCAGCCAGGCGGCCTTGAACGCCTGCCACAGCGGGCCGAGGCGGAACTTGCGGGTCTGCCCGGCGCCGCCGAAGCTGGCCATGATGAAGGTGGTCACCATCAGCCCGAAGCCGATCATCACGCCGGGCACGATGCCGGCGATGAACAGCCGGCTGATCGAGGTCTCGGTGACGATGCCGTAGAGGATCAGCGGGATCGACGGCGGGATGATGATGCCGATCACCGAGGAGACGGTGTTGATCGCCGTGGCCTGGGGCGCCGAGTAGCCCTGCTGCTTCATCGACGGGATCATCATCGAGCCGGTGGCGGCGGTGTCGGCCACCGCCGAGCCGCTGATGCCGCCGAAGAACATCGAGCCGGTGATCGCCACCTGGCCAAGCCCGCCACGCACGAAGCCGACCAGGGTGCCGGCCAGCTCCATCAGCCGCCGGGCGATGCCGCCGGCGCTCATTACCTCGCCGACCAGAATGAAGAACGGGATCGCCAGCAGCGGGAAGTTGTTGACCCCGCGCACCGACTGTTCGATCAGGATCGACAGCGGGATATCCGAGATCACCGCCATCACCACCGCGGCGATCCCCAGGCCGAAGGCGATCGGCAGGCCCAGCGCCAGGGAGGCAAACAGGATGCCGAGAAAGATCCAGAGCATGACAGAGGCCTCCTAGCGAGCGCCGAGCATCAGTTGACCGGCACGCCAGGCGCGCCAGATCGCCACGGCGGCGATGAAGGCGGCGCACAGCACCAGCGAGATATTGATCAGGTTCCAGGGCACGCCGAGGATCGCGGTGCGCCCGGTGGAGCGGGACAGCACGAAGTAACCGCCGGTCATGATCACGGACATCAGGGCGGTGATCAGCAGGTGCTGGACCAGGTAGAGGGCGTAGGCGGCGCGCTGCGGGAGCTTGCGCAGCAGCAGGTCGACGGCGATATGCTCGAAGCGTGCGAAGGCCGCCGCGGCGCCGACGAAGATCAGCCAGATGAACAGCATGCGCGCCAGCTCGTCGGCCCACGGCAGCGAGCGGTTGAGCAGCGAACGGCCGATGACGTTGGCCGATACCGAGACGATCAGCGCCACCAGCAGGGTGGCAATCAGGTGCTCCATGCCGACGGTCAGCCAGCGGAAGATCGCCGGGCCGCGGCGCTGCTGGGTATCGATCTCCAGCGGCTTGCGGCGCGGGTCGTCGAGAAATTCCGACGGGTCCGGGGGCGGTGAGTGAGGGGTATCCATAGGCGCTCCAAGGGCAGACAGACGCAACGCGGGCCAACCACTGGCCCGCGTCTCTCTTGGTACTGCGATATCAGTCGTTCATGGTGTCTGCGACGATCTGCTGGATCTCGGCGACTAGGTCCTCACCGATGCGCGGTGCCCACTCCTCGTAGACCGGCTGCACGGCGTCCTGGAAGGCGGCGATCTGGTCGTCGTCGAGGCGCGAGATCTGCATGCCGCGCTCCTCGAGCTGATCGCGGGACCAGTCGTCATACTCGGTGGCCAGCTGGATCTCGTACTCGGCGGCTTGCCGCGCGGCCTCCTGGATCAACTCCTGGTACTCGCCGTCGAGGCGATCCCAGGTACGTTCGGAGATCATCTTGATGAACGGGGTGTAGACGTGGCGGGTCTCGGAGCCGTAGTCCTGCACTTCGTGGAAGTTGGAGGTGAGGATGGTGCTCCAGGGGTTCTCCTGGCCGTCGACCACGCCCTGCTCCATGGCCGAGAACAGCTCGCCGAAGGCCATCGGCGTGGGGTTGGCGCCGAGGGTTTCCCAGATTGCCAGGTGCACCGGGTTCTCCATGGTGCGCACCGACAGGCCGCGCACATCGAGCCCGGCCACATCGTCGGGGGACTCCACGGGCCGCGCGCTGTTGGAGAGCTGGCGGAAGCCGTTCTCGGAGAACGCCAGAGCCTTGATGCCGGTGCCGTCGAAGCCGTCGAGCATCGACTGGGCGACCTCGCTATTGAGTACCGCGATGGCCGCCTCGCGGGTCGGCAGCAGGAACGGCAGGTCGAATACCGCCAGCTCCTCGACGTAGGTGGTGGCCGGCGAGCTCGACGGATAGGTCATGTCCAGCGAGCCGGTCTGCAGCATCTCCATCATCTGCACGTCGTCGCCGAGCTGGCTGTTGGGGAAGATATTGACGCTGATCCGCCCTTCGCTGCGCTGGTCGAGGATGTCGGCAAAGTACTGGCTGGAAAGATACTGCGGCGAGGTTTCGGCCAGACCAATCCCCATGCGCAGCGTGACGCTGCCGTGATCGCCGACCGTATCACCCTCGATGGCGGGAGGGTCGGACAACTCGGGGGATTGGGCGTGGGCGAGGCTTACAGAGAGCGTGGCCGCGCCGGCCAGTGTGAGCGTGGTGCGCCAGATGGGTGTCATAGCGTGAGTCTCCAATGTGCATTGCTTTGTTGTAGTGACCAGCTACCGAGTGTCGCGTTGGCCTCGGCAAGTGGCCAGGAACCGGCCCTGTGTCGGCATCGAGTGGGCGCAACCCGATGAGGGGTGCGACAGGACGAAACGACACGGCAACGGCTCAGGAAACGTTACTCGGCAAATCGTTTTATCGCGTAATGTTACCGGTAACTCTCGCCATTCAAACTAGTGGCACCTCTTATCCCTGTCAATTGCCAAGCCGATAAGTGGCGCTAGACCTTAGTCGCACTCGTGTAAATCAACGACCCGCGACGCCGCGTTGACATGGAGTTCATGCAGATCGGCTACGCTATTAAAGCAATGCCGTAGCCAGCCATAAGGAGCTTGCATGACAGATCGCTACGCCTTCCCCCACCGACTGCTTCACTGGGGCGTTGCCGCCGTGCTGCTGTTCTCGCTGGCCAGCGGCCTGACGCTGGGGTTTCTCGGTTTCGAGGGTGCCATGGAGCGCCTCGGGCGGGCCGGAACGGATATGCTCTATACCCTGCACAAGACCGCCGGCGTGATGATGCTGGGGCTGATGACGGCGAGACTGATCACCCGACTGATCTTCGTGGTACCGCTGCATGATCCACCGCTGCCGCCCTTTCAGCGCATCTTGAGCACCACGGTTCACCACCTGCTCTACCTGGCGCTGCTGAGCATGCCGGTACTGGGCTGGCTGGCCACCGCGGCCGGCGGCTTTCCGGTGCAGTTCTTCCAGTTCAACCTGCCGGGGTTGATCGGCGAGAATGAGGCACTCTCACAGCAACTGTTCATGTGGCACGGCTGGCTCGGCTGGGTCATTCTTGGCCTGGTGGTACTCCACGTCAGCGGGGCGCTCTATCACTGGCTGGTGCGTCGTGACGGCGTGATGACACGCATGAGCCTGTTCGAGGAGCCTTAGATGCCACTCTGCCGCCTGCCTGTGTCCGCGCTGCTGCTCGCCGCGAGTGTCTTGACGTCGCCGTCGGTCCTCGCCGAGACCTGCCCGGTACCGGGTGAGTGGCGACTCGATGATGGTCGCCAGGCCTCGAATAGCAGCATGATGGGCCGGCTCGCCGACCAGCAGGTGGTGCTGCTCGGCGAGCAGCATGATCGGCTGGCGCACCACCGCTGGCAGTTGCACACGCTCTCGGCGCTGCATGGCCATCGTGACGACCTGCTGATCGGCCTGGAGATGCTGCCGCGGGAATCGCAGCCCGCGCTCGATGCCTGGGTCGGCGGCGAGCTAAGTGAAGCGCAGTTTCTGGAGCAGAGCGGCTGGCACCAGCACTGGGGTCACGACCCGGCGCTGTATCTGCCGATCCTGCACTTTGCGCGCATGCAGCAGATCCCGCTGGTGGCCTTGAACATCCTGCCCGAGTTGCGCCAGCGCCTGTCCAGCGACGGCTGGGACAGCGTCCCTGCCGAGGAGCGCCATCACCTCACGCCGCCCGCCGCACCGGCCGAGGCGTATCGCGAGCAGCTCGAAGCGGTATTCGCCCAACATCCCCGGGGCAACGACGCGGGGGATGGCCTCGCGCGCTTCATCGCCGCCCAGCTGGCCTGGGACCGGGCCATGGCCGTGGGGATTGCCGACGCCCTCGCCCGGCGGGCCGACGGCGAAGCCCCACTGATGGTGGGGCTCGTCGGCCAGGGGCACCTGGCCTATGGTCATGGCGTACCCCACCAGCTCCTGGACCTGGGTGTCGAGGCTCAACAGACCCTGCTGCCCTGGCATCCCGATGGCCAGTGCGACCCTCCGGCGGGCCTGGCCGATGCCCTGTATACGCTGGGCGACGAGGAGGACTTCGAGCCCGCGCCGCCGCCGCGCCTTGGCGTGATGATCGAGACCCACGACGATGGCGTGCTGATTCAGGCCGTCGGCGATGACTCCATCGCCGAGCGTGCCGGCCTGGTCAACGGCGACGTGATCGTCGAAGCCGCGGGACGCCGGGTGGCGAGCCCCGGCGAGCTGATCGCGGTGATTCGTGAGCAGCCCCCGGGCACGCTGCTGCCCCTAGGCGTATCGCGGGATGGTAGCCTCGAGGAGGTGCTGGCGCGCTTCCCGGCGCGGCACTGAGCCGAGCATGGCTGGCCCTCGGCTAGGCTCCATCGTCGCGCTACTGGCCGGCCTCGGCCTGCTGGTCAGTGCCGTGGCCAGCGCCGACCCACTCCCCCACAAGACCATGCGGCTATGGCTCGACCCGGCCACTGCCAGCTTGCGCGGTGAACTCGAGGTCAGCCCCGCGCCCGCCGGCGGCGACATCACGCTGCTGCCGGGCCTCGAGGTCACCCTGGATGAGCGTGACGGCGAGCAGCGCCGCATCCACTGGCAGGGCCGCCTCGACGCGGCGCAGCAGCAGCGCGGGCTGCGCCTCAGCGAGGCCGGCAGCTTCCTGCCGGCCAGCGCCGGCTGGTACCCGTCGCTCGTCGACGCGCCCTTCTCGCTGTCGCTGACTCTCACCTTACCCGCCGGCCAGCGCGGCGTCGCCAGCGGTTCGCTGGTGGGCGACGACAGCGATGACGAGGTTACCCGTGAGCGCTACCGGCATCCGCGCAGCGCCAGCATCGAGGTCGCTGCCGGCCCCTGGCAGCTAAGCGAACGCGATGTCGGCGGGGTGCGCCTGCGCACGCTGTTCCCCAGCGCCCTTGACGACGCCTTCAGCGAGACCTATCTGGCGCATGCCGCCCGCTATCTGGGCATGTTCCAACAGCGCCTCGGCCCCTACCCCTTCGACAGCTTCACCATGGCCGCCACCCCGGCGCCGGTAGGCCTGGCCTTTCCCGGCTTTACGCTGCTCGGCGAGCGGGTCATCCCGCTGCCCTTTATCCCCCACACCTCGCTGGCCCATGAGCTGATGCACGCCTGGTGGGGCACCGGCGTACGCCTCGATCACCGCGCCGGCAACTGGTCGGAGGCGCTGACCACTTACTTGGCCGACTATCACCTCGATGAGCTGCGCGACGAGGCCCTCGAGACCCGCACCCGCTGGCTGACCGACCTCGCCGCCCTCCCCGCCGAGCGCGAACGCCCGCTGATCGCCTTTCACGGCGGTCGTGACCCCGCCGCGCGGCTGATCGGCTACCAGCACGGTGCCATGGTGCTGCACATGCTGCGTCAACAGATCGGCGACGAGGCCTTCGAGCGTGCCCTGCGCCGGCTGGTGGACAGCCATATGTTTCACCAGGCCGGCTGGGACGACCTGCAGGCCGCCTTCGAGGCGGCCGCCGACACCTCGCTGGATGACTTCTTCGCGGCCTGGCTGCACCAGCCCGGCCGCCCGCGGATCGTGCTCGACGACGTCCAGCGCTCGCCAGAGGGGGATCAGTGGCGTCTCGAGATCGCACTGCGCCAGCGAGGAGATGCCGCCCCCTGGCCACTGCACCTGCCGCTCGTCATCGAGACCCAGGGCGGTGAGCTACGGCGTAGCATCGAGATGGACGCGGCCCACCAGCGGGTGAGCCTGGCGCTGCCTGCGCGACCGCTGGGGCTACAGATCGACCCCGCCCTGGAGGTGTTGCGCACGCTCGGCGACCCGCCCCAGACCCTGCGCGCGCTGATGCTGGCCGGCGATGTCGAGGTGCTCGCAGTCAGCCCGGGCAGCGAATCACTGGCGCATCAACTGCTTGGCCAGCGGCCCGCGGCAGCACAGGCCGCGGGCCAAGGGGAGCGGTCCCCGCTACAGCTGGTAGTGGGCCTCGGCGACGACGTCGACCGCTGGCTCGAGGAACACGCAATCGCGGCGGCACCAGAGGTGACCCGGCGCGGCGCGGGACGCATGTGGCACCACCCCGACAGGCCCCTGGTCGTCCTCAGCGCCGAGAGCCGGCGCGGCCTCGGCCATCTGGCAGGAGCGCTGCGACACCAGGGCCAATACAGCTATGTGATACAGGATGCCGAGGGCGCCACCCTCGATAGCGGCCGCTGGCCCCTCGGCCGCGACCTAGCCTGGGAGTTCGACGACTGAGCCGCGAACATCGGCGGTCAGCAGCTCGTCGGCCAGCGCCAGCGCCGTGGCGTGCGCGATATACGGCAGCACCACGCGCCCATGGGCAAGGTGAAGATGCAGCGTGGCGAGCCCACGCCGGCGCTGTCGCCAGCTCTGGCGCACGTCCACGGAGATCGCCTTGTTCAGCGCAAAGACATGGGTGCGCATGCCGAACAAGCCGTGGCGCACCCACAGATAGCCGCCGTCGCGCGCCCAGCCCTGACAGCGCCAGCGACGCCGCGCGGCGAGTGCCACCAGCACGGCCAGGACGCCGGCCACCGGCAGCCACTGCCAGGCAGGCAGTCCTTCACCCAGCAGTGCCCCGCCAGCGGCCAGCAGCAGCCCCGCGAGCATGGCGCCTCGCAGTAGCAGCACGCGCAGGTAGTAGCGCGAGACGCCGCGCCACTCGGCGGGCCAGGTCACGCCTGGCCACAGGTCGGCGATCAGCGCCCGCTGCCTGCCCTGGGTGATGCCGGGCACCACGAAGCGGCGATCCTCATCGATGGCGCCGCCAAACTGATGGCAGACCAAGTAGCCGCAGCCGAGGAGTCGTCCCAGCCCGGTTTCGACCCATTCGACCACCTGCAGTCGTTCTAGGGAGAGACTCTGGCGCTGACGCTGCAGCAAGCCACGGGTCTGGATCTGACGCCCGCCGTCCTCGACCAGGCGATACCCAAAGTAGCGCCAGACGCTGGCCATCACCGACAGCAGCATCAGCAGGGTAAACACCGCCAGCGTACCCAGGGTGGCAATCAGCAGCGGAGAACTCGGCAGCCAGTCGCCAACCGCCAGTGACGGCGCGACATCGTGCAGCCAGCGCTCCAGCGGCCTGACCAGCGGCGATAGCATCGCCGCGGCCACCACCACCGAACGGCTCGACAGCCCGTGCAGCAGCAGGCCCCTGGCGGTCACCACATAGCGCGGCGCAGGCACCCCATCCGGCCCTGGCATCACCGGTGACAAGCGTGCGCTGAGCGCCTCGGCCGTGGCCTGGCGAATCCCCGGCAAGGTAATCCGTGAGGCGTCGCCGGCCAGCGGCACCACCTGCCACTCAACGACCCCGAAGGGCCGCATATGCAGCGGCTGACGGGTGGCGATCTGCTGCACATGGCGCGCCGCGAGCTTGAATTCACGGTGCTCGAACAGCCCCTGGTGCACCACCAGCACGTCCTCTTCGAGCCGAAAGCGAAAGCGTCGGTAGTACTGCCACGCCAGCAGCAGTGCCACCAGCAGCCCCACGCTCCCGCCCAGCAGCAGCTCGCGCCAGCCAACGGCGTCGAGCAGGGTCAAGCCGGCACCGGCGCCCAGCAGCAGCGGCAGGTGCTGGCGACCCTGCTCCGCCGCCTGGGTCAGCAAAAGCGAGAGCATTGCCCACGGCGATAGCCGCTGCCACTCGCGGAGCGGTTCGCGGTTCACGTCGGCGTCTCCCCCGCCGCCCCCGGCAGGCGCTCCAGCAGCTGCTGCTTGAGGGCTTCGGCGCGGGCCGTGGGCAATCCCTCGATCACCACATCGGCGCTACGGCCCCCGGCGGTAAAGCACGCCAGTCGCACCAGCCCGAAGCAGCGCTCCAGCGGATTGCTGCGCGTCTCGATATGCTGCAGCCGCGCCAGTGGCAGCGCCTGCAGCCGCTGCACCAGCAGCCCGCGACGCTGAATGAGGTCGTGCTCGCGCAGCGCGTAGGCGCGCCGTCGCGCCTCGCACCAGGCCAGCCCCACCCCCAGCAGCCCGGCTCCAGCCACCCCCACCGTCAGCCAGGTACGCCACGCCACGAGCGGTGAATCGCCCAGCGGCACGAGCGCCACTGCCAGCACCACCACCAGCCAGCTGGCGGCCTTGTGCAGCGCCAGGCAGGGTGCCAGTCGCGGAGACAGGGGATGCAGCGGCGTCTCGGCGAGTCGCGGCCGCGGCCGCGGCTCGTCGACCGCTGGCGTGGTGTCGTGACTCATAGCGCCCCCTGGCGGGATGATGACCGTTGGTCCCCCGGCGGGACCGCCTGGATGAGTATGTTGCGCGGCGTCACCTGCCGGGGGCAGAAGGTGCCCAGCGTAACGCGATAGCCCGCCTCCTCGAGCATCAGCACGCGATCGAGTACCAGCCACAGCTCCAGCGGCCGGCGGAACAGCTGACGCACCACTTCCAGGCGCTCTACCGCGGCATGGCGCTGCCAGCCCTGGGCCTCGAGCTCGCTCCAGTCGACCCCTTCCGGCAGCGTCAGTCCCTTGCACTCAGCGGCCCAGGCGCAGAACTCGGCCAGGGTCGGCGGCATGCGCCCGTAGGCCAGGCTGGGAACCGCCAGGTATTGGTCGCAGCCGCGCAGCCGGCGCTGCAGCAGGTCGAAGGCCAGCCGCCAGGCGCTACTGCGTCGCCGCTGGCGGCGCACCTGTTGCGGAGCGGTCACGGTTTCCTGTACTGCCAGGGACAGCGTCTCACGCTCGAGGCTCAGGGCATCCCGCGCCGCCAGGGTACGTCCCATCATCGACAGCGGCCGGTAGTACTCGGCGGCGGTGCGCTGGTAACAGCACGGCGCCAGCGTTACCCCAGCGCCGCGCTCGACCGCCAGGGCGAGCAGTCTCACGTGCAGATCGCCGCAGGCGTGTAGTGCCGCGACCTGGCTCGAGGCGCTAAGCCTATCGGTCGCAGAGGCCGCCATCACGTCCTGCTCGATCATGCTCACCCGGACGCCCTGGCGGCCAGCCAGCCGCTGCCCCTCCCGGCACAGCGTCGACTGCCACTCCAAGGCCGTGACGGCTTGCCGATGCAGGCCACTCAGCGCGCGTGCCAGATGTCCTTTGCCGGCGCACCACTCCAGCAGCTGCCTATCCGGTGCCACCCGCACGTGGGGCACGAAGGCCTCGATCTGCTGCCATTTGCGCCCCCCCACATGCACGCCCCAGGCCGCCGGCAGCGACACCGGCGACGCCGATAGCGGCGAGAGCTCACACAGCGCCGCGAGCTGCGACAAGGGAAGGTAGTCTGCCAGCGGATGCCGTAGCGCGGCATCAACCGAGGCGTAGGGGTCATCATCACGCAGGCGCGACAGGCTGCTGGCGTCGAGCCGCATGGCGGCCTCGAACAGCGCCGGCTGGCCCGCCGCCCAGTCGGGGGTACGCTGATAGAAAGGCGCGGACTGCCACAGCGACTGCCACTCGCCCAGCAGCATGCTGAGCTTGTCGAAGCGCTCCGCGTGCCGCCTCACGTTGGCGTTTCCCAGCAGCCAAGAGATTGAAGCGACATGACAACTAACCGCTTGTCGACCACGAACATGACTCCTCTGGTATTGCCGCCTCACACCTGCTCTGTAGGCAATATCCTACGCGGCATGTAGGCAAAGTATGACATTGAACGACGCCCCCTGGCGGCCGTCGCAATACCTGCCATGATGGCTGATGGAGGCCGGAAACAGCGATGCACTCGCTCGTCAGGCAGTGCCCAATAACACTAACCGCAACAAGGGAACGGGCGGGCCAGCCGCCGGCGGGCCACCCAAGGATGAAGTAATGCCGTTCACCCTATCCACGCAACCGTCAGGGGCCACATTCACCCCCTGGGCCGAGCTCGATGACCCTCGGCTGGAATCCCGCTATCGCCGAACGACTCTCGCCCAGGACGCTTGCCAGATGCAGCATGCCGCCCTGCTTGCCGCGGCACTCTTGCTGCTGTTCGGGTTCGTCGATCACGCCCATGTGGGCAACGGCGCGCCGTTCATAGGGCTGTTGACGATGCGTGTCATGGTCGCTGCGGCCTGCATCCTACTGGCCATTGCGGTGAGTCGCCAGCCGCGACTGGCGCATCGCCACCTGCCGATCAACCTGTTCTGCCTGCTGCTGATCAGCGGCCTGCTGCTGACCATTCCACTTCGCCCCGCTGGCTTCAGCACCCATCTGATCTCGGTCGTGGTGGTGAGCATGGCGCTGTACCTGCTGGTGCCCATGCGCCTGCCCTGGGCGCTGGCGTGGAACGCCTACCTGATTACCGGCTTCGCTGCCGCCACCCTGCTCTGGTCACCGGCCCCAGTAGGGGTACTGACCACCAACCTGCTGCTGCTCGGCGTGGTCAACCTGGTCGGCGGCATCACCCAGCTACGCCTCAATCGACTGCAGCGCCAGCAGTACCTGTCGCTACAGGAAGAGCGCGACACCAATTGCCGACTGCTGGCGGAAATCGACGAGCGACGGCAGCTCGAGCGACAGCTGCGACACACTGCCAGCACCGACCCCCTCACCGGTCTACACAATCGTCGCTGCTTCTTCGATCTGGCCGAGCGCGAACTGCGACGTGCTCGGCGCAATGCCACGCCGCTGGCGCTGTTCATGATCGACATCGACCACTTCAAGCAGCTCAACGACAACCACGGCCACCGTATCGGCGACCAGGCCCTGATCGCGGTGGCCACCGCTTGCCAGGCGGCACTGCGCGACACCGACATCATCGGCCGCTACGGCGGTGAAGAGTTCGTCGTCGCCCTCCCCGACGCCCCGCTGAGTACCGCCATCGCCATCGCCGAACGACTGCGCCAGCAGGTCAACGACCTGCTGCTGCACGCCGGCACAACGCCCCTCAGACTATCGGTCACGGTCGGTATCAGCCTGCTGTACAGCGACGAAACGAGCCTGGACAATGCCCTGCAGCGTGCCGACCAGGCCCTCTACGCCGGCAAGGCTCGCGGTCGCAATCAGGTAGTGGTCGCTCCGCCGAGCACCCTTAGCGTGGTGGAAGCCTGAGCGGTGCAGCGAATTTCGCAACCTAGCGCCTGAGTGGTATCGTCGCGATTCTCAACGACATGCCCGGAGGCACCATGAGCGCGAAAATCTACTGCACCGCCAGCTTCAAACCCAAGCCCGGCAAGGAAGAAGCCGTGTTCAAGGCGCTGCAGGCACTCGAGCCTAATGCTCACCGCGAAGACGCCTGCCTGCTCTATACGGTGACTCGTCATATCGACAATCCGTTTGCCCAGGGCAGCAGCTACCCGATCGTCTTTCATGAGATCTGGGCCAACCGCGCCGCCTTCGAGGCACACTGCCAACGTCGCGAGATCCGTGAGTTCTTCGCCACGCACCTCGATGGCGAGAGTGGCGATATCGAAGACGCCAATGTCTGCGTATACAGCGATGAACCGCTCGACTACGACGCCCCCCAGCCGTTAGCGTGAACGCGTCGCGTCGACTCGCACGCGGCCCAGCGATCACTGAGCCTGCACCGCCATGACCTCACGCCCTGATCCCCGCATCCTGCTGCGGCTGATTGGCCTGTTGCGCCCTTATCGAGGGCGCCTGGTGCTGGCGGCGCTGACCCTGCTGCTGGCATCGGGCAGTGTGCTGCTGCTGGGCCAGGGACTGCGCCTGGTGATCGACCAGGGCTTCATGGCGTCCGACAGCGCCAGCCTCAACCGCGCCCTGGTGATGATGCTGGCGGTGGTCGCCGTGCTGGCCGCAGCCTCGGCGCTGCGCTATTACCTGGTGACCTGGATCGGTGAACGGCTTGCCGCCGACCTGCGCCAGCAGGTCTTTGACCACCTGCTGACGCTCGAGCCCGGCTTCTTCGAGAGCGCCGAACGTAGCGATCACAGCGCCGGTGAGATCAGCTCGCGCTTGACCGCCGATACCAGCGTACTGCAAAGCCTGTTTGGTTCATCGGTGTCGATGGCGCTGCGCAACGCAGTGATGCTGGTCGGCGCCGTGGCACTGATGCTGATCACACAGCCTTGGCTGTCAGCGCTGGCGCTGCTAGGCATCCCTGCCACCCTGCTGCCGATCCTGTGGTTCGGTCGGCGGGTGCGTCGCCTGTCGCGCACGAGCCAGGACCGCGTCGCCGAACTGGGCCGCTACGCCGGCGAGGCGCTGGGCGGCATTCGCACCCTACAGGCCTTCAACCATCAGGCCATGGATCGACAGGCCTATGCCCGGCGCGTCGAGGATGCCTTCGGCACCGCACTGGTGCGTACCCGACAGCGGGCCTGGCTCACCGCCATGGCGATGCTGGCCGTGTTTGCCGCGGTGGGGCTGATGCTGTGGCAGGGTGGCCAGGCCGTCCTGGCGGGCACCATGAGTCCCGGTGAGCTATCGGCGTTCGTGTTCTATGCCGTACTGGCCGCCGGCGCCGTGGCCACCCTCGCCGAAGTCGCCGGCGACGTCCAGCGCGCGGCCGGCGCCGCCGAGCGGCTGCTAGAACTGCTGGATACGCAGCCCTCCATTCACTCGCCGGCCATCCCCATGCTGCTGCCCTCTCCCCTGCGCGGCGAGATCGGCCTTCACGAGGTGAGCTTTCGCTACCCGGGACGCGCGACGCCTGCCCTGGATAGCGTGAGCCTGAACATTGCCGCCGGGGAGCGGGTCGCGCTGGTCGGCCCCTCGGGGGCAGGCAAGAGCACCCTGCTGGCGATGCTGCTGCGCTTCCACGACCCCGATCATGGCCACCTGACGCTGGACGGTGTCGATCTCGCGCAGTTGGATCTTCATGCCCTGCGCAGCCAGCTGGGCCTGGTCTCGCAGGAGCCGGTGCTGTTCAGCGGCAGCGTGGCCGATAACCTGCGCTACGGCCAAGCGGATGCCCCTGTCTCGGCGCTGCACCAAGCCGCGCGGGACGCCAACGCGCTGGCCTTCATCGAAGCCCTGCCCCAGGGATTCGATACGCTGCTGGGACCGGGTGGCGTTCAGCTTTCCGGCGGCCAACGCCAGCGCCTGGCGATCGCCCGGGCGCTGCTCAAGAATCCGCGCGTGCTGCTGCTGGACGAAGCTACCAGCGCGCTGGATGCGGAGAGTGAACGGCTGGTCCAACAGGCACTCGATACGCTGATGGTGGGCCGCACCAGCCTGGTGATCGCCCATCGTCTGGCCACGGTGGTCTCCGCCGACCGCCTGCTGGTGATGGACAACGGTCGGCTGCTGGCCTCAGGACGTCATCACGAACTGCTCGCCAGCAGCCCGCTCTACCGCCAACTCGCCGAGCTGCAGTTCGGTCAGTCGACGCCGCCTCCGGGCCAGCCAAGCAAGACCCAACAGCAGCGTTGAACCAAGGTCGCATTGTTTCCGCGCGCCGCGCCTACGACACTGCCTACGTCGACACAGGGCGCACAACCACAACAAGGCGTCTGGTCGAATCAGCGACTCAACAAGACAATAAGGTCCCTTCAGGGATCGGGGGTGGACGCCAGCTCACCCCAGGGGAGTACGCCAGCCTCTTCATCTCCCGACCCGCCGTATTTATATTTCGCGTTTATTCTACCTGCGCCACCACGGCACGGGTCACTCTTGTTTGTTCGTGTCACTGTCCCCAGCAAACGACTCGCTCGCGATCAACGCTCTACCGCCATGCGCTCCCAAGCGTCAGACGCCTTGCCGCCTTTGTGCAAGTCGAGCCAACGGTTTTCTACATGCATAAAAAAGGTCCCCCGAAGGGGACCAGGGGAGCACGCCAGCTCACTCGGTGTATCACCTCACTGGAGGTGATGTGGGCGCTTCCCCTATCGCAGCGTAATCCTTGTTGTTGGCTGCGACTCAGATGCTGGTGGGGAAGCGCCGATGTCTATGTGGGTCTGCCCTATACACTGCACAGCCTGCGCCAACTTTTGCGCACACGCTTGTGAATCAATAACTTGAAAATGATTCGCGTACTGCCCGGGCTGCCTCGCCCCGATCCGCCATGCTGCTATGCACCAAACAGGGGCTTTTTTGGGCCCTTATGCATTACTTCGGCGCATCTGCTGCGTTTGATACGTCCTCCAGTGCATCTTGCCACGATTGCAGCAGATAGCATTGCCTGACACGGGTGATCGTCAGCCGGGCCAGCGCGTCTAGATTGCCGCCCTTGGCGCCTTCACGCATGCTATGGGTTTTGTCGCTAGGGAGCATGTCATGTCTGATACTCGTCTCGGCTTTATCGGCATCGGCCTGATGGGCGATCCCATGACGCGGCGCCTGCTGGCCGCAGGCGTAGATGTCACGGTCTGGAACCGCACCCCGGCCAAGGCCCGCCCGCTGGTCAAGACTGGGGCTCGCGCAGCGAGCTCGATCGGCGAGCTGGTCGCCGAGGTCGACACGGTAATGCTGTGCCTGGCCAATACCGCGGTGGTCGAGGACCTGGTCTTCGGCGCCGAGGGCGTGGCGGCACACGGCCGCCCCGGGCAATTGCTGATCGACCTCTCCAGCAGTGATCCCCAGGCGACCCGTGATTTCGCCAAGCGGCTCGAGCAGCAGTGCGGCATGCACTGGGTGGATGCACCGGTCTCGGGCGGAGTGGCCGGCGCCGAGGCCGGCAGCCTGGCCATCATGTGCGGCGGCAGCGAGGCGGATGTCGCCTCGGCACGCCCGCTGCTGGCGCCGCTGGCGGCACGCATCACGCACATGGGCGCGGTGGGCAGCGGCCAGGTGACCAAGGTCTGCAATCAGATGATCGTCGGCTGCCAGGCCGCGGTGATCGCCGAGATGGTGGCCCTGGCCGAGGCCAGCGGCGTCGATGCCGGCCGGCTGCCCGAGGCGCTGGCCGGCGGCTTCGCCGACTCCAAGCCGTTCCAGATCCTCACCCCGCGCATGGCGGCGAGCGACTTTGCCAATCCCGCCTGGCACCTGCGCACCCTGCTCAAGGATCTCGACATGGCCGCGGCCCAGAGCCAGCGCGCCGGCAGCGCCACGCCAATGAGCGGCCTCGCCGCGCAGCTGCTGCGCGCCCACGCCAACCGCGGCCACGCCGAGCACGACCCGGCGACACTGGTCGAGGCCTATCGGCAAGCCGAGCAACATTGATACACTCGTTTGAATACACGATCGATTCCCTAGAGGCGCACCCATGGCGTTTGACTCCACGACTTCCTACATTGCCACCGAGGCGCTCAAGCAGGCGGTGAATGCCGCCGTGACCCTGCAGCGCCCGCTGCTGATCAAGGGCGAGCCGGGCACTGGCAAGACCCTGCTGGCCGAGGAGCTGGCGGCATCGCTGGGCACCCGCCTGATCACCTGGCACATCAAGTCCAGTACCAAGGCGGCCCAGGGCCTGTATGAGTACGACGCAGTGAGCCGCCTGCGCGACTCCCAGCTCGGTGTCGAAGGCGTGGAGAACGTCGCCAACTACATCAAGCCCGGCAAGCTGTGGGAGGCCTTCACCGCCGACGAGCGGGTGGTGCTGCTGATCGACGAGATCGACAAGGCCGACATCGAATTTCCCAACGACCTGCTCCAGGAGCTGGATCGCATGGAATTCCATGTCTACGAGACCGGCGAGACCATCGCCGCTCGCCACCGGCCGATCATCGTCATCACCTCCAACAACGAGAAGGAGTTGCCCGACGCCTTCCTGCGCCGCTGCTTCTTCCACTACATCGAGTTCCCCGACCGCGAGACCATGCAGCAGATCGTCGACGTGCATTTCCCCGACATCGCGCCGAAGCTGGTCGGCGAGGCGCTGGAGGTGTTCTTCGACCTGCGCCAGGCACCGGGGCTGAAGAAGAAGCCCTCCACCTCGGAGCTGGTTGACTGGCTGAAGCTGCTGATGAACGACGACCTGGCCCGGGAGGCGCTCTACCACCGCGACCCGGTGAAGGCGATTCCCCCCATGGCTGGTGCCCTGGTCAAGAACGAGCAGGATACCCAGCTGCTGGAGCGGCTGGCCTTCATGCTGCGTCGCAAGGGCCGCTGAGCGATGTTCATCGGCCTGTTCGAGACCCTCAAGCGTGCCGGTGTGCCGGTGTCGCTACGCGAGCTGCTCGACCTTCACGCCGTGGTCGAACATGGCGTGGTCTTCGCCGACATGCAGGCGTTCTACCAGGTGGCGCGCACCGTGATGGTCAAGGACGAGCGGCACTTCGACCGCTTCGATCGCGCCTTTTCCGCCTGGTTCGAGGGGCTCGAGAGCCTCGACGCCGCCATCGAGGCGCTGATTCCCGACGACTGGCTGCGTCGCGAGTTCGAGAAGCAGCTCTCCGAGGAGGAGAAGGCGCAGATCGAGTCCCTGGGCGGGCTCGAGGAGCTGATCGAGACCTTCAAGAAGCGCCTCGAGGAGCAGAAGGAGCGCCACGCCGGCGGCAACAAGTGGATCGGCACCGGCGGCACCAGCCCCTTCGGCGCCTACGGCTACAACCCCGAGGGCATGCGCATCGGCCAGGAGGGCTCGCGCCATCGCCGGGCGATCAAGGTATGGGACGAGCGCCGCTTCCGCGACTACGACGATTCGCTCGAGCTGGGCACGCGCAATATCAAGATGGCACTGCGCCGGCTGCGCAAGTTCGCCCGCCAGGGTGCGGCGGAGGAGTTCGACGTCGACGCCACCATCCGCGACACTGCACGAGACGCCGGCCTGCTCAACGTGCGCATGCGCCCGGAGCGCCACAATGCGGTGAAGGTGCTGCTGTTCCTCGACGTGGGCGGCTCCATGGACGACCACATCCGTGTCTGCGAGGAGCTGTTCTCCGCCGCCCGCTCCGAGTTCAAGCACCTGGAGCACTACTACTTCCATAACTGCGTGTACGAAGGTGTCTGGCGCAACAACCATCGCCGCACCAGTGAGCGCATTCCCACCATGGACGTGTTGCACACCTACGGCAGTGACTATCAGGTGGTGATCGTCGGCGATGCCGCCATGTCGCCCTATGAAGTGACTCACCCCGGCGGCAGCGTGGAGCACTTCAACGACGAAGCCGGCGGCGTGTGGCTCAAGCGGCTGGCCGCCAAGTTCCCTCGGCTGGCCTGGCTCAACCCCATGCCGCCTCGGGCCTGGGAGTACACCCACTCCACCCAGTTGATCCGCCAGTTGATCGACGACCGCATGTACCCGATGACGCTGGAAGGACTGGAAAACGCCATGCGCGAGCTGGCTCGCTGAGCAATAATAGCCCCACAGGGCGATAACGCACAATTATAGCCCTTAAAGGTTATTTAGTTGCCAAATAGCCTTTTTCGGCTATGATGAAGTCGACCCTTCCTGGAGCGCTTGCCATGACCCAGCGAATCGCCGTGCTGACCGGCGATGTGATCGACTCACGCAAGATCCAAGATCGTCAGCGGCTCTATGCACTGCTGGACCAAACCCTGGCCGGGCTGGCCGCCCGGCATGGCGGACGCAGCGAACGCTTCCGCGGCGATGGCTTCCAGCTGGCCCTGCCCAGGGCCGCAGCCGCCATGGAGGTGGCTATCGCCCTGCGTGCGGCGCTGATCGAGCACTCCGAGGCCGACCAGCGCTGGGACGCCCGCATTGCGGTGGCGGTAGGGCCGGCAAGCTGGCCGGGAAACGGCCGGCTCGCCACGGCGGATAGCGAGCCCTTCGTGCGCTCCGGCCACGACCTGGATGCCCTGGGCGAGGGCAGCTTACACCTGTCGCTGGCACTGCTCGACGAAACGGACGACGGTAGCCTGGCCCTGTTGACGCGCTACCTGGATGACATGGTGGCAAGCTGGTCGCGCTACTCGGCCGAGGTGGTCAGGCTCAGCCTGGAGAGCGAGACCTCCCAGCAGGCCATGGCCGATCACCTGGGCATACGCCAGCCCAGCGTGCACAAGCGACTGCGTGCCGCCCGCTGGCCGCTGCTGGCCGATACCCTGACCTACCTGAACGAGCGGCTGGCGGAAAAGGATAAACGCCGATGAACCCTAACGATCTCTCCCTGCTGATGGGGCTGGTGCTGGCCCACCTCGCCGGCGACTTCCTGCTGCAGCCGCGCCACTGGGTCGACGAGCGGATGCGTCGCCTGCACCGCTCGCACCACCTGCTCTACCACGTGCTGGTTCACGCCGGGCTGACCGCCCTGGTGCTGATGGTCGCATCCTGGCTGCTGCCGGGTTCCCCCGGCCCGCTGGGAGTGCTCGCCGGTGCCGCGGCGGTAGCCGCCAGCCACTGGCTGATCGACCTGGGCAAGGCGACGCTGCCCGCCGGCCGGCTGCACTGGTTCCTGCTCGACCAGCTGCTGCACCTGCTGGTGCTGTGCGCGGTGTGGCTGGCCTGGCTCGGCAGCCTGGCCCCACTCGAAGCGCTCGGCGCCTGGCTGCTCACGCCGACGGTGCTGGGCGTCGCCACCGCCTACCTGATCGTGACGCGACCCTTCTCGTTTGCCATCGCCATGCTGATGAAGCGCTGGAGCAGCCAGCTCGAGGATACCGGCACCCTGGCCCGGGCCGGTGCACGCATCGGCATGCTGGAACGCCTGCTGGTGCTCTCCCTGGTGCTGCTCGACCAGCTTACCGCGGTGGGCTTCCTGCTCGCCGCCAAGTCGGTGCTACGCTACGGCGACCTGCGCGAATCGAAGGATCGCAAGCTGACCGAGTATGTGCTGCTGGGTACGCTGGTAAGCGTGGCCTCGACCCTGGTGCTGGGACTGACGCTCAGACTGCTGCTGGAGAGCTGAACCATGTGGCGCAAGCGTGTTGCCATTGCTTCCCTGCCCCTGCTCCTCGCCGCCTGTGCGGGGCCGGGCATAGGGCCGGAAACAGCGCCGGAAACAGGGCCCCTGGAGCCACGCCCCGGCTATGTGGTGGACCACACCCATGTGGCACCTTCCCACAACAGCCGGGTACGGCACCTGGTGATGCACTACACGGATGTGGATGAAGCGGAGTCGCTCGCCGTGCTCACCGGCCCCCGGGTCAGCAGCCACTACGTGCTGCCGCTACCGGCACGGGAGCATCGCGGCCAGCCGCTGGTCTACCAGCTCGTCGACGAGGAGCGCCGCGCCTGGCACGCCGGGGCCAGCGCCTGGAAGCGCCGCACCAACATCAACGATACGTCCATCGGCATCGAGATCGTCAATACCGGCCCCGATCGCCCCTACGCCGAGGTGGAGCGGCTGCTGGAGCAGCACCCCGAGGCGGCGGTAGAGATCGGTTGGGCACCCTACCCCGAGGCACAGATCCAGGCGCTGATCGCCCTGTCGCGGGATATCATCGAGCGCCACAATATTCATCCCACCGACGTGGTGGCCCACTCGGACATCTCGCCGACGCGCAAGATCGACCCGGGCCCGGCGTTTCCCTGGCATGCACTATACGAAGCGGGTATCGGCGTATGGCCCGAAGAGGCCAGCGTGGCACGCTATCGCGACCGCTTCGACCAGGCGCTGCCCGAGCTCTCCACGCTGCAGGCGGCGCTCCAGGCCTGGGGCTATCCGCTTGAGGTCAACGACGCACTGGATTCACAGACTCGCGCGGTACTGCGCGCCTTCCAGATGCGCTTTCGCCCCACCGACTATCGCGGCCGGCCCGATGCCGAGAGCGCCGCGATCCTCTGGGCACTGCTGGAAAGATATCGCCCGTCGGCGCTGGATAGCCTCGATCAGCCGCTACGCGACGGAGCGCTGTAGGCGTAAAGAGCCCCCCCTACCCGACCAGAACGGTTCGGGGCAGAGGGCTGAAGCTGGCCACAGACTACATGGTCGACAGCCGCTCGGCGTCGTCGACGCCCGACATGCGCACCAGCGCCAGCGCTTCGTCGAGGCTCTCGACCCGCTCGGCCAGCAGCAACTCATGGTCGAGGTCGACCGGCTTGCCGAGGTGTTCGGCCAGCATCAACTCCAGCGTCGCCAGGTCGAGGCCGTCCTCGAACGGCATGCTGTCGACCCGCGCCTGGGTGTGGTCACTGGGCAGGTAGATGGTGCCGTTGGAGAAGTCCACGGCGTAGGCCACCGCACCAGGTATGATGAAGAACAGCAGCCCTACCCCATTGGCCAGCGCAATCCGCGGGTCGATGTCACCGCTGGTTTGGCCCTTGCGCTCCGGGTGCAGCAGCGTACCGCAGCCGGCCAGGGCCAGCACAGCGCTGGCCACCACCAGCCTCGTCAGCCAGCGCCGCGCGCCGGCCTGTGTGGTTGTTGTCATGACGATATTACCCCCTGCATTATCGTCGTAAAGCCTACCACAGTCCTGGTGTCTGCGCCGGGCGACGCCCGTGGCGCCGTTCAGGTCGCGCTCGCGATTGGCGGTGGGCAACCGGGCTGCTAGCGTGACCCAGAAATACGCAAGCCATGAGGAAGCGCATGTCGTCCATCACCCTGAGCACCTGCCAAGGTCATGCCATCGCCCCGCATCTCGACGCCTTGGCAAGGCTGCGAATCCGCGTGTTTCGCGACTTCCCCTACCTCTACGACGGCGACCTCGCCTACGAGGCCGACTACCTGGCCCGCTATGCCGAGTGCCCGCGCAGCCTGTTCGTGCTGGCCTTCGACGCCGACACCCTGGTGGGCGCTGCCACCGGCATGCCGCTGGCCGACGACCTGGACGAGTTCCGCGCCCCGTTCGAACAGGCCGGCTTCGATATCGGCAGTGTTTTCTACTATGGCGAGTCGGTGCTGCTACCCCGCTACCGCGGTCGCGGCATCGGCAAGGCGTTCATGGCCGAGCGGGAAGCGCATGCCCGCGGCGAAGGCTTTGCCAGCGCCGCCTTCTGCGCCGTGGAACGCCCCGACGACCACCCGTTGAAGCCACACGACTACGTGCCACTGCACGGCTTCTGGCGCTCGCGGGGCTATGAACGCCACCCTGAACTGGCCACTACCTTTCACTGGAAGGATATCGGTGACGCCGAGGAGACCCACAAGCCGATGGTGTTCTGGCTCAAGTCGCTGAGGTGACACCCAGATCAATCGCCCTGGCTTTGTCGCTCGGGGCTAATCCGTCGACAGGGCTACGAGGAGGCGCTGTAAACCATCCCTGGGCGCTTCCGATGCCATCCATGGCATCGACACCTCCTCTTCGCCCTGTCCCCGGCGCCCCTCGCTAACGCGGCTTATTCTCTTCGTGTCAGCATGCGCTTTTGCCGCCACACACGCTTGACCGTACAATGCCCCAAACGCCGCCGCCGCGGCACGCCGACTCATGTCACGCCCCATGCTGGAAGGAAACGCCGGACCCATGCGCGCCACCCAACTGCTGCTCTCGACCCTCAAGGAAACCCCCGCCGACGCCGAAGTGATCAGCCATCAGCTGATGCTGCGTGCCGGCATGATCCGCCGCCTCACCTCCGGCCTCTACACCTGGCTGCCGCTGGGCCTGCGCACCCTGCGCAAGGTCGAGCGTATCGTGCGCGAGGAGATGGACCGCGCCGGCGCCCAGGAAGTGCTGATGCCGGCGGTGCAGCCCGCCGAGCTGTGGCAGGAGTCGGGTCGCTGGGAGCAGTACGGCCCCGAGCTGCTGCGCCTCAAGGATCGTCACCAGCGCGACTACTGCGTCGGGCCGACCCACGAAGAGGTGATCACCGACCTGGTGCGCCGCGAGATCAACAGCTACAAGCAGCTGCCCGCCAACTTCTACCAGATCCAGACCAAGTTCCGCGACGAGATTCGGCCGCGTTTCGGCGTGATGCGCTCCCGCGAGTTCATCATGAAGGACGCCTACTCCTTCCACGTCGATGAAGCCTCGCTGCTCGACACCTACCAGGCGATGTATGACGCCTACGTGCGCATCTTCACCCGCCTGGGGCTCGACTTCCGCCCGGTGCTGGCCGACAACGGCTCGATCGGCGGCACCGGCTCCCACGAGTTCCACGTGCTGGCCGACTCCGGCGAGGACGATATCGTGTTCTCCACCGAGTCCGACTACGCCGCCAACATCGAGAAGGCCGAGGCGCTGCCGGCAGCGCTCGGCACCGCCCCCGAGCGCGCCGCGCCCAGTGAGGAGCTGCGCCTGGTCGATACCCCCAACGCGCGTACCATCGCCACCCTGGTGGAGCAGCACGGCCTGCCCATCGAGAAGACCATCAAGACGCTGATGGTCGAGGCCGCCGAGGGTGGCCTGATCGCCCTGCTGGTACGCGGCGACCACGAACTCAACGAGATCAAGGCCGAGAACCTGGCGGAGGTGGCCGCGCCGCTGCGCATGGCCACGGAGGAGGAAATCCGCGCTGCCGTGGGCGCCGGCCCCGGCTCGCTGGGGCCAGTCAACCTCGACATGCCGATCATCATCGACCGCTCGGTGGCGCTGATGAGCGATTTCGGTGCCGGCGCCAATGTCGACGGCAAGCACTATTTCGGCATCAACTGGGAGCGCGACGTGGCGCTGCCCAAGGTCGCCGACCTGCGCAACGTGGTCGAAGGCGACCCCTCGCCGGACGGCAAGGGCACGCTTGCCATCAAGCGTGGCATCGAAGTCGGCCATGTCTTCCAGCTCGGCAGGAAATACTCCGAGGCGATGAACGCCACCGTGCTCGATGACAACGGCAAGGCGGTCCACCCGTGGATGGGCTGCTACGGTATCGGCGTGACGCGGGTAGTGGCTTCGGCCATCGAGCAGAACCACGACGCCGGCGGTATCATCTGGCCCGACGCCATCGCCCCCTTCGAGGTGATGCTGGTGCCGATGAACGCCCACAAGTCGGAGCGCGTGCGCGAGACCAGCGAGCGCCTCTACGCCGAGCTCAGCGCCGCCGGCCTCGACGTGCTGCTCGACGACCGCGACACCCGCCCCGGGGTCAAGTTCGCCGATCAGGAGTTGATCGGTATCCCCCACCGGCTGGTGATCGGCGACCGCAGCCTCGACAACGGCGAGCTCGAGTACAAGGGCCGCCGTGACGACGCCCCGACCATGGTCCCGGCCGACCAGATCCTAGACTTCCTGCGTGAGCAGGTTAGGCGCTAAGCGAACGGCGGCCACGCTGCTGGCGGCCGCGCTGAGCTGTGCGGCAGCCGCGGCGCTGGCCGAGCCACGCCATGCCGTGACCCCAGGGCTGCGGGCCACCCTCGACGGCGTGCTCGACGACGCCCCGAGTGCGGCCCAGATCTGGGCGTCACGCCAGTGGCTGAGCGCCATGGAGCCGCGCCTGGCGCGCTTCGTCTCCGACCCGGAGACGCGCATGCGGCTGCTGGAACGCGTCTACCAGGAGGCGCAGCTGGCCGGCCTGGCCCCCGAGATCGTGCTGGCGGTAATCCAGGTCGAAAGCGCCTTCCAGAAGGAGGCGGTCTCGTCCGCGGGGGCCCTGGGGCTGATGCAGATCATGCCGTTCTGGGTCGCAGAACTGGGGCGTCCCGCCGACGACCTGTTCGACCCGCTGCTCAACCTGCGCTACGGCTGTACCATACTCGCCCACTACCTTGCCGTGGAGCGCGGCGACCTGACCCGCGCCCTGGCACGCTACAACGGCAGCCGCGGTGAGACCTGGTACCCCGAGCGGGTGATGCGCGCCTGGAAGCGCAATTGGTGGATACAGCGTTAATCCAGCCGCATGACACTACCCAACTGATACTTCACCATCACTGCTGCCCATATAATAATCTGATCAGGCACATGCCATGCGCTCTGCTTTGCTACCTCGGCGGTTAGCGGTGATAGCCTCGACGCTCCTGTTATCCAGCCCTGCCGCCGCCTCGCTTCTCACTGTCAGAGACGCCGCAAGTGGTGAGCTGCTATCGAACGCGGTGATCGAGGTCCACGTCAGCGGCGAGCCGGGCAGGCCCAGCGTCGACGACGATATCATCCAGCGCGATGCGACCTTCCATCCGCATGTCTCGGCCGTGCCGGTGGACAGCCGTATTCGCTTCCCCAATCAGGACAATACACGCCATCACGTCTACTCCTTTTCTCCGGCCAAGACCTTCGATCTCAACCTTTTCCTGCGCGATACCCCGCCGCCCATCAGTTTTGATCAGGCTGGCGTCGTGGTGCTCGGCTGCAACATCCATGATCACATGCAGGCCTTCATCGTGGTCAGCGAAGCAACGCACGTCGGTGTCACCGCGGAGGACGGCAGCTGGCAGGTACCCGACCTGGCCACTGGGGAGCACCGCGTGCGGGTCTGGCACCCGCGACTCGACGACAGCCACCAGCAGTGGCACGACGTCTCCCTCAACGGACAGCCTCAGCAGGAGGTCCTGCTGACCCTGACGGCCTCAGCCCCGCCGCCCTCTGAGCCGTCGGCGCTGCAGCAGCGTTTTCGTGATGCCACCCAGTGACGACCCCCGGATGCCGATGTGAGTTTTCGTAGCCGCCTGCTGAGTGTGATGCTGGTCGTGGTGGTGCTTGCACTCACGGTGACCGGTGGCGCCTTCCTACGCGTGGTGTATCAGGATGCTCTGGCCAAGGGGGAACACGACCTGGAGGTGGGCGTCAACGTACTCCAGCAAATCCTCGACGAGCGCGGCCATCAACTGCGTAACAACGTGGCGATACTCGCCGACGACTTCGGTTTCAAGAGCGCGGTCGCCACCCAGGATACCGATACGCTGCGTACGGTACTGGCCAACCACGGCGACCGTGCAGGGGCCGACATGGTACTGCTCAGCGACCTCGAGGGCAGCCTGCTGGCCAGCAGCCATCACCCTGCCGGAAGCACGCTGCCGTTCTTCGATCTGCTGGAGCAGGCCCAGCAACAGGGCGCCGGCGTCGATCTCATCGTCGAAGCGGGCCAGCCCTATGAGTTCGTGCTGCTGCCGGTGCGCGCGCCCAACCTGATCGGCTGGGTGGGCATGGGCTTCTTGATCGATGAGGCGTTGGTTAACGAGATTCACGCCCTGACCCGCCTGGACATCAGCGTCATCGCGCAACCCAGCGGAGATAGCCCCTCTTATTTGGTTAGTTCTCGCCCCGACCTGGCCGACCAGGCCGAGCCGATAGACGCCCAGGCGATCATCGACGACACGGACTACCTGACCCGCGAGCTGGTCCTCAACGTAGCCGGCCCGCAGCAGACCCTCGCCCTGGCTCAGGTATCCCGCGCCAGCCTGCTGGCCGCCTATCGCGACTTGCAGTGGCAACTGCTGGCCATCGTCGGCTTGATCCTGCTGCTGACGACCGCTGCAGCGGCCTGGAGCGCCCGCAGCATGAGCCTGCCGCTGACCCGGCTCAGCGATGCTGCGCGGCGCATTGGCCTCGGCCAGCGACTCGAGACGATCGGCGTCTCACCGCGCGGCGAGATCGGCCTGCTGGCCGATACCTTGCTATCGATGCAGGCCGATATCGACGAACGCGAACGGACGCTGCTGCACCGCTCCCGCCACGACCCTCTGACCGACCTGCCCAATCGCAGCAGCGCCCAGGAGTGCATAACGCAGCTGATCGAGCAGGGTCGGCCTTTCTCTCTGCTGCGTCTGGCCGTCGAAAGATTTCGCGATATCAACGACACCTTCGGCTATGCCCTCGGGGACAGGGTGTTGATCACCCTGGCCCAGCGGCTGGCACAGCTGCCCTCCCCGGGCTTCCAGGCGTTTCGGCTCGGCGACGACGAATTCCTGCTGCTGGTAGACAACCCGGCGCCGCCCGACGGCTGGCAGGAGCGGCTGCTGCAGGAGCTGAGCGAGCCCATCGAGCTGGACGCCTCACCGTTTCGCCCATCGCTGTGTGCGGGGGAGTCGCATAGCCCCACCCACGGCGAAGACCCGCATCTGCTGCTGCGGCGGGCCGATATCGCGCTGGCGTCCGCACGCCGCCAGCGCAGCGCCTGGCGCTGCTACCAGCCTGGGCAGGACGAACAGCACTTTCGCCAGCTGACCCTGATTCGCGACTTGCAAGCGGCGGCCAGGGACTCCCAGCTATGGATGGCCTATCAACCCAAGATCGAGGCCAGTAGCGGAAAGGTGAGCCAGTTCGAGGCCCTGATGCGCTGGCAGCATCCCAGCCTGGGATTCATTCCGCCAGACGAGTTCATTACCCTCGCCGAGCGCTCGGGTAACATTCGCCTGCTCAGCCGCTGGATGATCGACAGCGTGTGTCGCCAGCTCGCCGAGTGGCGGCGCGCCGGACAGATTCAGTCGGTGGCCATCAACCTCTCCGCCGAGGACGTCATCGATCCGCAGCTCGCCGAGCATCTGCTCAGCGTACTGGCTCACTACGCCCTCGACGTCGAGCAGTTGAGCCTGGAAGTGACCGAGAGCGCCGTGATGCAGGATCCCGCGCTGGCCAATCGCTGCCTGAGCGAGCTCAGGCAAGCGGGCCTGACGGTGGCGATCGATGACTTCGGCACCGGCTACTCGTCGCTGGCACAGCTCAAGCAGCTGCCCGTGGCCGCCTTGAAGATCGACAAGTCGTTCGTGATGTCGCTGGATACCCAACCCGACGACGTGGTCATCGTGCGTTCGACCATCGAGCTGGGGCATCGCCTGGGGCTGCGTGTCGTTGCCGAGGGAGTGGAAACCGCTGCCATCGCCGCCCTCCTTTGCGACTTCGGCTGCGACGAACTGCAAGGGTACCTGTTCGCCAAGCCGCTCCCGGGCCACGAGGTCACCGCCTGGCTCGACCACTATCACCCCGACGCGACATTCACCTCATCGTGACCTGGAGGCCTTGATGCGAACGCCCCCCATCCTCCGGCAGCTTCTGTGCTGCGCCCTGCTCGCGTCGCTGTCTTTCAGCGCAGCCGCCGGCAGCCGTCTGCTCGCCACCGGTGGCGTCGGTCAGATCGAAGGCGCCGCAGGCGGCGGCCTGTCGCCCTGGGCAGTACTCACAGGCACCGCCAGCAGCGGCGAGGTCAGCCTGACCGCCGTGGGCAGCCGCGCCTGGCTGAGTGACTACCGGCTTAGCGTTGGAGGCATCGGCGTCAACGTGCATGACCGCCTGGAGCTGTCACTGGCGCGACAGCGGCTGGCGTTGACCACCCTGGGTGGCGAACTGGAACAGACCATCGCCGGCGGCAAGCTGCGCCTGTTTGGCGATGTCCTCTATCACCCCTGGGGTATCTGGAGCCTGGGGATTCAGCACAAGTGGCTGGAGGATGGCGACCTCGCCCGCGCAGTGGGTGCCACGGACATCCGTGGCACCGATCTCTACCTGAGCGGCAGCAAGCTGTGGTTTGACGCCGTCGCCGGCCGCAACCTGTTGACCAACCTCACGCTCAGGCACTCGGCTGCCAATCAGGGCGGGCTGCTTGGCTACGGCGGCGACCAGCACGATGGCGGCTCGCTGCTCGTCGAGGGCTCGCTGGGCCTGTTCATCACCCCTCGCTGGATCATCGGCACCGAGTACCGACAAAAACCCGACAATCTCTCATTCGCTACCGAGGACGACTGGCAGAGCCTGTATAGCGCGTACTTTGTCAACAAACAGCTATCCGTCACGGCCGCCTGGCTGGACCTCGGATCCATCGCGGGTCTCGATGGCCAGCGTGGCAGCTATGTATCGCTCCAACTGTCATTCTAGGGAAACGTCATGACGATCCGTCGATTCTGCCGCGCGATGCTTCTGAGCACGCTATTGATCATCACAGGATGTAGCACTAGCCAACCGTCATCTCCTCAAACGCTCTACGCAGATCTGGGCGCTGAGGCTGGTATCTCGGCGGTCGTCGAGAACCTGATGTATCGCATTGCCGACGATCCGGCGATAGTAGGATTCTTCGCCAATACCAATATCGACCACTTCGTCGCCTCGCTGGAGCAGCAGCTATGTGACATAAGCGACGGTCCATGCACCTATCAGGGCCCCCCGATGGATCGTGCGCACCAGCATATGGGTCTCGACGACAGCCACTTCAACCGGCTGGTGGAACACCTCGATGCCGCCATGATCGATGAAAATATCCCACTGCGAACCCGCAATCGGCTATATGCTCGGCTCGCTCCGCTGCACGGCGACATCATGCGTTTGCAATAGCTGCTTGGCTATCGCCGGCGCCACGCATCGCTATACTCAGGGTTCAATGGCCCATGACGTACTACGCGAGCAACTTGCATGCACCATTCGCCAGACACCCGTACCTATCGACCGCTGACCCAGCACCGCCTGATGGCGCTGCTGTTCGGCGCGCTGGGGGTGGGCGTCGCGTTGATCCTGGCGATCAGTTGGCAAGTCTCGCGCCAGGCGGGCCTGGGCAGCGCCCTGGCCTGGCTGGGCGCCGGTGCCGTGGTGCTGCTGGCGGTGTCACTGCTGTTTCTGCGCGAGCTTAGCCACCAGCGAGAGGCCCAGCAGCACATGGAGCGCGCCCTGCAGGAATCCCGCCAGCGCCTGCTCGCCCAGCAGCAGGCCTGGCACGAATTGCGCAACCTGCAGCACGAGGCCGGTGACTGTGACTTCTACGCCAGCGTGCTGAGTTCGACCGCACGGCTGATGAACGTGCCGCGGGTCAGCATCTGGCTGCTCGGCGACGACACCATGACCTGCCAGGCCAGCCTCGATGATGCCCAGGTCGGCGAACAGCTGCCCATCGAGCGCCTCGACGGCTACCTGGGGGCGCTCCGAGAGTCCCCCGGCCTGGCCAGCGTCGAGGCCCAGCACGACCCCCGCCTGGCCTGCCTCAGCGACTATCTGGTCAAGCATGGCGTGGTCTCGATGCTCGACGCCGGCGTCTTCGTCGGCGGTGAGCTGCGCGGCATTCTATGCTGCGAATCGCTGCTAACGCGGCGCTGGCACGCCGAGGAGGTCAGCTGTCTGATCGCGGTTTCGGGGTTGATCTCGCAGTTCGCCGAGTCGCTGCGCCGGCGTGCGGCGGAGCAGGACCTGCACCGCTACCTGCACTACGACGACGTCACCGGCCTGCCCACTCTGCGCGGTCTGGACGCGCCACTCGAGCGCCACCTCGAGGCCGGTCGCTTTCATCTCGGCGTGCTGCGGATCGGCGGGCTCAGCCAGATCAACGAAACCCTCGGCCAGCGCGGTGGCGACCAAGCGCTGAGCCTGATCGCCCAGCATCTGCAGCGCTATATGGACCAAACGCTATCGGGCATCGACCTGGCGCGACTGCCTTCCAACCGCCTGGTGCTGGTGATGCCGGATACCAGCCGTGATGTGGCGCATCAGCTGTTGGCGGAACTGCTGGAAACCCTCAACGCTCACCCTTGGTGGGTGGATGACCAGGCGTTCCAGTTGCAGTTCGCCCTCGGCATTGCCAGCTATCCGGACCACTCCGACAGCGTCGAACAGCTGCTGCAGCGTGCCGAGCTGGCCCTCAAGGAAGCGCGCCATGATACTCGCCACGGCGTGGCCTTCTACGCCAGCGAGCTGAGCGAGTGGCAGCAGCGACAGAACCTGCTCGAGCGCGAGCTGCGCGAGGCCATCCGCAGCCAGCAATTCTGCCTCTATCTGCAGCCACAGTTCGACCGCCGGGGAGCCCTGCGGGGCGCCGAGGTGCTGCTTCGTTGGCAGCACCCCGAGCGCGGGCTGATCGGCCCCGGAGACTTCATCCATGAGGCCGAGCGCAGTGGCCTGATTCGGCCCATTGGCAACTGGGTACTCGAGCAGGCCGGGCAACTGCTGGCCGGTCCGCTGGCCAACACCCAGCTCGGCCTGTCGGTCAACGTCTCGGTACAGCAGCTGCGCGACGAGGATTTCGTCCCGCGCATCGCCCGCCTGATGAACAAGCACGCCATCGCCCCGGGTCGCCTGACCCTCGAAGTCGTCGAGTCACTGCTGCTGGCGCCGGGTATCAGCCTGCAGCTCAAGGCGCTGCGCGACCTCGGCGTGGAACTGTCACTCGACGACTTCGGCACCGGCTACTCATCGCTGCGCTATCTGCAGGACTTCAGCGTCGATGAAGTCAAGCTCGACAAGGTGTTCATCGACGTCCTGCAGCAGTGCGACGATGCCCCACTGGCGCGTTCGATCATTGCCCTGGCCAAGACGCTGCAGCTCAAGCTGGTCGCCGAAGGCGTGGAGACAGCGTTCCAGCTCGAATACCTGAGCCGCCACGGCGTCGACCTCATTCAGGGCTACCACCTGGCGCGTCCCGAACCGGTCGAGGACTTCGTGACGCGCCTGCAGGCCATCCCCTCACTGGCCGATCACGGCTGAGAGGAAAATAAAAAAAGCCGGCCCAGAAGGCCGGCTACAGGGGGCATGGCCCCCTACCCTGACGACGCGGTTAAGGACGCGTGCGCCGCGACGGCGCGGCTACTTCGCGTTGCCTTGATCCGATTTGCCGGACTTGCCGTGGCGCTTGTGATCGTGAATCACGAAGCCCACCCAGCCGGCCATGAAAGCGACCATCAAGCCAACGGTCACCAGTCCAAAGATTACGGCGTCATCCCAGTACATGGCGTATCTCCCGTGGCGTATGTGATGGTGTCACTCTAGCCATCGGGACAGGGGGCGGCCCTGACCTGGATCAAGTTTGCGCCGCGACCTGAGCCTAGCGAGCGAGGAATTTGATCCAGATCAGCTTCAGAGGCGGGTCAGGGCTGCTTGCGATCCTCGACCTGAGTGTGATCGACATCGTCGTCAAGCGGATGGCCCTTGGCCAGTTCGGCGCGACTCGCCTCGCGCACGCTGAGCACCTCGAGCCGGTAGCTGAGTCGCTCGCCGGCCAGCGGGTGGTTGGTATCGATGGTCACGCGTTCCGGCCCCACCTCGACCACGGTGACGATCTGCGGGCCGGCGTCACCCTGGGTCTGAAAGCGCATGCCCGGCGCCAGGTCGTCGACCGGAAAGGCGCCACGCGCGACCTCCTGAACCAGGTCGTCACGGCGCAGGCCGTACGCCTCGGCAGGCATCAGCGTAACGCTGAGTTCGGCGCCCACCGCCTGGCCGTCCAGGGCGCGCTCGAGGCCGGCGACGATATTGTCATGACCGTGCAGGTATTCCAGTGGCGTACCGCGGGCACGCGAGTCGTCGAGGACCTCGCCGCCGGCGTTGCTGAGTACGTAGTGCAGGCGTACCACGCGCTGGGGAGCGATGGTGCTCATGGCATCTCCTGTGAAACGAAACGGGGGAATGGATGATAGGCCTCAACCATCGCGGCGCAGCTGGGCCACCGGCATCTCCAGGCGCTGCTGCTTGTGCAGCATGGTCAACAGCACGATGGCGCGCTCCTCGCCCTTGTGCGACTCGAACACCGCCTTGAGATCGCGGAAGGGGCCGTCGGTGATCTCGACACTCTCACCGGCACGGAAGTAGACGTTGACCTGCGGTGCCGCATCGCCGCCCCGCTGCGCCTGATCGCGCAGCAGCTGCACCAGGGCATCATCCACCGCCAGCGGCTCGTGCCCGAAGCTGACCAGCTTTAGCACGCCGCGCGTGGAGCGAATTGGCCGCCAGTTGCTGGCCAGCCGGTCGAGGCGGATGAACAGATAGTAGGGAAACAGCGGCTCGGCGACCCACACCAGCTTGTCGCGACGTTTTTTCTGCACCTCGAGGACCGGATGGAAGACCTCGTAGCCCTGATTGTCGAGATGCTCGGCGGCGCGAAACGATTCACCGCCCTTGCACTGGATGATGTACCAGCGCGGGATGGCATCGGCGGATACGCCACTGGGGTCAGCGTTGAACTCGTGCATGGGGCTCCTGACGGTAACGAACCGAATGTGGCTGGCGTCTGCTCTGCGGCTCTGCAACAATCGCCGCAAGTGTTGCGGCTACCACAGCGATAGTTTATCACTCCTCACCGCTGGCTTCCGCCCTGCACCGCGCCCCATGGATCGGAGAAATGACTTATGCCCACGCCACCCGTTCAGCGTAGCTGGCGCGCCGCCCTCGGCATCTACCTGCGCGCCCCGGTCATCACCATGCTGTTTCTGGGCTTCTCGGCCGGGCTGCCGTTCCTGCTGGTGTTCTCGACGCTGTCGGCCTGGCTGCGCAGCGACGGGGTGGAAGTGGCCGCCATCGGCTTCTTTTCGTGGATCGGCATCCTCTATTCCATCAAGTTCTTCTGGGCGCCGGTGGTCGACCGTCTGGCGCTGCCGCTGCTGACGCGGACCTTTGGCCAGCGACGCGGCTGGATGCTGCTGGCCCAGGCGCTGATCGCCGGCGGCCTGATCGGCCTGGCGAGTCTCGACCCGACCCAGAACCTGATGGTGGTGGCGGCGTTTGCCCTGCTGGTGGCGTTCGGCTCGGCCACGCAGGACATCGCCATCGACGCCTTTCGCATCGAGTCGGCGCCCGACGATATCCAGGCCGCCATGGCCTCGACCTACATCATCGGCTACCGCGGCGGGCTGCTGGCCGCCGGCGCCGGCGCCCTGTATGTGGCGTCGGCCTACTCCTGGGAGATCGCTTATCTGACCATGGCCGCGCTGGTGGGGGTCGGGGTGATCACGGTGCTGCTCAGGCCGGAACCGGCGCGACTGTCGCTCAATACCCAGCTGATCCACGAGCCCCGGGTACGCGCCTTCCTGCGTGCCAGCCGCGGCAAGCCCAAGCCGCTGCGGCGCCTGGGTGCCTGGCTGATCGGTGCGGTGGTCTGCCCGTTCACCGACTTCTTTACCCGCCACCGGCTCAAGGCACTGTGGCTACTGGTGTTCATCGCGGTGTTTCGGATCAGCGACCTGGCCATGGCCTCGATGGCCAATCCGTTGTACATCGACCTCGGCTTTTCGCTGGCCACCATCGCCAATGTCACCAACGTGTTCGGCATCGCCATGAGCATCAGCGGCGGGATTCTCGGCGGGCTGCTGGTGGCACGCTACGGCATCGGACCGATCCTGGTACTCGGCGCCGCGGCGGCGACCCTGACCAACCTGCTGTTCGCCGCCCTGGCCCTGGCCGGTGAGAGCCTGCCGTTCCTGGTCATGGCGATCATCGGCGACAACCTGGCCAACGGCCTGGCCAGCGCGGTGTTCATCGCCTTTCTCTCGAGCCTGACCTCGAAGGCCTATACCGCCACCCAGTATGCGCTGTTCTCGTCGCTGATGACCCTGCCGGGCAAGTTCCTGAGCGGCTTCGGCGGCATGGTGGTGGCCGCCGAGGGCTATGCCACCTTCTTCGTGATCGCCACCGCCCTGGGCCTGCCGGCGATCCTGCTGGCGATCTGGATCAGCCGCGATCGCGACCTGGTCCCCCGGCCGGTGCCACGCGCCGCCTGAGCCAAGGCTAGTCGCGCGGCGCCTCGGGGTTACACAGCCAGGCCAGCGCCCCGCGGGTATTGGCCCACTGGTCGCGCATCAGGGTGCGGTACTGCCACGCCTCGGCGCGGCTGCCCGGTGCCGGCAACCCCGAGGAGGGCAGGCTCACCGCCCGGGCCCGCTCGTTGCACAGCATCTCCAGTACGTGGCCGTTGATCGCCTGCGCCTCGCGCAGTGCTTCGCGGGCTTCGTCGAGTCGCTCGAGGCGATACAGCGCCAGCGCGCGCCCCATCATCACCCCCAGCAGCGGTGTCTCCATGGCTTGATAGCTGACCTCCAGGGCGCGCCGGTCGCTGCCTTCGCGCAGCAGTTGGTCGAGCACCAGCTCACGCAGCCCCAGGCTGTCCTGGGCATCCAGGGTCAGCAGCCGCTCGGCCAGTTCGCGGGAGTGCTCGCGGGCACCGCGCTCCATGCCTACCACCAGCGCCAGGCCGGTGCGCAGCAGCACGGCGTTGTCGGCAGCGTCCCATACGAAGGCGCCGTCACCCTCGCCGTCGAGCTGGGTCAGCCAGCGTTCGAGACGCTGCGCCAGCGGCTCGAACAGGCTCGGTGCCATCCACGGCAGGCTGCCGAAGCGGCTGGTAAGCGCCAGGGTCAGCGCCTGCATCACCTGCGGCGAATCGAGCCACTCGGGGTGGGCGCAAAGCTCGGCCAGCCAGTCGCCGGCATGGGGCCAAGGGTCGTCCTCGAAGCCCAGCGCCGCCTCTTCGTCGACCAGCACCTGGAAATGCTTCTGCCAGGCGGCGAACAGGGTGTCCTCGCGGGCACTGCGGTGATACTCGCGGCTGCCATCCGCGGCGGTCACGAAGTCGAGCAGCGGCGCCGTGGGCAGCGCCTCGAGCAGCGCCTGGAGCGCCGCCAGCGGGTCGGCCAGGTCCTCTTCGGAGTTGACCATCTGCTCGGCCAGCGTGGCGCCGGGATTCTCGGCGAGGTCGGCCAGAAACTGCAGCTGCTCGGGGTCGAGGTCGCCCTGCCGCGACAGCCGGCGGAACCAGAAGCGCGCCCGTTCGGCCGCCTCCTCGACGTTGCCCTCGTGGAGCAGCAGCATGGCCTCGATATAGGCCAGGGTCGGCGAGTCGGGGAGCGCCTGCTGAGCGCGCACGAACGCCTCGCGGGCACTGGCCAGGTCATCGTTGTCGAGGTGCATCAGGCACAGCCGCTCCAGCGCCACGCCGCGCAGGAACAGCGGGCCGCGGTCGAGCACCTCGTCGAGCAGCGCGGTGCGCTTGCGGTAGAAGCCGCGCTCCTGGTAGAGATCCACCAGCAGTTCGAAGGCCGGTTCGGCCTGCTCCGGCATCTGTGACCAGTCGGCGCCCTCGAACAGCGCCTCGAGAATCTGCTGGGCGCGGCCGCGCTGGCCGCTCTCGGCGGCGATCAGGCCGGCCTCGAGCAGCGCCTGGGCAGGCGCATGACCGCTGGCCAGAGCCCCCTTGAGCGACGGCCCCTTCCACTCGCGCAGCGACAGCATCCACATCAGGTGGCTGGGAATCGGCCCCGGAATGGTCACCGCGCCGCAGCAGTGCTTGGTCTTGCGCCCCGAGTCGCACCAGCAGGGCTCGTTGCGCCCCGGGCGCGCCAGCGGCTCACAGGCGAAATCGGCGCGCTCGAGGGGGGTCTGCGACCACAGCTCCGGCGCCAGCGCCTGAGCCAGCGACAGGTCGCCGCCGACCAGCTCGCGGCCCTCATCCCGGGCCCAGGCCATGAACGACGGATAGTGCTCATTGTCACGAATTGCGCCGAGGGCTCCCGATGCAAAGCCCAGCAGCTGTTCTACCCATACCGCCAGCATCGCCATCTCCGCCGAAAAAAATCGCGCTAGTTTAGCACGCTAGCGGACCTGGGCTCACCCTCCAACGCGACGTCGCCGCGCCCACTCCAGCAGCGGTTCGCTTCGCGCCTGCATGTCGAGACGCGCGCCCAGCCGCACCAGATTCCAGTAGTGGCCGTTTAGCGCCCGCGACAGCAGCAGGGTATCGGCCGGCGGCTGCAGGCGGTCCATCGCCGCCCACACCCGCGGGCTCAGCTCGCGCAGGCGACGATGCACCCGCACGTCGCCGAAATCCTGCTCGCCGGGAGCGAACAGCGGGGCCACCGCCTCGGCGGATTCACGGTACAGCGCCAGCGGCGCCCCCTCGCCCTGGCGCCCGCCCATCTTGAGCAGCGCGGCATCCATGGCCAGGGGGTCGTGCACCAGGGCGGCATCGAGCAGCTCGAGCATCTGCGCCAGGCGCGTCTCAGGCACCGCGATCACCGCGCCCAGGTCGTAGATCACCAGCCGCCCCTGGTCGTCACAGGCAAAATTGCCGGCGTGGGGGTCGGCGTGCAGTTCGCCGAAGCGAAACAGCTCCTCGGTGAGCCAGTCGGCGAGCGCCTCGGCGATCTGCTGGCGGGTCGCCGTGGCGGCCTGCTCCAGCTCGCGCAGCGGGGTACCCGGCACATAGTGCATGGCCAGCACCCGCGCGCCGCAGTAGTCCATCTCCGGCGCGGGAATCACGATCCGCCGATGGTCGACATAGCGCTGCCGGTAGCGCTCCAAGGCCGCCGCCTCGGCGCGATAGTCGAGCTCGCCGCGCAGGCTATCGGCGAGCTCCTCGAACAGCGCATCGAGACGCGCCTGGGGGACCTTGAACCAGCGCCCCAGGCGCATCATGCGCCGCACCTGGGCCAGGTCGCTCTCCAGCACATCGGCCAGCCCCGGATACTGCACCTTGAGCACCAGGGTTTGCCCCGAGTGGGTCACGGCGCGGTGCACCTGGCCCATCGAGGCACTGGCGAAGGGACGCTCCTCGACCTCGCGAAAGTGGCTGTCGAGATCGCCATACTGCTCGACCAGGGTGGTGCGGATCTGCGCCCAGGGCATCGGCTCGGCCTGGCGCTGCAGGCGCGCCAGCTCGTCGGCCAGGTCGGGCGGCAGCAGGTCGTCCCACTGCGACATGATCTGGGCCAGCTTCATGGCCGGCCCCTTGAGCTCCGAGAGTCCGGCGAACAGCGCCTCACCCAGCGCCCGCCAGTCGCTATTGCCGCCCAGCCGGCTCTTGAGCATGGCGCCGCCGGTGCGTGCCCCCAGTCCCAGCAGGCGTCGTGTGCGTCCGCGCTCGCGCATATCGATACAAACCTTATACATTGAACAAGAAGAGTACACCTGGCAGCGCCGCCGTGATACTGGAAGAATATCCACTACCGAGTTCGTGAGCCATGTCATGCGCCTGATCATTGCCGAAAAACCCAGCCTGGCCAGGGCCATCGCCGACGCCCTGCCCGGCAAGCGCCGCAGCGTCGAAGGTAGCATCGAGGTCGGCGACACCACCGTCACCTGGTGTTTCGGCCATCTGCTCGAACAGGCCCCGCCCGACGCCTACGACCCGCGCTACAAGCAGTGGCGCCTCGACCACCTACCGATCGTGCCGTCGCCCTGGCAGCTGATGCCGCGCCCCAAGGCGCGCGGCCAGCTGGCGGTAATTCGCCGCCTGCTCAAGGCGGCAAGCGAGGTGGTCCACGCCGGCGACCCGGATCGCGAAGGCCAGCTGCTGGTCCAGGAAGTGATCGAGCACCTGCGCTGGCGCGGGCCGGTCAAGCGCCTGCTGATCAGCGACCTCAACCGCCCCGCAGTGGCCAAGGCCCTCGGCCGGCTCGAGGACAACGCCCGCTACCAGCCACTCTACCGTGCCGCTGAGACCCGCGCCCGGGCCGACTGGCTGTACGGTATCAATCTGACCCGCGCCTGGACCCTGACCGGGCGCCAGGCCGGCCACGACGGGGTGCTCTCGGTGGGCCGGGTACAGACCCCGGTGCTCGGCCTGGTGGTACGCCGCGACCGCGAGATCGCCGACTTCACGCCGCGCCCCTTCCACGTGCTATGGGCCGATTTCGCCGTCGCCCACGGCCAGGTCCGCGCCTGGTGGCAGCCCGGCGAACAGCACCCCCTCGACGACCAGGGCCGGTTGCTGGCCCGCGCGCCGGCTGCCGACCTGGCCGCCCGGCTGCCCGGCGCCGAAGGCCGGCTCAGCGAACTCGACAGCCGCGACAAGCGCCAGGCGCCGCCGCTGCCCTACTCGCTGTCGGCGCTGCAGGTGGATGCCGCGCGGCGCTACAAGTACTCGGCCAAGCAGGTGCTGGACACCTGCCAGGCGCTCTACGAGCGGCACACCCTGATCACCTACCCGCGCTCGGACTGCCGCTACCTGCCGCGCGGCCACCATGCAGCGCTGGCCAGCGCGCTACCGACGCTGTGCCGGGCCGATGCCACGCTGGCCGAGTGGTGCCACGGCGCCGACTTCACGCGCCGCGGCCGCGCCTTCGACGATGCCAAGGTGGGCGCCCACCACGCCCTGGCGCCCACCGGCAAGGTCCCCGACATGAGCCGCCTTTCGGCGCCGGAGGCCAATGTCTACCGGCTGGTGGTACGCAACGTGCTGGCGCAGTTTCACGCCCACCTCGAGACCCGCGAGGTCAAGGCCTGCTTCGAGGTGCTCGGCGAGCGCTTTGCGGCCAGCGGCAGCGAGGTGCTGGTGGCCGGCTGGAAGCCGCTGTTCACGACCCGCGACGAGCCCCCGCCGCTGCCCACGCTGGTGCGCGGCGAGCCGGCGCGGGTCACCGCCGCCGCGGTCGAGGACCGCGAGACGCGCCCGCCGGAGCCCTTCAACGACGCCAGCCTGATCAAGGCGATGATGAACATCGGCCGCTATGTCGACGACCCGGACGTCAAGCGCACGCTGCGCGAGTCGGACGGCCTGGGTACCGAAGCGACCCGCGCCGGCATCATCGAGACGCTGCTCGAGCGCGGCTACCTGGTGCGCGTCAAGAGTGCCCTGCGCGCCAGCCGCACCGGCCACGCGCTGATCGCCTCGCTGCCCGACCCGGCCACGCGCCCCGAGCGCACCGCGCTGTGGGAGCAGCGGCTGAGCCGCATCGCCGAGGCCGATGATAGCGAACAGGCGTTCCTCGACGCGCTGCTCGGCGACCTGCGCAGCCTGCTCGACGCCGCCGACGCCGAGCGCATGCGCCAGGCGCTGGGCAGCGCCCAGGGCGTCGAGGCGCCAGCCCCGCGGCGTGGCGGCCGCAAGCCGTCGGCGCGGCGCCGCGGCAGCAACGCCGCCGCTGGCAAGACCAGCCGGCGGCGTCGCGGCAAGACCGGCGGAGGAAGCCAGTGACCTCGCCACAGCTGATCGTCGGCCCCGGCTCACTCGGGCGGCTGCTGGCCGTGCGCCTCGCCGGCGTGGCGCCGGTGACCCTGCTCGGGCGCCGCGCACCGCCCGCCGAGCTGACGCTGACCAGCCCCGAGAGTCACACACTGGTGCGCCAGCTGCCCGGCGCCACGCCAGCCAGCCTGAGTGCGCCGTTTCGCGGCACCCTGCATCTCACCACCAAGGCGTATGACGGCGAGGCGGCACTGGAGAGCGTGGCCCGCAAACTCGACCCCGCCACCCCGCTGGTACTGTGGCAGAACGGCTACGGCGTGCAGCGCACCCTGACCCGGCGCTGGAGCGGCCCGGTACTCTGCGCCACCACCAGCGAGGGGGCCTATGTGACGACTGATGGCGTGGTGCATGCCGGCCACGGTGAGACCTTCCTCGGCCACCTCGACGGTGCGCATGCCGACCTCGCCGAGCAGTTGGCCGCGCTGCTCAGCCACGCCGGCCTGCGCTGCCGAGCGGTGAGCGACATTCGTACCCGGCTGTGGCACAAGCTGGCGGTCAATGCCGCCATCAACCCGCTGGTGGCGCGCTGGCGGATTCGCAACGGCCAACTGCGCGACCGGCCGTTTCGGCCGCTGGTCGAGGCGCTGCTCGACGAACTCGTGGCGATAATGGCAGCGGAGGGCATTGCGCCCCCCGCCGAGGGCTGGCACGACCGGGTGTGGCGAGTCATCGAGGGCACCGCCAACAACCGCGCCTCGATGCTCCAGGACGTGCTCGCCGGCCGGCCCACCGAGCGCGAGGCGATCCTCGGCCCGCTGCTCGCCGCCGCCCGCCGGCACCGGATCGCCGCGCCCAAGCTGGCGGCACTCTACGCCGCCATGCCCTGAGCAGGCCGCCGCCTAGCCGGTATTGCGCAGTCCGGCGGCGATCCCCGCCATGGTCACCATCAGCGCCCGCGACAACTCGGGGCTGATCGCCCCGTCGGCGTCGCGGTTACGCTGCAGCAGTTCGGCCTGCAGGCCGTGCAGCGGGTCGATATAGGGGTTGCGCACCTCGATCGCCTGACGGATCAGCGGGGTGTTCTCGAGCAGCGCCTGCTGGTCGAGGATCTCCAGCAGCACGCCCTGCAGCCGGGTGAAACGCTCGCGCAGGTTCATGCCCAGCGCCAGCAGCGCCGGCTCGTCGACCAGGCGCCGCTCGTAGTAGGCGGTGATCTCGACGTCGCCCTTGGCCAGCAGCATCTCGAGCATGTCGAGGTAGGTACCGAAGAACGGCCATTCGCGACGCATCTCGCGCAGCCGCTCGAGGCCGCCCTCCTCTTCCAGCCGGGTAATGAAGGCATCGCCGCTGCCCAGCCAGGCCGGCAGCATCAGGCGGGTCTGGGTCCAGGCGAAGATCCACGGAATCGCACGCAGCGTCTCGACGCCGCCGTCCTGGCGCCGCTTGGTGGGCCGTGAGCCGAGCGGCAGCCGCCCCAGCGCGCCCTCCGGCGTCACCGCGCGGAAATAGGGCACGAAGTCGGGATCCTCGCGCACCACCCCGACGTAGCCGCGGTGAGCGATCTCGGCCAGGCGGTCCATCTCCTCGCGCCACTGCGGCTTGGGCGCCGGTGGCGGCAGCAGGGTCGCCTCGAGCACCGCGCAGGCGTAGATCTCCATCGAACGCAGCGCGATCTCCGGCTGACCGAACTTGAAGCGAATCATCTCGCCCTGCTCGGTGACCCGCAGGCTGCCGTTCACCGAACCCGGCGGCTGGGAGAGGATCGCCGCATGGGCCGGGCCGCCGCCGCGGCCGACGGTGCCGCCGCGGCCGTGGAACAGCGTCAGGTCCACGGCGTGCTCCTCGCAGACCTCGACCAGGGTCTCCTGGGCGCGATACTGGGCCCAGGCGGCGGCCAGCTGGCCGGCGTCCTTGGCCGAGTCGGAGTAGCCGATCATCACCTCCTGGCTATCCCCCACCAGGCGTCGATAGCCGGGCAGCGCCAGCAGCCGGTCGATCACGTCGCCGGCACGGTTGAGGTCATCGAGGGTCTCGAACAGCGGCGCGATGGGCAGCCGCACGTCGCCGCCGACCTCCTGCATCAGCAGCGCCACGGCCAGCACGTCGGAGGGCTGCGCCGCCATCGAGATGATGTAGGTGCCCAGCGCCTCGCGCTGCTCCCGGGCGATGACCCGGAAGGTGTCGATCACCTCGCGGGTCTCGGTGGAGCACTCCCAGCGGCGCGGGATCAGCGGGCGGCGGGATTCGAGTTCAGCGAGCAGGAAATCCTGGCGCTGCTGCTCGTCCCACTCGCGGTAGTGGCCCAGTTCGAGGAAGTCGGTGAGCTCCTCGAAGACCTGGCTGTGGCGACTCGCCTCCTGACGCACGTCGAGCTTGGTCAGGGTGACGCCGAACACCGCCACCCGGCGCAGGGTATCCAGCAGGGTGCCGTTGGCGATGGTGTCGAGCCCGACGTCGCATAGCGAGCGGTAGCAGGCCAGCAGCGGTGAATAGAGCTGGTCACGGGTCTCGATGATCTGCCCGCCCTCATGGCTGCGCCCGTCGAGGCACGCCTTGGCCCAGTCGCGGGTCGCCTCGACCCGCGTGGATAGGCGCTTGAGCAGTGCCCGATAGGGCTCGGCCTCGTCACCCACCTCGGCCTTGAGCGCACTGTTGGCCTTCCACATCGACAGCTCGGCCTTGAGCTGCTCGAGGTCGCGGAGATACAGATCGGCGGCCATCCAGCGGCCCAGCAGCAGCACCTCGCGGGTGACCTTGGCCGTCACATTGGGATTGCCGTCGCGGTCGCCGCCCATCCACGAGGCGAAGCGCAGCGGCGCGGCGTCTAGCGGCAAGCGTTCGCCGGCGGTTTCCAGCAGCAGGCTATCGAGGTCGCGATGGAAGTCGGGCACCGCCTGCCACAGCGAGTTCTCGATCACCGCAAAGCCCCACTTGGCCTCGTCCACCGGGGTGGGACGCTCGTGGCGAATCTCGTCGGTATGCCAGGCCTGGCTGATCAGCTCCTCGAGGCGGCCGTGGGCGCGGCTCGACTGCTCGGGATAGTCTGCCGCCGTCTCGATCACCGACAGGCAGTCGTCGATGGCGTCGTACTTCTGGATCAGGGTGCGCCGTATGACCTCGGTGGGATGGGCGGTGAGCACCAGCTCGACGCGCATTCCGGCCAGGGTCTCGACCAGCTTGCGCGGCGCGTGCCCTTCGGCCTCGGCGCGGCGCAGCAATTCGCCGAGCACCGGCTGCGAGCCCGGCTTGTAGTCCTCGACCCGGCGGTAGCGGGCGCGGTAGTGCTGCTCGGCGATATTGGCCAGGTTGAGAAACTGGTTGAAGGCGCGGGTCACCGGCAGCAGGTCGCGGTCGGGCAGCTTGCGCAGGAACTCGATCAGCTCGCGGCGGCTGGGCTGGTCGCCCTGGCGGCCGCGCTTGGCGAAGCCGCGGATGGTCTCGATCTTGTCGACGAAGGCGCTGCCCTGGTCGTCGGCAATGGTGCGCCCCAGGCTGTCGCCCAGCACACGCACGTTGTCACGCAGCGATTCGTGGAGATCATCACTCATGGGCGGCGCCCTCCTTGCGGTCATCAGGGGTAGCTTCGTGGCGCTTGGCGTCTTGCCAGTGCGCCTCCATTTCGTCGAGCGTCACCGACGCCGGCTGCTGGCCGCGCGTGGCCAGGGCGGCCTCGACGTGGCGAAAGCGGCGCTCGAACTTGGCATTGGTGGCACGCAGGCACTGCTCGGGATCGGCCTTGAGGGTCCGCGCCAGGTTGGTCACCGCGAACAGCAGGTCGCCGACTTCTTCGGCGGCGTGGTCGCGGTCGCCGGCGTCCAGCGCCTCCTCGACCTCGGCCAGCTCCTCACGGATCTTGTCGATCACCCCGCGGCTGTCGGGCCAGTCGAAGCCGACCCGTGCGGCGCGCTTGGAGAGCTTGGCGGCCCGCGATAGCGCCGGCAGCGTGCGCGGCACGTCGTCGAGCACCGAGACGCTTGCCGCGCCATCGGCGCGGGCGGCGCGCTCCTCGGCCTTGAGCGACTCCCAGCGGCTGTTGACCTGGCGGGTCTGGACCTGCTCGGCGCTCACCCCGGCAGGGCGCCGCGATGCCAGGCTGCCGTCGGGGAAGACGTGGGGATGCCGCTGTAGCATCTTGGCGGTCAGGGTATGCACCACGTCGTGGAAGTCGAAACGCCCCTGCTCGGCGCCGAAGCGGGCGTAGTAGACCACCTGGAACAGCAGGTCGCCGAGCTCGCCGGGCAGCTCGTCGAAGGCGCGCCGCTCGATGGCGTCGGCGACCTCGTAGGCCTCTTCCAGGGTGTGCGGGACGATGCTGTCCCAGTCCTGCTGGAGGTCCCAGGGACAGCCCTGCTGCGGGTCGCGCAGCACCGCCATCAGGCTCAGCAGATCGTCCAGATCGTAGCGTGGCAGGCTCATGGCTGCGGCCTCCGCTGGCGCCCGTGGCGCGGCTTGCCACCGCTGCGCAGGCGCTTGACGTCGATCACATTGGGCAGCTGCTGAATGCGCGAGAATAGCCGGCCGAGGGTCTCCAGGCCGTCGACCTCGACGGTGATCGACATCCGCGCGATGCCGTCGTCCTGATCGGTGAGGGTGTTCACCGACAGCACGTTGACCCGGTCGTTGCTGAGCACCCCGGTGACGTCGCGCAGCAGCCCGGAACGGTCCCAGGCCTCGATCTCGATATCCACCGGATACTGGGTGCGTGCCCGCTCGCCCCACTCCACCTCGATCACCCGCTGCGGCTCGTCGAGGCGCAGTTGCAGGATGTTGGGGCAGTCCTGGCGGTGCACGGTCACGCCGCGCCCCTGGGTGATGAAGCCGACGATCGGCTCGCCGGGCACCGGGTGGCAGCAGTTGGCCATGCTGGTCTTGAGGTTGCCGACCCCGAGCACGGTGATCGCATCGCCGTCACTCTTGCTCGCGGCGCGCCGCGGCTTGGCCAGCAGCCGGTCGAGCTGCTCCTGGTCATCCGACTCGCCGAACAGCTGCTGGGCCTGGTGGAGCACCTGGCCGATGCGCAGGTCGCCCGCACCGAGGGCGGCGTACATGTCCTCGACGCTGGTGTAGTTGACCTTGCGCGCCAGGGTGAGGAGATCCATGTCCTCGACGTCGAGGCGCTTCATCTCCTTGTCGAACAGCGCCTTGCCCTCTTCGAGGTTCTGGCTGCGCGCCTGCTGCTTGAACCAGGCCTGGATCTTGGCCCGCGCCCGGGAGGTGCGCACGAAGCCCAGCGAGGGGTTGATCCAGTCGCGGCTGGGGCCACCCTTGGTGGCGGTGAGGATCTCGACCTGCTGGCCGGTCTTGAGCTTGTAGGTCAGCGGCACGATGCGTCCATTGACCTTGGCGCCGCGGCAGCGATGGCCGATCTCGGTATGCACGCGGTAGGCGAAATCGATGGGCGTGGCGACCTTGGGCAGGTCGATGACGTGGCCGTCGGGGGTGAACACATAGATGCGGTCCGGGGCCACGTCGCTGTTCAGCCCCTCGCGCAGATCACCGAAGTCGCCGACCTCGTCCTGCCACTCGAGCACCTGGCGCAGCCAGGCGATCTTCTCTTCGTAGCTCGAACTCTTGGCCTTGGTGTCGTGGCCCTTGTAGCGCCAGTGGGCGCATACCCCGAGCTCGGCCTCCTCGTGCATGGCGAAGGTGCGAATCTGGATCTCCAGCACCTTGTTCTCGGGCCCCAGCACCGCGGTGTGCAGCGACTGGTAGCCGTTCTTCTTGGGGTTGGCGATATAGTCGTCGAACTCGTTGGGCACGTGGTGCCAGCGCGAGTGGACGATACCCAGCGCGGTGTAGCAGTCGGCCACCTCGGGCACCAGGATACGCACCGCGCGCACGTCGTAGACCTGCGAGAAATCGATGCGCTTGCGCTTCATCTTGCGCCAGATCGAATAGATATGCTTGGCGCGGCCGTCGACCTGGGTGCGCGAGATGCCCTGGGCCTCGAGCAGCCCCTTGAGGGTCTCGACCACTTCGTGGATATAGCGGTCGCGGTCGAGGCGCTTCTCGGCCAGCTGCTTGGCGATCGACTTGTAGTCGTCCTCGTGCAGATAGCGGAAGGAGAGATCCTCGAGCTCCCACTTGAGATGGCCGATGCCCAGCCGGTGGGCCAGCGGCGCGTAGATGTCGAACACTTCACGGGCCACCCGCAGCCGCTTGTCGCGGGTGGCATCCTTGACCTGGCGCAGCGCACAGGTGCGCTCGGCGATCTTGATCAGCGCCACGCGCACGTCGTCGATCATGGTCACCAGCATCTTGCGCAGGTTGTCCTGCTGGTCATGCTGGGTCATGCCGTGGCTCGGCGTCTGGTGGCTGATCGCCGCCATCTGCAATACGCCGTCGATCAGCCCGGCCACCTCGCCACCGAAGCGCTTGGCCACCGCCTCGATGCCGATCAGTCCTTCGCGCACCGCGCGGTAGAGCACCGCCGCCTCGAGCACCTCCTGATCGAGGGTGAGCTCGCCGAGGATATCGGCCATCTCCAGGCCCATGCGAAAACTCGAGCCGTCGGCCAGCCACGCCTTGTGCGGACGCTCGGCGTCCCTGGCCAGGCGGTCGGCGAGCTCACAGGCTTCGCGCATCTCGCCCACGTCACGCAGGGTGACATCCTCCTGCAGGCGGGCCAGCCATTGTGGTATGTCGACCGCCCCGTCGGCGGTCAGCGGCTGGTCTTCACGCACCTTCACCATGGGGTTGCGTTCCTCTCGTTGGGTGGCTCATCCGCCGCGTTCGAATAGCAGCATGGCTTCCAGATGAGCAGTCTGCGCGAACATGTCGGCCACGGCCGCGCGAGTCATTCGATAACCACCTTGCACAAGGCGTGCCGCATCGCGGGCCAGGGTGGCCGGATCGCAGGCGATGTAGAGCAGCTGCGGCACGCCGCTGTCGGCCAGCTCGGCACACAGGGTGTCGGCACCGTCCCGCGGCGGGTCGAGCACCACCAGGCTCGGCCCCCAGGCCAGCACCTCGCGCACCGCGGCGGCCTGGGTCAGGTCGGCTTGGCGAGCAGTGACGTTATCCAGGGCGTTATGCCGGGCGTTGGCGGCGAGTCGCTCGACCATCGCCGGATTGCCCTCGACGCCCAGCACCTCGCCGCCGCGGCAGGCCAGCGCCAGGCTCAGGTTGCCTACCCCGGCGTAGAGGTCGAGTACGCGGGCAGCAGGAGCGGGGGCGAGCCATGCCAGGGCCGTGTCGATGAGACGCTGATTGACCGCCGCGTTGACCTGCACGAAATCTCCCGGGGCGAACCTCAGGGTCACCTCACGTCCATCGGCCACGATGCGATAGCACAGCTCGGGCTCGGCACTCAGCCATTCGAGCCGGGCGTCGTCACGCCCCAGCCACCACGCCAGGCTGACGCCCTGGGCGGCGGCAAAGGCCTGCCAGCGCACGCGGTCGCCGGCGTGCTCGCGAAGCTGACGCACCACCAGGGTGGCCCCGGCGTCGCTGTCGATGAGTTCGATGTGGCCGACATGGCGCGGCGCCTCCAGGGCCGCCAGCTGGTGGTGCAGCGGCGCCAGCAGCGCCGCCAGTCGCGGCACCAGAATAGTGCACTGGTGGATGTCGAGCAGGTGATGGCTGCCCTTGGCACGAAAGCCGAGGTGGATCGCGCCCTGGGCGTCGACCTTGACGCCGAGTCGCGCCCGCCGCCGATAGCCATGGCCATGCGCGGCAAGTACCGCGCTGTTCGCCGGCAGGCTCAGCCCCTCACGCGCCAGGTGCTCACCGAGCACCGCCAGCTTGTGCTCGCGCTGGCCGGCTTGGTCGAGGTGCTGCAGGTCGCAGCCGCCGCACTGGCCGAAGTGGCGACACGCCGGGGCGACGCGCTGCTCGGACGCCTCGAGCAGCTCGCGGACGTGGGCCTCATCGTAGCGTTTGCGCTGGCGATGCACCGCCGCCCGAACGCGCTCCCCCGGCAGGGCGCGCTCGACGAACAGCGCCTTGCCATCGCTGCGATGGGCTACCCCGCGTCCGTCATGGGCCAGGCGTTCGATCACCACGCTGTCGCCGTCGGCGACTTCGCGCACCGGCGCCTTGTCGCGCTGCTGCAGTCCCGAGGTGCCCGAGGCGGGGCGCGCCGTGCGGCGCTTGCCGAGCATCGCCATCAGGCCTCCGGCGCATAGAGGCCGGTGGACAGGTAGCGGTCGCCGCGGTCGCAGACGATGAAGGCGATCACTGCGTTCTCGACCTCCTCGGCGATGCGCAGCGCGCCGGCCAGCGCCCCGCCGGACGAGACGCCGGCCAGGATGCCCTCCTCGCGGGCCAGCCGGCGCATGTGCACCTCGGCTTCGTGCTGGCCGATGTCTAGCACGCGGTCGACCCGGCTGGCATCGAAGATGCGCGGCAGGTAGGCCTCCGGCCAGCGGCGAATGCCGGCGATGCTGGCGCCGTCCTCGGGCTGCAGGCCGACGATCTGCACCGCCGGGTTCTGCTGCTTGAGATACTCGGAGACGCCCATGATGGTGCCGGTGGTGCCCATCGAACTAATGAAATGGGTGATGCTGCCGTCGGTCTGCTGCCACAGCTCCGGCCCGGTGGTGCGGAAGTGTGCCAGCGGGTTGTCGGGGTTGGCGAACTGATCCAGCGCCTTGCCCTCGCCGCGGGCGATCATGGTATCGGCGAGATCGCGGGCGCCTTCCATGCCGGCGTCCTTGGACACCGTGATCAGCTTGGCGCCGAACGCCGCCATGGCCTGCTTGCGTTCGCTGGAGGCGTTATCGGGCATGATCAGGGTCATGCCGTAGCCCTTGATGGCGGCGGCCATGGCCAGCGCGATGCCGGTATTGCCCGAGGTCGCCTCGATCAGAGTGTCGCCGGGGCGAATCTCGCCGCGGGCTTCGGCCTGCTGAATCATCGATAGCGCCGGGCGGTCCTTGACCGAGCCGGCCGGGTTGTTGCCTTCGAGCTTGGCCAGCAGGGTGTTGTTGCGCCCCGCGGCAATGCGCTTCAGGCGGACCAGGGGGGTGTTGCCGACCACATCCTCGAGCGTGGGAAAGTGCATGCGAAGCGTCCTTCTTAAAGCGTATACAGCGATTATATCCGTGCCCGTCGGTGGGTGACAGGGATGGACCCGCGGTGTGGCATAATGCGCGCATCGATTGTCGCGCGGATCCAAGGCCATGCCGATCAGAACCCGACTGCTGCTGCTGGCGGTCGTCGTGCCGCTGGCACTGATGTTGACCCTGACCCTGCTCGCCCTGCTGCACGACAGCCAGGCACGACGTGAAGGGCTCGAACAGCGCACCCTGGGCAGTGCCGAACTGCTGCTACCCGCCCTCGAGCATGCCCTGCTCGACCATCACCGGACCTGGCTGCCCGACCTGCTCCAGCGCCTGCAGGACATTCCCGAGGTACGCGCCGTCAGTCTGCGCGAGGCGTCCGGCGCGGCCCTCCTCGAGCTGGGCCAGCAGCAGACGGCGCTGTCCGACTATGCCTCTGCCCCGCGACTCGCAGAGCGCGACGGCGGCTGGCGGCTGGTGCTTCCCCTCGCCAGCGCCGAGGAGACGCGCTATCTCGACGTCAACGTCGACACCACTGCGCTGACGCTGGCGTTCTACCGCCATCTCACCGCCGCGGCGCTGGTGTGGCTGGTGTCCGGACTGCTGCTGTTCTTGCTCACCTATATCGTCTATCGGCGCATCGACCGCCCCATCGAGGAGCTCCAGGAGCTGCTGAGGCGCCTCAACGCCGGCGACTATCAGCTGCGTCTGGCACGCCACGGCCCGCCCGAGCTCGGCCGCCTGGCCGCCAGCGTCAACACCCTGTCGGATCATCTCGAGAACGCCCACGAGGACATGCAGCGTCACATCGATCAGACCACCCGCGACCTGCAAGAGTCGATGGAGACCATCGAGATACAGAATATCGAGCTCGACATGGCTCACCGCCGGGCCCTCGAGGCCAATCGCATCAAGTCGGAGTTCCTGGCCAACATGAGTCACGAGATCCGCACCCCGCTCAACGGCATCATCGGCTTCTGCCAGCTGCTGTCGCGCTCGCCGCTGGACGCGCGTCAGCGTGAATGGCTCGACCACGTCAGCAAGGCCTCGGACAGCCTGCTGGCACTGATCAACGACATCCTCGACTTCTCCAAGCTCGAGGCCGGCAAGATGGAGCTCGAGAGCGTCGATCTCGACATCCAGGCCCTGGTCGACGACGTGCTCGGCCTGCAGGCACCCCAGGCCCATCACAAGCAGCTGCACCTGCTGGGCCTGGTCTACGACGACGTGCCCGAGCAGCTGCAGGGCGATCCGCTGCGCATCAAGCAGGTGCTCACCAACCTGATCCACAACGCCATCAAGTTCACCCTGCGTGGCGAGGTGATCGTCAGGGTGATGCTCGACGACAGCGATACCCAGCGCGTCACCCTGAGGATCAGCGTCAGCGATACCGGCATCGGCCTCAGCGAGAGTGCCTGCCAGCGGCTGTTTCAGGCCTTCAGCCAGGCCAGCGCCAGCGATAGCCGACACTACGGCGGCACCGGGCTGGGGCTGATGATCTGCCGCCAACTGGTCGAACAGATGGGCGGCGAAATCGGCGTCGAAAGCGAGCTTGGCCGCGGGTCGACCTTTACCTTCACGCTGCCCCTGCAGGCCCAGCGCCTCGACCCCCGCGCTCCCGAGCTGGCGCTGGGCGGCCTGCGCGTGGCCTTCGACGAGGCCCACCCGGCGACCCGCCACGCCATTGCCCACCTGCTCGAGCAGTGGGGGGCCCATCTGGTCGACATGCAGGCCGAGCAGCCGCCCGACCTGTTGATTGCCGGCCTGCTCTACGAGGACCTGGCGCCTGAGCGCCTGGCCAGCTGGCAGGAGTGCCTCAACGCCAGTCGCTGCCCGTGCATCCTGCTGGTGCAGGCCGGCCCATTGGAGCTCCCCAGCCTGCACTTGCCGCTTGGCGGAGAGCTGCTCAGCCGGCCGCTGTCACGCCATACGCTGGCCGCGAGCATCCAGCGCCTGATCGCCCCTCGTGCGCTGCCGGCGCCCGCCCCTGCCTCCCGCGCGGCGCGGCTGCTGGTGGTCGATGACAACAGCGCCAACCGCCGGCTGCTGGAAGCCATGCTCGAAGACCTCGGCGTCTCCACCCAGCTCGCCGCGAGCGGCGAAGAGGCGCTGGCGCTGGCCCAGGGCGAGCACTACGACCTGGTGCTGATGGATATTCGCTTGCCGGGCATGGACGGCATCGCCACGACGCAGGCGCTACGACGCCTCGACGCACGCTGGGGAGAGTGCCCGGTGATCGCGGTCACCGCCCACGCCATGCAGGAGGAGCGTCAGCGGCTGCTGAGCAGCGGCCTGCAGGAAGTGTTGATCAAGCCGGTCGATCACACGGCGCTGAGCGAGCTGCTGACGCGACGCCTGGCGATTAGCGCACCAGCCGAGCCGACGCCGCATGCCGCCCAGGACGAGCTGGCGGTGGTCGACCTCAGCCTCGGCACCCAGCTGGCCGCAGGCCGCGAAGCGCTGGCCTGGGATACGCTGCTGCTGCTGATCGACAGCCTCGATGCCAGCGAGAGCGAACTGCGCCGCGCCTGGCAAGCCGGCAACGAGGAAGCCTTCCTGGACGCCATCCATGCCCTCAACGGCGCCTGCCGCTACTGCGGCGTGCCGCAGTTGGCGCTGCTCGCCGAAACCCTCGAGACGCGCCTGCGCAGCCGCGGCCTCGACGGGGTGGCGCCGCTGCTCGATGACCTCTACGCCGCCATGGCGCGCCTGGCCGACTGGCGTCGACAGCATGCACCGACGGCTCAGCCCTCGAGCACCACGAACGCCAATGCCAGCCCGTCGTCGTCGGACAGCGACAGGTGAACGGTGACCACGCCGGCGGCCTGGGCCTGCGCACGGGCACGCCCGGCCAGGACCAGCGAGGGCCGGCCAAGGGCATCATTGACGACCTCGATCTCGGTCCAGCGCATGCCGTGGCGTAGCCCGGTGCCGAGTGCCTTGAGGAACGCCTCCTTGGCGGCAAAGCGCTTGGCCAGAAAGGCCGCCGGCTGCGGGTGGCGGTGATAGCGATCCAGCTCGGCAGGCCCCAGCAGACGCTGCGCGAAGCGCTCGCCGTGGCGCGCCATACCCGCCGCAAAGCGGTCGATACGCGCCAGGTCGTTGCCGATTCCCAGGATCATGGTGATTCAGCCGTGTGCATGGTCATGGTCATGATCGTGCTCGTCCAGCGCCGCCAGCAGCCCGGCCTCCTGGCCGGCGATCACCAGCCGCTTCATCTCGGCCACGGCCTCCTTGAGCCCCACGAAAAGGGCGCGGGCGATGATCGCATGGCCGATGTTGAGCTCATGGATGCCGCCGATCGCCGCGATGGCTTCGACGTTGTGGTAGTGCAGGCCGTGCCCGGCGTTGACGGTCAGCCCCAGGTCGAGGGCCATCTCGGCCGCCGCGGCGATCCGCGCATGCTCCTCACGCGCCGCCTGGCCGCTGGCCTCGGCGTAAGCACCGGTGTGCAATTCGATGACCGGCGCGCCGGCCCGCGCCGCGGCCTCGATCTGGGCCGGATCAGGATCGATGAACAGCGACACCTCGCAGCCGGCCTCGGCCAGCCGCTGGCAGGCGGCCCGCACCGCCTCGAAACCGCCAACCACGTCCAGACCGCCCTCGGTGGTCAGCTCCTCGCGCTTCTCCGGCACCAGGCAGACGTGGGCCGGGCGCACCTCCTCGGCCAGCCGAATCATCGCCTCGGTGACCGCCATCTCGAGGTTCATGCGGGTATTGAGGGTCTCGGCCAACAACCGCACATCGCGCTCCTGGATATGCCGGCGATCCTCGCGCAGGTGCACGGTGATCCCGTCGGCACCGGCCTCCTCGGCCAGCAGGGCAGCCTGGATGGGGTCCGGATAGCGGGTACCGCGCGCCTGGCGCAGGGTGGCGATATGATCGATATTGACGCCAAGCTGGATACGGGGCGCGTGCATAATGGGTCTCCACGGTTGGACGGGTTGAGCATCCGCTGCCGGGACGGCAGCGTTTGGCGATCAGGATGACGCGCGGTGGCGACGCGCAGCAAGCCGCTGCATCAGCTCGCGCGAACGCAGCGGTCGAGTGCCCAGCAGCGGCGCCAGTGCCGCTCGCGTCACGACCTTGGCAGGGCCGGCCAGCCCCGGTGCCTCCCACTGGCCGCTGGCCAACAGGCGCAGGGTGCGGCCATCGAGCCCCTGCCCGGCACCCGGCGGGAGCGCCTCGAAGGCGCGCGCCTCGGCGCGGTAGACGTAGCGGCGCTGGGGGTCGAGCTGGCCATCGCTCAGGTCACGGAACAGCGGCTCGGCATCCAGCAGCTCGAGCAGCGCCAGCTCCAGTCGGCGCAGCGCGCTGGCCCTAACCTCGGGTCGCGGCAGGGCCTCGAGGGTGGCGCCGTAGAAGGCGAACACCTCACGCCCCGGCAGCTCCAGCGGCAGCACCCTGGCCAGCAGTTCGTTGGCATACAGCCCGCACAGCAAGCCCTCGCCGGCCAGCAGCGCCGCACTGCCGGTGCTCTCCATCAGCCGCAGCCGCTTGAGCTCGCCACTGCCGACCCAGGTCACGTGCAGCGGCGCAAACGGCTGCAGGCGGCCCCGCGAGCGGCTCCCCGGGCGCTGCACGCCCTGGGCCACCGCCCTGACCCGACCGTGACCCAGCGTCAGCAGGTCGACCAGCGCGCTGGTCTCGCGGTACGGCCGCTTGTGGAGCAGGAACGCGGGTTCGGGCTGCATGATCGGTCCTTGGGAAGGCTCAGACGAGCACGCCGCTCAGTCCAGGTGGTAGCCCAGGCTCTTCAGCGCACGCTCGTCGTCCGACCAGCCTCGCTTGACCTTGACCCACAGGTTGAGCATCACCTTGCCGCCCAGCGCGCGCTCCATGTCGAGACGCGCCTCGCGGCCGATGCTCTTGATGCGCTCGCCGTTCTCGCCGATCAGGATCTTCTTCTGGCCCTGCCGCTCGACCAGGATCAGCGCGCTGATATGCGTGACGCGGTCGGTCTCGCGAAACTCCTCGATCTCCACCGTCATCTGGTACGGCAGCTCGTCGCCGAGCTGACGCATGACCTTTTCGCGCACCAGCTCGGCGGCCAGGAAGCGCTGGGTACGGTCGGTGACCTGATCATCGGGATAGTAGTGGATGCTCTCCGGCAGGTGCTTGGCGACCTCGGCCTCGAGCTCCGGCACGTTGCTGCCGTGCTTGGCCGACAGCGGCAGGATCGCCGCGAAGTCGCGCTTGGCGCCGACCTCCTCGAGCCACGGCAGCAGGCTGGCCTTGTCCTCCAGCCAGTCGACCTTGTTGACCGCCAGGATCACCGGCGCCTTGACGTGGGTCAGCTTGTCGAGCACCACCTGGTCTTCGGGCATCCAGCGGGTGCGGTCGACGATGAACACCACGCAGTCGACGTCGCGCAGCGCCTGGCTGGCGGCCTGGTTCATGAAACGGTTGATGGCCTTGTTGCGATCCTTGGACATGATGTGCATGCCCGGGGTATCGACGTAGATGACCTGGTCGTCGCCCTCGGTCTTGATCCCCATCACCTGATGGCGCGTGGTCTGCGGACGCCGCGAGGTGATGGAAATCTTCTGGCCGAGAATACGGTTCATCAGCGTCGACTTGCCGACGTTGGGACGGCCGACGATGGCCACGAAACCACAGCGCTGGGTCATGCGCGTCCTCCTCGCGGTTCGAGCAGCGCCAGCGCCTTCTCGGCGGCCTGCTGCTCGGCATGGCGGCGGCTCGAGCCGACGCCGACGGTGGCGGCCTCGAGCATCTCCACCTGGCATTCGATGGTGAAGGTCTGGGCATGCGCCTCGCCCTCCACCGAGAGTACTTCATAGCGCGGTAACGACGACTGGCGCGACTGCAGAAACTCCTGCAGCCGGGTCTTGGGATCCTTCTGGGTATCCTGCAGGTCGATGGCCTCGAGACGCTGGGCGTACCACGACAGCACCCGCGCCTTGGCCACGTCCATGCCGGCATCCAGATAGATGGCTCCGATCACCGCCTCGACGGCGTCGGCGAGGATCGAGTCGCGCCGATGACCGCCGCTCTTCATCTCGCCGGAACCGAGCCGCAAGCATTCGCCGAGCTCGAACTCGCGGGCCAGCTCGGCCAGGGTCTGGCCCTTGACCAGCTGGGCGCGCAGCCGCGACAGCTGCCCCTCGCGGGCATCGGGGAAGCGCCGGAACAGCGCCTCGGCGATGACGAAGTTGACGATCGAGTCGCCGAGAAACTCGAGGCGCTCATTGTTCTGCCCGCCATAGCTGCGGTGGGTCATGGCCAGCTCCAGCAGGCCAATGTCGGCGAACGCATGGCCGACCCGGCGGCTGAAACCATTCAAGGGGTTACTCACGAAGCTCCTGCTCTTGGTTGTGTCCTGATAACAATAAATAGCCCGATGCACGGCATCTCGCCATGCATCAGGCGTAACGGCGCCAGCAGTCGCCTGGCGTCAGTGTATGCGCCGCACCGAGCCGAAGCTGGGTAGGCCACCGTCCCAGTGCATCCACACCGCAAACGCCTGGCCGACGATGTTCTCCTCGGGCACGAACCCCCAGTAGCGGCTGTCGTTGGAGTGGTCGCGGTTGTCGCCCATGGTGAAATAGTGCCCCTCCGGCACCTCCAGTTCGCGCATCTGCGGCCCGGGGTCGCGGGGATTGTTGTAGATCTGGTGGGCCTGGGCACCGAGCAGCTCTTCGAGCAGCTCCTCGCCGGGCTGCTCGCTGGGGTCGGTCTCGAGCAGACTGTTCGGCACCCGCTCGCCGTTGACGTAGAGCTGCTTGCCTTCGTAGCGAATGCTGTCGCCCGGCAACCCCACCACGCGCTTGATGAAGTTGATCGACGGCTCCTGGGGAAAACGGAACACCATCACGTCACCGCGCTCGGGCTCGTTCATCTCGACCAGACGCGTGTGGATCACCGGCAGCCGCAGGCCGTAGGTGAACTTGTTGACCAGAATGAAATCGCCCACCTCCAGGGTCGGGCGCATCGAGCCCGAGGGAATCTGAAACGGCTCGACCACGAAGCTTCTCAGCACCAGCACTACAAGCAGCACTGGAAAGAACGAGCGCGAATAGTCGACCGGCCACGGCTCGCGGGCCAGCTTGCGCCGCGACGCTTCATCGAGGGGCTCGCCGTTTTCGGCTTCCACCGCCGCCAGCCGCGCACGTCGCGCGCGCCCCCACCAGACCACATCCAGCAACCAGATCACACCGGTGACCGCCACGGCCACCACCAGCAACAGCGAAAAATCCATGCCTATCCTCGTCCCTAGTCATTCACCTTGAGCACGGCGAGGAAGGCATCCTGGGGAATTTCCACCTTGCCGACCTGCTTCATGCGTTTCTTGCCCGCCTTCTGCTTCTCGAGCAGCTTCTTCTTGCGGGATACATCACCGCCGTAACACTTGGCGGTAACGTTCTTGCGCAGTGCCTTGACGGTGGAGCGAGCCACCACCTGGCCACCGATGGCAGCCTGGATGGCCACGTCGAACATCTGCCGCGGGATCAGCTCCTTCATCTTCTCGACCAGCAGGCGCCCGCGGCCATGCGCATGGTCGCGATGAATGATCGCCGCCAGGGCATCGACCTTGTCGCCGTTGATGAGGACGTCGAGACGCACCAGCCTGGCGGCCTCGAAGCGTTCGAAGTTGTAGTCCAGCGAGGCGTAGCCCTTGGAGATCGATTTCAGGCGATCGAAGAAGTCCATCACCACCTCGGACATCGGCAGCTCGTAGACCAGCTGGATCTGGTTACCCAGGAACTGCATGTCGAGCTGGGTGCCGCGGCGCTGCTCGCACTCGGCGATGACGTTGCCGACGAACTCCTGGGGCACCAGGATGCTGGCACGCACGATCGGCTCGCGCATCTCGTCGACGTTGGCCATGTCGGGCAGCTTGGAGGGATTGGAGACGTAGCTCACCTCGCCGTTGTCCATGGCCAGCTCGTAGACCACGGTCGGCGCGGTGGTCAGCAGGTCGAGATCGTACTCGCGCTCGAGACGCTCCTGGATGATCTCCATGTGCAGGGTGCCGAGGAAACCGACCCGGAAGCCGAAGCCCAGGGCGTCGGAGTTTTCCGGCTCGTACTCCAGCGAGGCGTCGTTGAGTGCCAGCTTCTCGAGGGCATCGCGGAAGTCTTCGTAGTCGTCGGCGCTGACCGGGAACATGCCGGCGTAGACCTGCGGCTTGACCTTCTGAAAACCGGGTAACCGCGGCACGTTAGGGGTCTTGGTGTGGGTGATGGTATCGCCCACCGGCGCACCCTGGATCTCCTTGATCCCGGCCACCACGAAGCCCACCTCGCCGGCACGCAATACGCCGGTCTCGCGACGCTGCGGGGTAAAGATCCCCACTTCGTTGACCTGCCAGTCGCGCCCGGTGGAATTGATGCGAATCTTCTCGCCCTTTTTCAGGGTGCCGTCGAACAGCCGCACCAGCGACACCACCCCGAGGTAGTTGTCGAACCAGGAGTCGACGATCAGCGCCTGCAGCGGCCCATCGGGATCCCCCTTGGGCGGCGGAATGTCGCGTACCAGGCGCTCGAGCAGCGCCTCCATGCCCAGCCCGCTCTTGGCCGAGACCTGGCAGGCGTCGGTGGCATCGAGGCCGATGATCTCCTCGATCTCCTGGGCGACCTTGTCGGGGTCGGCCTGGGGCAGATCCATCTTGTTGAGCACCGGCAGTACCTCGAGCCCCTGCTCGACGGCGGTATAGCAGTTGGCCACCGACTGCGCCTCGACGCCCTGGGCGGCATCGACCACCAGCAGCGCGCCCTCACAGGCGTAGAGCGAGCGCGACACCTCGTAGGAGAAATCGACGTGCCCCGGGGTATCGATGAAGTTGAGCTGGTAGGTGTTGCCGTCCTCGGCGTGGTAGTCGAGGGTCACCGACTGGGCCTTGATGGTAATGCCCCGCTCGCGTTCGATATCCATCGAATCGAGCACCTGCTCCTTGAGCTCACGGTCGCTCAGCCCGCCGCAGATCTGGATGATCCGATCAGACAGCGTAGATTTGCCGTGGTCGATGTGAGCGATGATCGAGAAATTCCGTATGTGGCTGATTTTGCTACGGCTTTCACTATTAGACATGCATCAGAATCCGGTTCATGTACGCACCCATGTACAGGGCTGGGTAGGTACCCGAGCGAGCGCGCGAATCAAGGTTGCAGCCATTGTACAGCGAGGAGGCGAGGTTGTCGTCCGCACCGACGCCAGCATGAGCATAGAGTGATTGCCAGGTGCCCTTCACCCAAGGCTCTGACCAAGGTCCCGGAGGCTGCGCTGTCTGCCAACGCGGCACGGACGCTGAGTCAGCGGCGGTTCGACCAGCGCCACGCCCACGGCGCACGCAGGGCGGCTGCTCACGCTAATCGTGGCGCTGAACCCGCAGCATGGTGATATGGAGTAGTAAAATCTACCCATCAAAAACTCATTGCTCTAGCTATTCGCAACTACGATGCATGGTCGAAAATCGCCATGTACGCTATCGTACAGAAATGCGATTGACGATTTTCTATTATAACGTAAAGTTTGCAGGAACATACTAGAGGCTCATTACCATCGACGCAAAACGCCGCACAAAAGACTTATAACAACTGTTAAACATGGACTGGTTTATATACAACAACGCTAAGCTTGAGTTAACTTGGGAGAGGTTTTCAATGCTTAAATCGCGTGATATTCAGCAAAACATGTTGCTGAACTTGCTGCCGACGGAGGAGCTGGGACGCCTGCTGCCGGATCTTGAAAAGGTGGAACTGACAATAGGTCAATCGGTGTGTGAATCCGGAGAAAAGATTACCCATGCCTACTTTCCGCTCGACTCCATCGTCTCGTTGCTATACGTGACGGAGAATGGTTCCTCAACAGAAATTGCCGTGGTCGGCCATGAAGGAATTATCGGCGTACCGCTCTTCATGGGCGGTAATACCTCCCCCAACCGAGCCGTTGTCCAGAGCGCCGGGCACGCTTACCGCCTGAAAGCTCACCTGCTCAAAGACGAGTTCAACCGCGCCGGCCCATTGCAGCGATTGCTACTGCGCTTCACCCAGGCCCTGCTAACGCAGATGGCACAGACAGCGGTATGCAATCGTCATCACTGCCTCGACCAGCAGCTATGTCGCTGGCTGCTTCTCAGCATCGACCGATTGCCGGACGCCAAGCTGAACATGACCCAGGAACTGATCTCCAATATGCTCGGCGTTCGCCGTGAGGGGGTGACCGAGTCGGCGGGAAAGCTCCAGAAATCGGGGTTGATCTCCTACAACCGTGGACTTATCACGGTATTAGACAGGGCGGGGCTGGAGGAGCGTGTCTGCGAGTGCTATGCGGTGGTCAAGGAAGAGTACGATCGCCTGCTCAATCACGATAGCGTGGCCATCATAACCAAAAGACCTATGCCCAGGCGTCAAGCCTAATCATAAAAAATAGCAAACTGTGTGTGCCAGCGAGCCGACGTGCAGATTATGTAGCGTTATTATTAACAACGGACGTGAGAAAACTTCTCGCGCCGTTCATGCAGTCGACATCAAGCTGGACGTTATTCTGTTGGCGGCGTTTGCTAGTTTTCATGACGGGAGAAAAACATGACGTCTTTTTTGCACGCTCCCAGCACCAATCAACTGCTTGCTGCACTACCAGACGCTGAGCGAATGGCATTGATGGCTGACTGCAAAACCGTGGAGCTTGCTTTTGGCCAAGTGCTGTTCCAGCCCGGTGATACGATCACCCACGTATATTTCCCCATCGACAGTTTTATCTCGCTGGTGGCGGTCATCGATAGTGGCGCCCGGCTCGAAGTGGGGATGGCGGGCCGAGAAGGTATGCTGGGCCCTTCCCTGCTGCTCGGTGTCAATGAGATCCCGCTACTGGCGTTGGTTCAAGGATCGGGAACCGCCCTGCGCATCAGCGCTGACCTTTTCCTGCGGTTGCTCGAAACATCTCCTACATTGCATCAGCGGTTAAATCGGTACCTCTATGTGGTGATGAATCAACTAGCAAAATCAGGCGCCTGTCATCGCTTTCATCAGATTGAGGCAAGGCTCGCCCGCTGGCTACTGATGGCCCAGGATCGCGCCAACTGTGATCAATTGCAGCTGACCCATGAATTCCTCGCCATGATGCTCGGGGTGAGGCGTGCCGGCACTACGCTGGCGGCGTCAGCCCTGCAGAGCCGCGGCTTGATTCGTTATCACCGCGGCGCGGTCTTGGTGCTTGACCGGCCGGGCCTGATTGAAGTGGCCTGCGAGTGCTATACAGAGGACTGCGCGATATATTCCAGAATATTGAACATACCGGGTCCAGGAGTAGGTTGAGCGTTGCTTGCGTGGCAGGGCGCCAGCCCTGTGACGCGAGGCGCATGCCGGTGAGCGAGTGGCACTCACTCTCCGGGCATGCGCCTGGCAGGAACAGCGAAGCCGCGCCGGCTTCGCGCTCGATTCACTCGCTGGCGTCGAGGCGCAGTGCCACGAACAGCGAGCGGCCGTCTCGATAGAGCCGCACCGGCACGGCGCGATCACTGTCGATGGCCTCGACGACCTCGAGCAGCCGCTGCGGTGAATCGATGGCCTGCTGGTCCAGCGAAACGATCACGTCGCCGGGACGAATACCTGCGGCGGCGGCGGCCCCTTCGGGGTCGACCTCGCGGACCTGGACGCCGCCCTCGATGTCGAGGCGCTCGCGCTCGGTGGCATCCAGCTCGGTCACGCGCAGGCCCAGGCGCGCCTGACGATCGCTGGTATCCTCTTCGACAGCAGCCTCGCCGTTGGCCTCCGGCCAGCGACCCACGGTAACGTCCTGCGAGCGCTGCTCGCCATCGCGCATCAAGGTCAGCTCGACGTCATTGCCCGGGCTGACCCGACCGATCAGGCGCGGCAGCGTGGTGGATGACTCGACTTCCTCGCCGTCGACTTCGAGAATCACGTCGCCGGCACGCAGACCGCTTTGGGCGGCCGGGCCTTCCGGGTCGAGGTCGGCAATCAAGGCACCGCTCGGGCTATCCATGCCGAACGACTCGGCCAGATCTCGAGATACCGGCTGGATAACCACGCCCAGCCAACCGCGGCTGACACGGCCGTCATCGCGCAGCTGGTCGGCGATGTCCATCGCCACGCTGATCGGAATGGCGAAAGACACGCCCATGAAGCCGCCGCTGCGGGTAAAGATCTGCGAGTTGATACCCACCACTTCACCGTCGAGATTGAACAGCGGGCCACCGGAGTTGCCCGGGTTGATCGCCACGTCGGTCTGGATGAACGGCACGTAGGCATCGCGCGGCAAGGTGCGGTTGATGGCACTGACGATGCCCGCGGTCACCGAATGATCGAAGCCGAACGGCGAACCGATGGCGGCGACCCACTCACCGACACGCAGATGATCGGAGTTGCCCAGCGTCAGAGTTGGCAGGCCCTCGCCGTCCACCTTGAGCAGCGCCACGTCGGTCTCGCTATCCGCCCCGATCAACTCGGCCTCGAGTTCGCGGCGATCATTGAGTCGCACCAGAATCTCGTCGGCGCCATCGACCACGTGGGCGTTGGTCAGAATATAGCCGTCCTCGCTGATGATGAAACCCGATCCCAGCGACTGGCGCTCCTGGCTACGGCCACGCCCCTGCCCCGGCGGACTCGGGAACTGATCGCCGAAGAAGTGGCGGAATATCTCAGGAATGTCCTGGCCACCGAACTGCTCGCTACGCGACGGTACCGCGCGGGTGCTGGCGATATTGACCACGGCGGGCGCGGCCTCTTCCACCAGTTCGGTAAAGTCCGGAAGGCCGCGAGCCTGAGCGGACTGCCAGGCGAAGGCGGCTATCATCAATAGCAACCACAGCGATAGATGTCGTGTCGTGCGTTTCATAAGGTGCTCCTGCGACGGCGTTGAAACACTCAGCGTTGGTATAGTCGGCGAAGCGCCGGGCAAGACGCTTCATCGGGAGACGGCAGCACATTGGCGCTGACGCTGGCTGGCATCACGGTGGCGACTCCTGCGCGCGATGATCGCCCTCCACCGCCAGGCGCTCGGGATGCCACTCGATCTGCTCGACGATTCTGAGCAGCACCTGCGGCGGCAGCTCGCCCATGGCGACGATCTGCATGGTTTGGCCGCCGACGTCATCATGACGCACCGCCGCATAGGAGATGCCCAGGCGGTGCATGCCCGGCGACAGTACCTGCCCATCGTCGTCGAGCGGCTCGACGAACAGGCTCAAACTGGATAGGCCGTCGCTGAACAGACGGTGGCCCACGGCATCGTCATGCACGCTGCTGCGGGTCGAGACCGGCTGTGGCTCATAGCCCGGCGGCAGCCAGCCCGGTACCCAAGGGTCAGGCGGCGCCTGGCGCAGCTCGTCGAGCCGCACGTGGCCGTCGTGTAGATAGGCGCGTTCGAGGTCGGTGATCTGGAAGGTCTCCAGCACACGCCCGTTGTCGTCCAGCAGCAGCTGCTTGAGCGGTAGCGCCGTGGCGCGATCCAGCCACAGGCGATGGCCGTAGCGCATGCTGTCAAGCGGCTCTATGTCGAGGCGCACCGCGTGGCGCCCGGCAATACGCTCCTCGCCATCGAGGCGCAGTCGGTAGTGATCGCTGAGATGCGTCATGATGGCGGTAGGCGATGCCGGCACCTCGCTGCCCTCCTCCGCCCAGCCGCCACGACCGATACGACCGCGGCGCTCGAAGACCAGCGGCGGGCCGTCCAGGAACTGGGCCACTTCGCGCTCGACGCCATCTTCCACTTCATGGGAGAGCGCCAGGGTTCTGACCCCATCGCTGCTGATGCGCACCGCCCGGGCGTGAAACACGTAGCAGTGATTGGCCCACAGGCTGTACTCGAACCACCCCTCTGCAGAATCAGGCGCCGCGACGCCATCGAGCACCGAGCAATCGAAGCCGGCCTCGCTGTCCCAGGCAGCCGCCAGGGCTTCCTGGCCAGAGGGGGCGTCGGCCGAGACAGGGGCGTTGAGCCCCATCAATGCCAACGCCGCTGCGGCCAACAGCTGGCCACAGCGGCGAGGTAAAACGGAGGATAGCGTCTGCTGCGACGCGCGCAGCGGATGACGGAAATTCACGGTCATCCCTGCCCTCATCAACGCTGACCCAGGGTCTCGAGTCCCGATGCGCGCAGCAGCGGCATCCAGGCGTCACCGCTGCGATAGGCCGCGCCCTCGGCATGACGGTCGAGATAAGACTGCAGCAGCTGCGCCTGCTCCTGATCGCCACGCTGGGACTGTCGCGAACTGGGCGCCATGAACATTGGCATCTCGGCGGAGGCCCCCACGGTCATCACGCCGCTGCTGCCACCCTGGGCGGGAGCCTGGAACATAGGCAGGTCGACCAGTGACGGGCGCGAGACCGAGGCGCCGGCGTTACCCGCCCCCGCGGTGGCCGGCACCGCCTGGGCGGCCCCTTCGGCACCGCTGCCACCGGCCAGCGTCGGCTGACTGGCCGTGCCATCTGCGTCGCTGCCGTGATAGACCTGCACCCCGGTAATCACCATCAGCGAGACGGCGGCGGCGATCGCCGCGCTACCGGTAAACGACAAGCCACTGCGCTTGCGCGCCAACGGCTTCTCGATGGCGGGCAGCGGCTCTTCCGCGATCCTGGCCATGATGCCTGCTGAGAGATCGGTGCTGACATCGACATCACGATCGCGCTGCATGAGGCTACGGGCAAGATGGTAGCGACGCCAGGCGTCGGCATCATCGCTATGACCCTCGAGCGACTTGAGCACGCGACGCAGCTCGAGCTCATCACCCTCGTCATCCATCAGAGCAGATAACGACTCTCGTGCCTGTTGATCCATTACTTACACCCTCATCCTCGACAGGGCCTGACGCCCATTGGTCCGTAGAATTCACTGGCCATGCTGGCAGCCATCATGCCGATACCCGTCTCATCTCATTGCCATCGGCGGCGACGCTGCCCCGTTACGACATTGCCCCTGGGCCGCCAGTGGCGACCAACCTTGTGACGTCATCGGCCGCCAACAGTTCAGCGCCGGGGGCGAAAAACTCACTCATGGATCATGTCCTGGGTGCGTGCCGTGGTCACCAGCGGCTGAATATGTTTATCGACCGCCTCCCGGGCGCGGAAGATCCGCGAACGCACCGTGCCGACCGGGCAATTCATGATGTTGGCGATATCTTCATAGGAGAGCCCGTCGAGCTCGCGCAGCGTGATGGCGGTGCGCAGGTCCTCGGGCAGGTTCTCGATGGCCTCGAAGACGGAGGCCTCCAACTGGTCACGGGCAATCGCCGCTTCCGGGGTTTCGGTATCCGACAGTCGCCCGCTGTGGTCGACGATCTCGGCATCGGCGATGTCGAGGTCACTGCCCGGCGGGCGCCGCCCGCGCGACACCAGATGATTCTTGGCGGTATTGATGGCGATGCGATACATCCAGGTGTAAAAGGCGCTTTCGGCACGAAACTTGCCCAGCGCGCGGTAGGCCTTGATGAACGCCTCCTGCGCCACGTCGTGGACTTCAGCATGATCATGCACGTAGCGGCCGATCAGACCAATGATCTTGTGCTGGTACTTCTTTACCAGCAGATCGAAGGCCCGGTTGTCGCCCTGCTGGGCGCGCTCGACGAGTTGCTGATCGGTTTCCCTCGTGCCCATTCAACCCCTCCCCGACCGGGAGAGTATCGCGGGGGGCGTAGCAGGCAGTGCCAGCACAGCGGCAACATAAACGAATCTGGTAGTCATGGCGTCAACCTGGGCCCTGTCAGGCAAGTGTGATGGTTACCCGTAAGTGTTCCTGTTTATTGGCATTCCATCAAGCAGGGTCTGTCGACCTCAACGACCCGCTGTGACCGGATCGAGGCACGGGAGTTCCATGCCAGCGTTGATTTTTCAGGCCTCGACGGGCGATAGTAGGGGCACGACTCACCCCCTTCACGCGCGAATCACGTCACAGGTAGCGGCATGTCACAACAGCAGGTCAACAACCTCAACGTCCTCGCCCAGGACGTCCTGATCACTCCCGATGCCCTGAAGCAGGAAATTCCCCTGACCGAGGGCGCCGAGCGCACCGTCGTCGACGGTCGCGAGACCATTCAGCGTATCCTCGATGGCCGCGACCCGCGTCTGCTGGTGGTCGTCGGCCCATGCTCCATCCATGACGTCGACGCCGCCCTCGACTACGCCCGCCGCCTGCGGCGGTTGGCCGACCAGGTACAGGATAGCCTGTATATCGTGATGCGCGTCTACTTCGAGAAACCGCGCACCACGGTGGGCTGGAAGGGACTGATCAACGACCCCCACCTCAACGGCTCGTTCGAGATCGAAGAGGGGCTGCACATCGCCCGCCGGCTACTGGTGGAGCTGGCCGAGATGGGCCTGCCACTGGCCACCGAAGCGCTCGATCCGATCTCTCCACAGTATCTGCAGGACTGCATCAGCTGGTCGGCAATCGGCGCACGCACCACCGAGTCCCAGACCCATCGCGAGATGGCCTCCGGCCTGTCCTGCCCGGTAGGCTTCAAGAACGGCACCGACGGCAGCCTCGATGTGGCGGTCAACGCCCTGCAGTCGGTGGCGCATCCGCACAACTTTCTGGGCATCGACCAGGCCGGCCAGGTCGCCATCATCCGTACCCGCGGCAATGCCTATGGCCACGTGGTGCTGCGTGGCGGCAACGGCAAGCCCAACTACGACAGCGTCAGCGTGGCGCTGGCCGAGCAGGAACTGACCCGCGCCGGCGTCACGCCCAACATCATGGTCGACTGCTCGCATGCCAACTCCAACAAGGACCCGGCCCTGCAGCCGCTGGTGATGGAGAACGTCACCAATCAGATCCTCGAGGGCAATCGTTCGATCATCGGCCTGATGGTCGAGTCGCACATCGGCTGGGGCAACCAGAAGATTCCCGATGATCGCAGCCAGCTCAAGTACGGCGTCTCGATCACCGACGCCTGTATCGACTGGGATGCCACCGTCGAGGCCTTCACTGCCATGAACGAAAAGCTCAAGCCGGTGCTAGCCGCACGTACCAACGCCGCCTGACCCGCTCGTCGCCACAACCCAGCGCGCCCGCCAAATGGCGGGCGCGCTGGGTTGTGGCCATCGCTACCGCTCAGGGCAGCTGCGCTACGCCGTCGATCTCACGACTGAAAGGCGGTAGCGCATCGAGCAGCGCGCGGCCGTAGCGCCGCGTCAGCACCCGGCGGTCGAGCAGCGTGATGCGTCCGCTGTCCTGCTCCTTGCGGATCAGCCGGCCGCAGGCCTGGACCAGCTTGATCGAGGCATCGGGGACACTGATGCGCATGAAGGGGTTGCCGCCGCGGCTCTCGATCCACTCGGCAAGCGTCGCCCCCACCGGATCGTCGGGCACCGAGAACGGCAGCCGGGTGATCACCACGTGGGTCAGATAGTCGCCGGGCAGGTCGATCCCCTCGGCAAAGCTGGCCAGACCGAAGATGATACTGCCCTTCCCGGCGTCGACCCGCGCCCGGTGCCGCTCGATCAACTCGCGCTTGGGCAGGCGATCCTGGGCCAGCACCCGCTCCGTCTGCGCCTTGGGCAGCGCTTTCTCCACCGCGCGCAGCTGCGCCCGCGACGAAAACAGCATCAGCACCGCCTCACGGCTGTCCAAGCCCTCGATGAAATCGACGATGGCCCGCTCGTGGGCCTCGCGATTGCCGGGGTCCACCGCTTCGCGTGGCACGCTGAGCACCGCCCGCGAGTAGTCGAAGGGGCTCGGCAGGCGCTGGTAGCGGTAGCGGTTGGCCAGCCCGGCGCGCTCCTGCAGGCGCTCGAAGCGGCCCAGCGCGGTCAGCGTGGCAGAGGTCACCACCGCGCCGTAGCAGCTGCCCCACAGCGTCCGCGCCAGGGTGTGGGCGGCGGAGACCGGGCTTGCCGAATAGACCAGCTCGGGCTCGCCGGCCACCGGCTCGAAGGTCAGCCAGCGCGCTCGCGGCGGCTCGGCCGGGTCGTCCTCCTCGCTCATCGCCAGCCACAGGGCATGCGCCTCGAGGGCGCGACCGTGCAGCAGCGCGATCAGCGGCAACCAGGGTTCGGCCTGCTCCTTGGGTAGCCCGGTGTGCTTGTCCGGGTCGAGGCTCTCGCGCAGGATATCGGCCATGCTCTCGAGGTTGCGCGCCAGGGCGGCGAACACCACCACCAGGGCGCTGGCCTGCTCGCGCAGCGGCAGCGGCGCGCGCCCCATCTCGAAACGGTGGTGGCGGCTCTCGTCGCCGCTGCCCTGGGGTAGCTCGGCGAGCTGATGCCCCAGCGCCATGACCTCGCCCAGCCGCGGCTCGATCGCCGCGATGGCCTCGGGAAAGCCGGCCAGCAGCCGCGCCAGGGTAGGCTGCACGGCGAGTGCCGCATTCAGCTCGGTAAGCGATTTCTTCAGCGTCCTCAACCAGCGCAGCGCACCGTTGACGGCGAAGCGGTGGGTAAAGTGCTCCACCGCCTTGTCCGGCAGGTGGTGGCCCTCGTCGAAGACATAGATGCAGTCGGCGGGCTTGGGCAGCACCATGCCGCCGCCCAGCGACAGGTCGGCCAGCACCAGGTCGTGGTTGGCGACAATGATGTCGGCGCTGTCGAGGTGGCGGCGGGCACGAAAGAAGGCGCAGGCGTTGAAGTGCCCGCAGCGGCGGTTGGTGCACTGGCGGTGATCGGTGGTCAGCCGCCGCCACTGCGGATCGGCAATGCTCACCGGCCAGCTGTCGCGGTCGCCGGCCCAGCGGCCGCTACCGTAGGCCTCGGCGAGCTCCTTGACCAGGGCATGGAAGTCGTCGCCGTCGCGCGCCTCCATGGCCTGCTCGAACAGCGATAGCGTGGGGTTGTCCTCGACGCCGTCGAGGGCCTTCTCGAGGTTGGCCACGCACAGGTAGCGACCGCGCCCCTTGGCCAGGGCATAGTCGAAGCTCAGCCCACTGTGGGCCTTGAGCGACGGCAGGTCCTGATGCAGCACCTGCTCCTGCAGTGCCACCGTGGCCGTCGAAATCACCAGTCGCTTGCCGCGCGCCTGGGCCACCGGCAGCGCGGCCAGCAGGTAGGCCAGGGTCTTGCCGGTGCCGGTGCCCGCCTCGAGCACGCAGACGTGCTCATCGCTGACCCGCTTGCCGCTGTCGTCGGCCTCGATGCCCGCCAGGGTGCGGGCGATCTCGGCGATCATCAGCCGCTGGCCGTAGCGCGGCGTCAGCTCAAGCCCCTCGAGGACGCGGCGATAGGCGGTCTGGATATCGCCCTTCAGGGCCTCATCGAGCATGGGAGCGCCTACAGCAACCCTTCGGGCGGATGCTCGCAGGGCAGCTTGTCGTTGATATAGCGCTCGATCTCGGGCAGCGAGAAGGCATCCTCTTCGCCGACGAAGCTGATCGATACACCCTTGGCGCCGGCGCGACCGGTGCGGCCGATGCGGTGCACGTAGTCTTCCGGATCCTCCGGCAGGGTGTAGTTGATCACGTGGCTGACGTCGTCGATATGGATGCCGCGCCCGGCCACGTCGGTGGCCACCAGCACCTGCACGTCGCCCTCACGGAAGCGCTCGAGGGTCTTGATGCGCTGGGCCTGCGGCACATCGCCGGAGAGCATCGCCACATTGATATCGGCTTTCCTGAGCAGCTCATCGAGCTTGCGCACCAGGTCGCGGCGGTTGCCGAACACCATCACCCGCTCGAAGCTCTCCTGCTTGAGCAGATTGATCAGCAGGCGCTGCTTGTCGTCGTCGCCGACCATGTAGACGCGCTGGTCGATGTCGGCGGCGTTCTCCACCGTGACTTCGATCTCGACGTGGGCCGGATTCTCGGTCCACTGGCTGGCCAGGTTGAGGATGTCCTCGGTGAAGGTCGCCGAGAACAGGAAGGTCTGACGCTCCTCCTTCTTGGGCGTATGCCGGATGATGCGCTTGACGTCGGGAATGAAGCCCATCGACAGCATGCGATCGGCCTCGTCGAGCACCAGCACCTCGACCTGGGTCAGGTCGACGTCACGCTTTTCATGGAAGTCGAGCAGCCGTCCCGGCGTGGCGACCAGGATATCCAGGTTCTTGCCCAGGTTATCGCGCTGCTTCTGGTAGTCCATGCCGCCTACCACGCTTGCCACGTTGAGGTCGGTGAAGCGCGCCAGTGCCTTGGCATCCTTCTCGATCTGCAGCGCCAGCTCGCGCGTCGGCGCAACGATCAGGGCGCGCGGCGCACCGGGCTTCTGACCATTGGGCGTCTCCTCCTCGAGGAAATAGGCCAGGATCGACATCAGGAATGCCGCGGTCTTGCCGGTACCGGTCTGGGCCTTGCCGACGATATCGCCGCCGAGCAGGGTCTGGGCCAGCGCCTCGGCCTGGATCGGCGTGCAGTATTCGAAGCCCTGGGCATGGATCGCGCGCATCAGCGGCAGCGGCAGATCGAAGTCGTGGAAGCGCCACTTGCCCGCCACCGGCGGGACCTGGAACTGTCGCAGATCCCAGCTGGATTGCGACTTGCGCGGCTTGCGGCGACGACGCTTGGGCTTGCGGTTCTGGGCCGGTGCGGTGGTCTTTTCCGACTCGCTCATAGGCTGTGATTCTGTCCGTAATGTCTGTGGATGTGATACGCGCCCAAACCTGTCTGGACGTTTTCAAGCGGCCTATTGTAGCAGCCATTGACGATCAGGGCGCCCCCGGCTGTGTGGTACCCGCCGCGCCTGTTAGAATGGCGCCACACAGTATAGGGAGTCATGCGTCATGACACGCAGGAAGAAGACCCGTTCGCTGGCCGACAAGGTGACGCTGCGCACCGGCAAGCGCAAGGATTTCAAGAAATGGCGCCACGAGAACCCCGACCAGGTCACCTCGTCGCGCCGCTTCACCGAAAAGAAGCGCCAGCAGCGCAAGCTGCAGGCGGTTCGCAAGCTGGCGCGTCAGCAGCAGGCGCCGAGCATCCAGGTGCATCCCGAACGCGCCCCGGAGCGCGACGACTGATGCGCCTGGTCTCGTTCAACATCAACGGCATTCGTGCCCGGCTGCATCAGCTCGAGGCGCTGATCGAGGCGCACCGCCCGGCGCTGATCGGCCTGCAGGAAACCAAGGTGCAGGACAGCGAGTTTCCTCGTGAGGCGGTGGAGGCGCTGGGCTATCGGGTCTACTTCCACGGCCAGAAGGGCCACTACGGCGTGGCCATGCTGTGCCGCGACGAGCCCGAGGCGGTGCACTATGGCTTCCCAGACGATGACCACGACGCCCAGCGGCGCATGATCGGCGTGCGCCTGGCGATGCCCGACGGTGAGCCGCTGACGGTGTGGAACGGCTACTTTCCCCAGGGCGAGAACATCGAGCATCCCACCAAGTTCCCCCACAAGCAGCGCTTCTATGCCCAGCTGTCGCGACTGCTGGAGGAGGAGTGCCGCCCCGAGCAGCGCCTGGCGGTGATGGGCGACTTCAATATCTCGCCCCAGGATATCGATATCGGCATCGGCGAGGCCAATCGCAAGCGCTGGCTGCGCGAAGGCAAGACCAGTTTCCAGCCCATCGAGCGGGAATGGCTGGGCCGCGTCAAGGCGTGGGGACTCAGCGACAGCTACCGGCTGCGCTATCCCGAGATCGATGACCGCTTCAGCTGGTTCGACTACCGCTCGCGAGGCTTCGAGCGCGAGCCTCGCCGCGGCCTGCGTATCGACCATATCCTGGTCACTGCGCCGCTCGGCGAACGCGTGGCCGACGCCGGTATCGACTACCAGCTGCGCGCCATGCCCAAACCCTCGGATCACGCCCCGGTGTGGACCGAACTCGACCTGTGACGCCTACCTGAGCTGAAACTCGAGGCGCTGGCGAGCGCGCCGCCGCTGGCCGCTCGCCTCGAACTGCCACTCTGCCACCGCCGATTCCGCGGCCTGCTCGAAGACCTGGCGCGGACGCGCCTCGACCACCTCGATGGATGAGCGGTCGACGCTACCGTCGGGGCGAATCAGGAAGGTCAGTTCGACGTGCCCTTCCATGCCGCGGCGCTGAGCGCGGCGCGGATACTCCGGCGGCACCCGGTGGGTCGGGGTGGCCGCGCCGACGTCGACCGGCGCCTGTTCGGCCTCGCCCTGTTCGCTTCCCGGCTGGCCGGCGAAGGGCTCGGGGGCAAGCTCGGCTGACGGCGACTCGCTAGCCTGGGACGCATCTGGCTCGGGCTGCGGCTCGGGTTCAGGCTGTGGTTCGGGCTCGGGCTGTGGTTCGGGTTCAGGCTGAGGTTCGGGCTGTGGTTCGGGCTCGGGCTGTGGTTCGGGTTCAGGCTGAGGTTCGGGCTCGGGCTTAGACTCGGGCTCGGGCTTAGACTCGGGCTCGGGCTTAGACTCGGGCTCAGGTACCGCCACCTGGCTATCAGCCACAGTTGCCGGCTCCGGCAAGGCGGGTGGCGTCGGCGGCTGCGACGCGCTGTCGACCGGCGCCGCCACCCGCTCGGCAGCCGGCGCGTCGCTGACGCTCAGCGGCAGCGGCATCTCCACCACCTCGACATCGGCCTCCGGCGGTGTCACCAGCAGTGCCAGCAGCCAGAACAGCAGCAGCGCCAGCAGGCTACCGCCGACGACCGAGAGCGGCACCCGGCTCATGGGCCGCCCCGGATCGCGGCCACCGCCACATCGTCTACGCCCGCCTCGCGCAGCCGATCCATGACCTCGACCAGCAGGCCGGTGGTGGCGGCACGATCGGCCTGGATCACGACACCGCCTTGCCCGTTGACCAGCGCGGCCACCTCATCACCGACTCGATGAGCATCCACCGGCCGGCCGTCGACCCACACCGCCCCTTCCGGCGTCAGCGCCACCATCACCTGGGCATCGGGACGCGGCGAGGCGGCGCTCGACTCGGGCCGCTCGATCTCCACTCCGCTTTCACGAATGAAGCTGGTGGTGACGATGAAGAAGATCAGCATGATGAATACCACGTCCAGCATCGGCGTCAGGTTGACCTCGCTGGCGTCCTCACTCACCGCATGGCGTCGACGTCTACGCATGGGCGTCCTCCGCGGCGCGGGCCATGCGGTCGTGCAGCCGCTGGTCTTCGCGCCGGATGATGAATTCCAGCCGGGAGGTGAACAGCAGTCCCACCACCGCCACCGCCATCCCGGCCAGGGTCGGCAGCGTCGCGCGGGCCACGCCGTCGGCCATCGAGCGGGCCTGATTGGCATCCCCCATGGCCAGGCCGTCGAACACGCCGATCATGCCGGTCACGGTGCCCAGCAGGCCGAGCAGCGGGCACAGCATGACCAGCAGCTTGAGCCACGGCAGCGGCCGGCGCAGCCGGGCGATCAGTTCGCGGGTCCACACCTCGCGCAGGGTTCGCGCGCTCCAGCTGACCTGGTCGCGGCGCGCCACCCAGCGCCGTATCAGCGCACGCCGCTCAGCCCGCCAGCGGCCGCGAAAATACCACCAGCGCTCCAGCGACAGGCTGAACAGCAGCATCGCTACCACGCCGATCGCCAACAGCACCGGCCCCCCGGCCTCCAGCAGGCGCGCGAGGGGCTGCCACAGCAAGCTCAACGAGTCAGACATAGGCAGCGGCATGGCGCGACCCATGTCGGGCATCGTCGGCGGGTTGGCGCTCGAGGTGTTCGGCAAGCGCCGCACTGGCCTGCCCTTCGAGCATGTCGGACAGCCGCCGACTGCGACTGACCAGCGCGGTATGTGCAAACAGCAGCGGCACCGCGGTGATCAAGCCGAGCACGGTGGTCACCAGCGCCTGGCTGATGCCACCGGCCATCAGCTGCGGATCACCGGTGCCGAACACCGTGATCGCCTGGAACGTCACGATCATGCCGGTCACCGTGCCGAGTAGCCCCAGCAGCGGCGCGACGGCGGCGAGCAGCTTGACCAGTGACTGGCCGCGTTCGAGCCTCGGCAGCTCGGCCAGCAGCGCCTCATCGAGACGTGCCTCGAGCGCTTCCGGTGCCTGACCTTCGCGCAGCGCGCGATACTTGCCGAGCACCCGGCCCAGCGGATTATCGTCGCGCAGCGCGTCGAGATCTCGGCGCTGACGGCGCAGTCGCCCGCCGACCCACAGCAAGTAGGCGTACTGGAACAGCGCCACCAGCAGCCCCAGGCCGCCCAGCGTGACCACCACGTAGCCCACCGCACCGCCCTGGTGGAAACGCTCGATCAGGGTGGGGCGCTGCGCCAGGGCGTCGAGTAGCCGGCCACCGGTCGGGTCGAGCATGACTCGGCTGCCTTCTCCGCGGGCGAAGGCGGCCAAGCGCTCGGCGGCCTCACGCGGCGTGTGCTCGACCACCGCCGGCGGCATCTCCGGTGACTCACGGCGCAGCCAGTCGGCGTCGCTGAAGGCCGCCATATCGCCCAGGCGGATCACCTCCCGCGAGGTCACGCGACCGTCGGCCCCTGCTACCGGCAGGGTTGCGCGCTCGACCCGCGCGCTGTCGGCGGTGAGCGCCACCAGCGCGGCGGCGACCGCCTCGAGGCGTGCCGGACTTGGCAGGCTGTGGGCGTCGCTGCGCGCCGGCAGCACGCCACCGTTCAGCGTCAGCCAGCTGCTGGCAAGGGAGTCGCGCAGCTCCCCCAGGTGGCGATCGAGGACCTGCGCCACGCCCTCGAGGTCTGCGGCCTGCGCGCTGCGCCCGGCCTCGAGCGCCGCACGCGCTTCGCCCAGGCTGGCCTGCTCGGCCTCGAGGGCATCGCGACGCTCGCCGGCCTCGATGCGTTCACTACGCGCCGCATCGAGCGCCGCCTCCAGCGCCGCCTGATCCTCGAGCAGCGCCTCCAGACGCGCGTCGTCGAGCGTCACGGCGGTGTGTTCGGCGGTCTGCGCCGCCGCCAGCGGCGCCAGCGCCCAGGTCAGCACGACCACTAACCACAGCCGGGCCATCATGCGCCCTCCTCGTCTGCCTGAGCCTCGTGCAACGGCTGGGATAGCGGCAGCGTGAGCAGCGCCGGGGCGCGCTGCTCGCGAACGATGCGCAGCGCATCGCGCAGCTGGCGGCGGTCGGCGTCGTCAAGCCGCTGCCACTCGCCGTCTGCCGCCTGCCACACCGCCGCGTCGCTGGCATCCGGGGTCAGGTAATAGAGGCCGACTCGCCCCCAGCGCAGAAAATCCACTTCGTGGCGCTCATCGAGCATCCCCCGCCAGGCGTCCAGCTCACGGCCGTAGTCGAGCTCGGCACGCCAGGCCGCCAGCACCCGGTCGAGGCGCTCGGCGGCCTCGAGATCGCCGTCGACCAGGCTGCGCTCGAGATTGGCCACCCGCGCGCGGCGCTCATCGCGCAGAAACGGCAGGTCGGCCTCGACCCACGCATCGAGATCCTCGACCAGCCGCCGCAGTAGCGGCGCCAGGGTCTCACGGGTACTTCCGGCGGCGATGCGCTGGGTCTCGGCCGCGGCCAGGTGCAAGCGCTGCTGGTCGTTGAAGCGCGCCAGTTCATCGCTGTAGGCCGTCAGTCGCCGGGTCTCGCTCTCGAGACGAACGAGTTCGCTGACGCGCGCGCGAGTCTGTTCATCCTCGGACGCCAGCCGCTCGGCCAGTGCCTCCGGCAGCGCGTCCTCGCCCAGCGCCGGGAATGCCGATGCGCCGCCGAGCGCGCAGGCCAGTAGCGCACCGCGCATGAAATATCGTGGGGAATTCGCCACTTGCTCCTCCCGTGGTGACTGCCGCCGCCGGCTCACCGGACGGCCGCTGGACAGGATAGCACCCCGCCCCCAAATAGCAATGACTTTCATTTACACCGAAACGGCGCGCCGCCGCAGATCGGAGAGCAGCGGTGTCCCGGTGGCCGGGTCGTGCAACAGGGTGCAGTCGATATCATACAGCTCGCCGACCAGTTCACGGGTCACCACCTCGCGTGGCGCCCCCTCGGCAACGATACGACCGTCGCGCATCGCCACCAGATGGTCGGCATAGCGACAGGCGCTGGCCAGGTCATGCAGCACCATCGCCAGGGTACGGCCCTCCCCGGCCAGGCGCCGTACCAGCTCGAAGACCTCCAGCTGGTGGCCCAGGTCGAGCGCCGAGGTGGGCTCATCGAGCAGCAGCAGCGGCGTTTGCTGGGCGATGGTCATGGCGATCCAGGCGCGCTGCCGCTGGCCGCCGGAAAGCGCCTCCAGCGGTCGCTCGGCCAGAGCCGCCAGGTCCGCTGCGGCAAGCGCCGCCTCGACAGCACCCTGGTCCTCCCACGACCACTGGCGAAGGAAGCCCTGGTGGGGCTGGCGGCCGAAGCGAATCAGGTCGCGTACCGTCAGCCCCTCGGGGGCAATCGCCTCCTGCGGCAGCAGCGCCAGGCGGCGCGCCAGTTCGCGGGCCGGCAGCCGCTGGATATCCTTGCCGTCGAGCAGCACACAGCCGCCGCCCGGGGCGTGAAGCCGCGCCAGCCCCGCCAGCAGGGTCGACTTGCCGCAGCCGTTGGGGCCGACGATGGCGGTCACCCGCCCCGGCGGCAGGCGCAGGTCCAGCGCCTCGATCACCCGCCGCTGGCCGTGGGCCAGGTCGAGCCGGCGCGCTTCCAACGCGCTGCTCTCAGCCACGTCTCTCATGCCAGACTCCTGTGAGGCCTCAACAATATCCACAGCAACCAGGGGCCGCCGACCACCGCGGTGACGATCCCCACCGGCAGCTCGATGGGCGCCAGAAGCACCCGGCCGAGCAGGTCGGCCAGCACCATCACCAGCGCCCCAGCCAGCGCCGAGGCGATGATCGGCACGCCGCGTGGGCAGGAGAGCGAGCGGGCGATCTCCGGGCCGATCAGCCCCACCATGCCCACCGGTCCGGCCACCGCCACCGCCAGCCCGGTGAGCAGCACCGACACCGCCAGCACCTGCCAGCGGCGGCGCCCCACCCGGGAGCCCAGCCCCTGGGCGACGGCGTCGCTGAAGCGCATCAGCGACAGCGCCCGGGACAGCTGCAGCGCCATCGTCAGCCCCACCGCCAATCCCGCGCCGAGCACCAACAGGGCCCCGGGAGGCCGCGCGTTGAGCGTACCCACCGTCCACGGGTAGGCCGCATTGGCGGTATCCATATCGACCCTCGCCAGCAGCAGCTGGGTGACGGCGCCGAACACCGCGCCCACCCCGATGCCGGCAACGATGAAGCGATAGCCGCGGCTGCCACCGCCGGCGGTCAGGCCGAAGGTGATCGCCGCCGCGGTTGCCGCCCCCGCCAGCGCCATTGCCGGCGGCGCCAGCGATACGCCGAGCCCCACCACCGAGGCCACCGCAAACGCCGTGGCGCCATTGTCGATCCCGATGATACCCGGCGTGGCCAGGCGATTGCGGGCCAGGGTCTGCATCAGGCAGCCGGCCACCGCGAACGCCGCGCCGGTCAGCCAGGCGGCCACCAGCCGCGGCAGGCGCAGTTCGATCACCATGAAGCGAGCCACGAGGTCGCCGCCGCCCACCAGCACCGCGGCCAGCGACCGCGGCGCCAGGTGCACACTGCCCAGTGCCAGATAGACGCCGCTGGCCACGAGCAGCGCCAGCAGCAGGCCGGCAATGGCCAGCGCGCTGCGCCGAGTGATCAGCAGGTTAACCTCGCCGCCGCCCGGCCACTGCCAGGCCAGTCGCCAGCAGCCGCTGGGCGCCGGCAGCGCAGGCGCCCGCTTGGCGACAGCGGCGTCACGCGCCAGAGGAAATAACGACATCATGTCTCCGCGAGTAGCGCATCACGATCACAGGGTCGGCATACGCCTGGCGCGCACCACCGCCACCAGCACCGGGGCACCGCATAGCGCGGTGAGCACGCCCAGGGGCATCTCCGACGGCGCCACCAACAGCCGCGACAGGACATCCGCCGAGATCACCATCAGCGGCCCCAGCGGCAGGCATAGCCACAGCACGCGACGGATGTCCGGCCCGGCCAGGGCCCGCGCCGCAAACGGCACCACCAGGCCAACGAAGGCGATCGGACCGGCGATCGCCGTGGCCGCACCCACCAGCAGCGCCACCACCACGATCACCAGCAGCCGCACCCGCCCCGGACGATGGCCAAGCCCCGCGGCCATCCGCTCGCCCAGCGACAGCGCCGCCAGCGGCCGGGCAATGCTCACGACGATGGCCGTGGCCAGGGCCAGGCCGGGCAGCACCGCCAGCAGGTCGTCGGCACGCCGCCCCGAGAGGCTGCCGATCACCCAGAAGCGAATCTCGTCGGCGGCGCGCTGATCGAACAGCAGCAGCAAGGCAGTCAGTGACCCCAGCAGGCCGGAGAATGCCGCCCCGGCCAGCACCAGGCGTACCGGGTCGCTGCCCACGCCGCGCAGCCGCGTTACGCTCAGCACGCACAGGCAGCCGGCCAGGGCGCCGAGCTGCGCGGCCGACACGCGCAGCGTGGTGGCACTGGCCCCCAGCAGCAGCGCCACCGCCACGGCAAAGGCGCTGCCCGCACTGACGCCCAGCAGGCCGGGCTCGGCCAGCGGGTTGCGCGTAACCGCCTGCAGCAGCGCCCCGGCAACGCCCAGCGCCAGCCCCACGGCGACACCGACCAGGGTGCGCGGCAGGCGCAGCGAACCGACCACGAAACGCGCCTCCGGATCGCCGCCACCCGCCAGTACCGCCAGCGCCCTGCTGGGTCCGACCTCCCCCGCCCCGAGCAGCACGCTGAGCAGTGCCACGCCCATCAACAGCAGCGCCAGCGTCATCCAGGTGGCGGCCAGGCGCGGGCCAGGCCTCGCAAGCAGGGCCTGGCTCACGGCAGCAGCACGCGCTCGAGGTCATCGAGGATCGCCTGGGCGGCCAGCGGCCCCTGGGCGCTGCTCCACAGCTGGCCGTCGACGCTGACCACGCGATCGCGCTGCACCACCGCGAGTCGCTCGAAGGCGGGCGACTGGCGGGCACTGGCCAGCGCCTCCTCGCCGTCTGCGTTGAGCGTCGCCAGGAACAGCCAGTCGTCATCGATGCGCGACAGGTTCTCGAGGCTCAGCGGATCGCTATGTCCGGCCTGCTCCGGCACCAGGCCGCCGTCGTGTACCTCGAGACCGGCAGCCGCCAGCACCCCGGTGCTGAACAGCTGCGACGACATCACCAACGGCCCCTGCGGCATCCAGCGAACCAGGGTCGCACCGCTGTCGATCCCGCGCTCCTCGATGGCCTGCGCCATCTCAGCGGCGCGCCCCTCGACGTCGACGATGGCCGCCTCGATCTGCTCCGCGCGGCCGAGTGCCTGAGCGTAGAGCCGTGCATCGTGCTTCCACGCCTCGCGGCTGAACCCTTGGCCCGGCGGCACCACGGTCGGGGCAATCCGCGACAGCAGCGCATACTGCTCATCGCTGAGCTGAGGCGGGGCCAGAATCAGGTCAGGCCGCTGCTGCAGCACCGCCTCGATATTGATCTCGCGCACCACGCCGACGATGGCGATCTCGTCCAGGTAGTCGTCGAGGTAGCGCGCCACGCCGTCGCCGCCACGGGTGGTCACTGCGCCCAGCGGCGTTACGCCAGCCGCCAGCGCGGTGTCCAGGGCACCTTCATGGAGCGTGACCACGCGTTCGGGGGCCGGGCCGACATCGACCGGACCGTGGGCGGTTTCCACGCTCTGTGCCTGGGCACCAGCGAAGAGTAGCGTCAGCGTCAGCGCCAACAGTGGGCGGCGCGGCAGCCATGTACGGAACATCCAGCATCTCCTGCATCAGCAACGAAGGGATTCGAGAGACACGATAGTAATGATTCTCATAAACTGGCGCATCAACATTGCATGCAACAACGCGTTGCCTATACTGCAACGCGACTCAAACACCAATGATAAAAAGAACCATTTATATATAAGCACCCCTTCATGGCATACTGGTGCTGCCCAGCCAGACCGAGGAACCTCCTGGATGCGCGTGATATGCACGATTTCGACGAACTGACCGCCTTCGATGCGGTCATGCAATCCGGCAATCTGACCCGCAGCGCCAGGCTCCTGGGCCTGTCCAAGTCGACGCTGAGCCGACGCATCAGCCAGCTCGAGGCGCGTCTCGGCTACCCGCTGCTGCGCCGTCAATCCAATCGCCTGCTGCCCACCGAGGCCGGTGCGCTGTTTCACGGCTACTGCCAGCGCATGCTGGAGCTGGCGCAGCAGAGCCAGGCGGCTCTCGCAGCGCTGCACCATGAGATCAGCGGTGAGCTAGTGGTCGACGTTCACGCTGCGCTGACCCGGCCCTGGGTGACCCAGGTACTGCACGACTTCATGACGCGCCATCCACGTATCGATGTCACCCTGAGAACCCACGGGCGCTTCCATGCCAGCGCCGAAAGCAGCGCCATCCATGTCACTCTCGGGCCCGTCATGGAGGAGAGCCTGCGCTGCGAACAGCTAACGCTGTTGTCCCGCGGCATCTACGCCCACCCGGATTACCTGGCACGCCACGGGCGTCCGCAGCAGCCTGAACAGCTGCTGGATCACCTTTGGATCGACCTGCTCGGCGATGCCGCGCACGGCCTGCCGCTGCGTCGGCGCGACGGTACACAGTTTCTGCTCCAGCCGCCGCGCTCGCGCCTGCGCCTCGACCAGCCCATGCTGCAGGCCGACGCCATCGCCAGAGGCCAGGGTCTCGGCATCATGCCGCGCTGGCTCGCCGAGCGCCGCGAGCGCGCCCATCCCGGTCAGCTCGAGGCCTGCCTGTCCGACTGGCAGCTCCCCAGTCTGCCGGTCAACCTGCTATACGCCCACGGCCATCAGGCGGGCAAGGTCAGCGCCATGCTCGACTTCCTGCGCCGCCATGTCCCGCCCGAATGGCACCCCCCGTCCACCGACCTCAGCGTTGCATCCTGAGCAACGCAGCGTTCCCGACCGCCCCCTCCCCGGCGCTTGCCTGTGTGGTTAGAATTCACCTGCACTTGATAATCAATATCATTCAATAATCAGCATCATTCTAAGGTGAACTCATGATCCATGCGTCTCGACGCTCCCTGGCGGTCGCCATTGCCGCGGCCGGTGCTTCCTTGGCGGCGGTTGCCGACGATACACCGCGCCTCGACAATATCGTCGTGACCGCCGCCGGCTTCGAACAGGCGCTGGCCGACGCACCGGCCAGTATCTCGGTGGTGACCCGCGAGGCGCTCGAGCGCAAGCGCTTCTCCAACGTTGCCGACGCCATCGCCGACGTGCCCGGCGTCGACGTACGCAGCGGCACCGGCAAGACCGGCGGGCTCAACATCGGCATCCGCGGCATGCCCAGCGCCTATACCCTGATCCTGGTCGACGGGCGCCGCCAGAATGCCTCCGGCGACGTCACCCCCAACGGCTTCGGCGAGACCTCGACCAGCTTCATGCCACCGCTAACGAGCATCGAGCGCATCGAGGTCATCCGCGGGCCGATGTCGACGCTCTACGGCTCCGATGCCATGGGCGGGGTGATCAATATCATTGCCCGCCCGGTCAGCGACACCTGGACCGGCAACCTGTCGGTCGACAGCACCTTCCAGCAGGATCGCAGTGCCGGCAACGCCCAGACCCTCAATCTCTACGCCTCGGGGCCGCTGATCGAAGATACCCTGGGTCTGCAGCTGCGCGGACGGCTGTTCGACCGCGACGGCTCGGAGCGCCTGATCGAGGACGGCAGCGGACGCGACCCGCGCCCCAGCGAAGGGCGCATCGCCTCGCTCGGCGGCCGGCTGACCCTGACCCCAGACGACACCCATGCGCTATGGCTCGACCTGGAGCGCTCGCGGCAGGTCTACGACAACAGCGACGGGCGCCTTGGCAACCTGGACACCCCGGAGCGCATCTTCGGCTACGAGGACGAGCTACGCTTCCACCGCGACCAGTTGGCACTCGGCCATTCGGCACGTCTCGAGGCGGGAACCTGGGATAGCAGCATGACCCACTCCACCACCGAGACCCTCGGCCGTACCCTGCCGGCAGGCAGCGCACCCGCCTACGGCTATCACGCCGCAGGCGGCGAACCGCGGCTACTCGAAAATCGCGATATTACCGTCGACAGCAAGTTCGTCGCGCCCATCGGTGCCCACATGGTGACCCTCGGCGGGCAGTACATCGACTCGCGCCTCGAGGACGGCGCCGCGGGCAGCAGCGCCTTCGAGCAGAGTAGCTGGGCGCTGTTCGCCGAGGATGAGTGGTGGCTGCGCGATGACCTGGCACTGACCCTGGGCGGGCGCTACGAGCACCACGACGCCTTCGGCGGCCATTTCAGCCCGCGCGGCTACCTGGTATGGAACACCAGCGATCACTGGACGCTGAAAGGCGGGGTCAGCCGCGGCTACAAGACCCCCACGCTCAATCAGCTCCACGATGGCATCACCGGCTTTACCGGCCAGGGGGAAACCGTCTCCATCGGCTCTCCCGACCTCGAACCCGAGAAAAGCACCAACTACGAGCTTGGCGCCCTGTATGACAATCTCGACGGTTTCTCGGCCGGCGCCACGCTGTTCTACAATCGCTTCAGCGATCGCATCGCCAGCGCCGACGACATTCCCAACTGCCAGTATGTCGATGATGACGGCAATACGCCCAATGCCGGATTGGGCAACTGCTTGAGCGTGGGCAACTTCACCGCACAGGAAGGCTTCAGTCAGCTGATCAACATCGACTCGGCGGAGACTCGCGGCATCGAGCTGAATGCCCGCTATCGGTTCGCCCCCGCCTGGTCGCTGAGCGGCGGCTACACCTATACCGACACCCAGATCACCTCCGGCGAGGGCGAAGGCCTGGTGCTCAGCAACACCCCCAAGCACAAGCTCACCGCGAGCCTCACCTGGGACGTCAACGAGCGCTTGAGCACCACCCTGGAGGGCGAGTACTACGCCTCTCGCGAACGCTTCCCCGGCGGGCTCCCCACGTCGGGGCAGAATTTGTCGCTCTATGAGCAGGTGGGCAACAGGCTCGACGGCTATGAGCTGTTCAACCTGCGCGCCTCCTACCAAGTCTCCGACAGCGTGCGCCTGACCGGCACCGTCTATAACCTTCCCGACAAGGACTTCGGCAAGGCCGATGCCTACCAGCATGAAGGCGAGACCTACCACGCCTACCGCTTCACCCAGACCGGCCGCGCCACCGACGGCATCTACCTCGACGGCCGCAGCCTATGGCTTTCGGCCAGCTACGCGTTCTGACCCCGCGCCTGACTGGCGTTTCGCATCGTTATTTGCCCCGCCAGCGTGGCGGGGCTTTTACATGCCGACGATCCTGGCCAGGCCAGAGACGACAGCGCCCCGCACTAGGCGGGGCGCTGTGGCACGACCTGCAAGGGCGCGGTATTACAGCTTGCTCTCGAGCTCCGGCAGCACCTCGAACAGATCACCGACTAATCCATAATCCGCCACTTGGAAGATCGGCGCCTCCTCGTCCTTGTTGATCGCCACGATCACCTTGGAGTCCTTCATCCCCGCCAGGTGCTGGATGGCACCCGAGATACCCACGGCGATGTAGAGATCCGGGGCAACGATCTTGCCGGTCTGGCCGACCTGCATGTCGTTGGGCACGAAGCCGGCGTCCACCGCGGCCCGTGAGGCGCCGATGGCGGCCCCCAGCTTGTCGGCAATGCCGTCAAGCAGCTTGAAGTTGTCGCCGTTGCCCATGCCGCGGCCGCCGGAGATGACGATCTTGGCGCCGCCGAGCTCGGGGCGGTCGGACGCGGCGAGCGCTTCCTTGATGAAACGCGACTGGGCGTTGTCGGCAACGTGGTCGACCGCCTCGATGGCGGCGCTACCGGAGCTGGCAACGGCGTCGAAGGCGGTGGTGCGCACGCTGATCACCTTGAGCGGGTCGTCGCTCTTGACCGTGGCAATGGCGTTGCCGGCGTAGATCGGCCGCTGGAAGGTGTCGGCGCTCTCCACCGCGATGATCTCGGAGAGCTGGCTGACGTCCTTGAGCGCGGCAAGCCGCGGCAGCACGTTCTTGCCGGTGGTGGAGGCAGAGGCCAGCACGTGGCTGTAGTCGTCGGCCAGCGCCACCAGCAGCGCGCCCATGGGCTCGGCCAGCTGGTGGGCGTAGACGGCGTGGTCGGCGAGGCGCACCTTGCTCACTCCGTCGAGCTGGGCGGCGGCCTCGGCGGCGGCCTGGACGCCGTCACCGGCCACCAGGACATGGATATCGCCGCCGATGGCGTGGGCCGCGGCCACCACGTGGGCGGTGGCGTCGGCGAGATGGCCGTCGTGAAGATCGGCGAGAACCAGAATGCTCATATGATCGACTCCTATTAAAGCACCTTGGCTTCGTTCTTGAGTTTGTCCACCAGCTCGTCGACGGAGCCGACCTTGACGCCGCCCTGGCGCTCGGGGGGCGGGGTGACCTTGAGCAGGCTGACCCGGGAGCCCACCTCGACCCCCAGCTCCGCCGGGGTCTTGACGTCGAGCGGCTTCTTCTTGGCCTTCATGATGTCGGGCAGCTTGGCGTAGCGCGGCTCGTTCAAGCGCAGGTCGGTGGTGACGATGGCCGGCAGCGTGAGTTCGACGGTCTGCAGGCCGCCGTCTATCTCGCGGGTCACCGCGACCTTGTCACCGTCGACCGCTACCTCGGAGGCGAAGGTGCCCTGGGGCAGGCCGCTAAGCGCCGCCAGCATCTGGCCGGTCTGGTTGTTGTCGGTGTCGATGGCCTGCTTGCCGAGGATCGTCAGCCCCGGCTGCTCGTCTTCCACCACCTTGGCCAGCAGCTTGGCCACCGCCAGCGACTCGACCCGTTCGTCGGTCTCGAGGTGAATGGCGCGGTCGGCGCCCAGCGCCAGCGCGGTGCGCAGCTGCTCCTGGGCGGCCTTGGGGCCGACGGTCACCGCGACCACTTCGGTGGCCACGCCTTTTTCCTTGAGCCGCACCGCTTCTTCCACGGCGATCTCGCAGAAGGGGTTCATGGCCATCTTGACGTTGGTGAGGTCGACGTCGCTGTGATCCGGCTTGACGCGGATCTTGACGTTGTAGTCGATGACGCGTTTGACCGCGACCAGTACCTTCATAGTGTCCTCGCTTGGTTCACTAGGCAGTAGGGAAACACTGCACAAAAGTCTGCGCTTGCGTGCTCTGAGCAAGGCTCTCGCAGATGGCAGCACCGCTCGGGACTCACCCGTCGACGTCCCTCGCTTGCTGGCAACGACGATCCCCTGAGGTTCGGGTCGAACGTCGGTTACCACCTTATGTAGGGGTGTTGCAGTGCATCTATTATGCATATCATGGCCAGAAACTAGAAGCAAACGACCGTTTTAATCCAGATTTGATATAACCTGTTATGCCATCGCCTGATCAAGCACAATGACAGGCAGCGACCAGACCGTGGAGGAGAGAGCAGGTGGAACACGTAGAACGCGATTCGATGGAGGTCGACGTCGTCATCGTCGGCGCCGGGCCCGCGGGCCTCTCAGCGGCCTGCCGCCTGATGCAGCAGGCCAACGACGCAGGCCAGGAACTCACCGTATGCGTGGTGGAAAAAGGCTCCGAGGTGGGCGCGCATATCCTCTCCGGCGCGGTGTTCGAGCCCCGTGCCCTGGCCGAGCTGTTTCCCGACTGGGAGGAGCGCGGTGCCCCGCTGACCACCCCGGCGATTCGCGACGAGCTGTATCTGCTCAAGGACGCCGACAAGGCCCAGAAGCTGCCCAATGCGCTGGTGCCCAAGAGCATGCACAACACCGGCGGCGACATCCAGCGCTACGTGATCAGCGCCGGCAACCTGTGCCGCTGGCTGGCCGAACAGGCCGAGAGCCTCGGCGTGGAGATCTTTCCCGGCTTCGCCGCCCAGGAGACCATCGTCGAGGATGGCGTAGTCAAGGGCATCCTGATCGGCGACATGGGCGTGGCCGCCGACGGCCAGCCCAAGGACGGCCATATGCCCGGCATGGAGCTGCGCGCCAAGTACACCCTGTTCGCCGAAGGCGCCCGCGGCCACCTCGGCAAGCGGCTGATCGAGCAGTACGACCTCGCCAAGGGCCGCGACCCCCAGCACTACGGCATCGGCCTCAAGGAGCTGTGGGACGTGCCCGCCGACAAGCACGAGCCGGGCCTGGTGCTGCACGGTTCCGGCTGGCCGCTGGCCAAGGATACCCACGGCGGCTGGTTCCTCTACCACGCCGAGAACAGCCAGGTAGTGGTGGGCCTGATCATGGATCTCTCCTACCAGAATCCCTGGCTGTCGCCGTTCGACGAATTCCAGCGCATGAAGCACCACCCGCAGCTCAAGCAGTACCTGGACGGCGGCTCGCGAGTCGCCTACGGCGCCCGGGCGATCACCAAGGGCGGGCTCAACTGCCTACCCAAGATGACTTTCCCCGGCGGGCTGCTGATCGGCTGCGACGCCGGCACCCTCAACTTCGCCAAGATCAAGGGTCTGCACACCGCCATGAAGTCGGGCCTGGTAGCCGCCGAGAGCGTCTTCGAGGCGCTTGCCGCGGGCGACGAAGGCGGCCAGGAGCTGACCGCCTTCACCACCAAATGGGAAGCCAGCTGGGCCTACGCCGAGCTCAAGGAGAGCGCCAGCTTCGGCCCGGCGATCCACAAGTACGGCACCGTCGGCGGCGGCGCCTACAACTTCCTCGACCAGTTGCTGGGCGGCAAGCTGCCGACTGTCCACGACACTACCCCGGACCACGCGGCGCTCAAGCCGGCCAGCGAGTTCGAGAAGATCGACTACCCCAAGCCCGACGGTAAACTCTCCTTCGACAAGGCCTCCTCGGTGTTCCTCTCCAACACCAACCACGAAGAGGACCAGCCCTGTCACCTCAAGCTCGCCGACCCGGAGCTGCCGATCCGCGACAACCTGCCCAAGTACGCCGAGCCGGCCAGCCGCTACTGCCCGGCGGGGGTCTATGAAGTCGTCGAGGACGACGCCGGCCAGCCGCGTTTCCAGATCAACTTCCAGAACTGCGTGCACTGCAAGACCTGCGACATCAAGGACCCGGCCCAGAACATCACCTGGGTGGCGCCGGAGGGCGGCGGCGGGCCCAACTATCCGAATATGTAACCCGGCGCTGGCCGGGCGTTCGAAGCGCTAAGAAGACCAATGCCACTGGCCCCGGGCCGGTGGCATTTTTTTCGGCTTACCGTCCGCGCAGGGCGTCGTCCAGGGCTTCGACTACCCTCTCCTGCTGCTCCTGTTCCAGGTAGGGGTGCATGGGCAGGCTGAGCACCCGCTCGCAGGCCGCTTCGCAGGCGCTCAGCCGGCGCGCCGGGTCGGCCACCGCCGGCTGGCGATAGAGCGGACGGGGATAGTGGATGGCAGTGGGAATCCCGGCATCATTCAGCCGCGCCGCCACCGCGTCGCGCCCCTCCAGCTGCAGGGTGTACTGGGCGTGGACGCTGGCGTTGCCGGGCAGCAACCGCGGGCGATCGAGCGGCAGCGCTGCCAGCAGCCGGTCATAGCGCTCGGCCACCGCCTGGCGCTGCGCCACCTCCGCGTCGAATTCGTCGAGCTTGACCAGCAGGATCGCCGCCTGCAGCGTATCCAGGCGGCTGTTCATGCCCAGCTGCAGATGCCGGTAGCGCCCCGCGTCGCCGTGGTTGATAAGGCGCCGCAGGCACGTCGCCAGCGCCTCGTCGTCGGTGAACAGCGCCCCCCCGTCGCCGTAGCAGCCCAGCGGCTTGCTGGGAAAGAAGCTGGTGCAGGCCACCCGGCTAAGGCCGCACGAAGCACGGCCATGGCGGCGGGCGCCGAAGCTCTGGGCGGCGTCCTCTATCACCGCCAGTCCGTGGCGCTCGGCCACCGCGCCAATCACCTGCATATCGGCACACTGGCCGAACAGCGAGACCGGCATGATCGCCCGGGTACGCGGAGTGATCAGCGCCTCCAACGCCTGGGGCTCGAGCAGCAGAGTGTCGGGGGCGATCTCGGCGTAGACGGGTTTCGCCCCGCACAGTGCCACGCTTTCGGCGCTGGCCACGAAGCCGAATCCCGGCACGATGACCTCGTCGCCGGGGCCGATGCCGAGCCCCATCTGCGCCAGCTGCAGGGCCGCGGTACCGCTGCCGCAGGCGATGCAGTGGGCTACCCCGACCCGCGCCGCGAGACGCTCCTCGAGCGCTGCCACCTCCGGGCCCTGCACATAGCGCCCGTGGGCCAGCACGCCCTGGATGGCGGCATCGAGGCGCGGCTTGAGCCGTGCCTGCTGGGCGGCCAGGTCGACGAAGGCCATCGCCATGCTCACTTCCCGCCGCTGCCGACGTCTGGCGTCACGTCGAGCGTGCGCAGCCGCGGGTGCTGCTCATCGTCCCGCGGCGGCTCCGGCGTTGCCTCGCCAATCGCTTGTACCGCCGCCAGACAGGGGCGCACCGCCTCGATACCGAAGCCGCGCCCGGCGAGGATCTCGCGATAGCTAACGGTATGCAGGTCGGTGAAGCCGGCGGAAAACTCGAACGCCTCGCCGTCGCAGGTCACCGAACGGTAGGTAGGCTGCCGCCCGCGCACCTCCTCGGGGAGGTCCTCGGCATCGATGGACAGGAACCAGCGCACCCGTGCCCGGCGATACTCCAGATAGCCGCTGGCTTTGTGGGCGTCGCGATAGTGGAGCCTGAGCCGCTGCAGGTCGCCGAACACCATCTGCAGCATATCGAAGAAGTGAATGCCGATATCGGCCACCACCCCGAAGGAGCGACGCGGGTCGCCCTTCCAGCTCTCCTGATACCAGGGACCGCGGGAGGTGATATAGGTGAGGTCCACCTCATGATTGTCGCGCCCGTCACGCTCGACCCGGTCGCGCAACTCATGGATCACCGGGTGGTGACGCAGCTGCATGATCGAGTACACCCGCCTGCCGCTGTCGGCCTCCACCCGGCGCAGCTCGTCGAGCTGCTCGACGCTGGCCGCCAGTGGCTTCTCGCAGATCACCTCGCAGCCGAGGTAGAGCCCGGCGGTGACGTGTGCGCTATGCAGATGATTGGGCGAGCAGACCACCAGATAGTCGAGGGCCTGCCCCTCGCGCTTGCGCCACCAGGCGTGCTCGAGGAAGCGTTCGAACTCGGTGAAGAAGGCGCAGTCGGTGGAGATCGAGTCGATCACACCCACCGAATCGTTGATATCGTAGGCGGCCACCAGTCGATGGCCGGTCGCCTGTATTGCCTGCATATGGCGAGGGGCGATATAGCCCGCCGCACCGATCAGGGCAAAGTTCATCGCTGCCTCCCTGGCGCCGGGTGGGACGTCACAGGGGTAAAGGTAGCGGATCAGTCGCCGCTTGCCACCGGTCGCGCCGGGTCCTCGATCCACTCGCTCCAGGAGCCGGCATACAGCCGCGGCAGCGGCAGGCCGGCCACCGCATAGGCAAGGATAGTGTGGCAGGCGGTCACCCCGGAGCCGCAGTAGCTGACCAGCTCGTCGGCGCGCGGCAGCTCGGCTGCCAGCTGCTCGGCGGGCTTGAAGCGGCCGCTCTCATCCAGGTTGGCGGCGCTCGGCCGGCAGCGGGCGCCGGGAATGTGGCCGGCCACCGGGTCGATGGGCTCCTCTTCGCCGCGAAAGCGCGCCGGGCTGCGCGCATCGAGCTTGAGCGCCCGCCCCGAGAACACCTCATCGGCATCGACCCAGGCCGCTTCATCGAATGCCGGCCGCCAGTCACTTGCCGCGGGCGCGTCAGCACCTGGCACCAGCGCTCCATCGACGGCCTGCCAGGCCGCCAGGCCGCCGTCGAGCACGTAGACCTCGGGATGGCCGGCCCAGCAGGCCAGCATCCACCAGGCCCGCGCCGCGGCCAGCTGGCCGCCCATGTCGTCGAACACCACCAGCGGCCGGGACGGCGAGACGCCCAGGCGCTGCAGGGTGGCAGTGAAATCCTCGCGGCTCGGCAGTGGATGACGGCCGCCCTGCCCCGGCGCTGCCGCCAGGTCGCGATCGAGGTCAAGGTGCAGGCTGCCGGGGAGGCTCGCCTGCTGCCAAAGTGCCGCGCCGGCGTCTGGCTGCTTGAGGCGTGCGCGGCAGTCGAACAGCTGCGGGACAGGCGTGGCCGCCAGGCGACCTTGCAGCGTCGCGGCGTCAATCAGCGGTGATCTCATGCGGATTCTCCAAGCGGTTCCAGGGGCGCGCGCAGGGCGATCAGGCGGCGCTTGCCGGCGTGGGTGAAGCGCACTTCGATGACCGGATTGGCCGGGTCGCCCTCGACCACCTGAATCTCGCCCTCGCCGAACACCGCATGGCGTACGCGCTGACCGACATCGAAGGCCGCCGCCGCGTAGTGGCCCGGCGGGCTGGCGACGCCGCTGGCGGCGGCGCTGACGTCCAGCGTTCGGCCGCTGGCGGTCAGGTAGCGCTCCACCAGCGCCGGCGAGGCGACCGGCAACGGCGCCTGGGGCGGGTCGGCGGCGCCCAGCGCATCCGCCACCCGCTGGCAGTCATCCCAGGCACTCTCGGCGATGAAGCGGCTGGGCCGGTGCTCGCCGCCGTCGTGGACCATCAGCAGCTGCTCCCGGGCGCGCGTCATGGCGACGTAGAACAGCCGTCGCTCCTCTTCCAGGCGCTCCGGGGTCAGCGGGTTGTCACGGCTGTAGTGGGGGAAATCCTCTTCGTTGACGCCCCACAGTGCCACCAGCGGCCACTCCAGGCCCTTGGCGCCGTGCACGGTGGAGATCAGGATGCCCTCGGCGTCGCCGGCGCCCATCGCCTCATCCTGAACCGGCCGCTCGAGCAGGGCAATGAAGGCCTCCGGGTCATGGTCGAGCTCGGCGGCCTGTTCGATCAGCACGTCGAGCAGGCGCACGTCCTCCTCGCCCTTCTCGCGCCGCGCCGCGGCGCGCTTGAGTACCTTCTCGGCATCGAGGCGCTCGACCACCTCGGCCAGCAGCCGCGACGGCGGCCAGGCGGCCAACTTGGGCAGGTCGCAGAGCAGCGCCCAGCGGCGCTTGAGGTTGCGCCGCTGGATCGGCTTGAGGCTGGCCAGCAGCGGATCGTCGCGGCTCGGCCACTGCTGCGACTCGGCGAGCCGCGTGGCCAGCGCCTGCAGCCGCTCGCGGGCCACGAAGGGCGTCGGCTGGGCGAGCAGCAGCAGCAGATGCGCGGGATCCTGGAGCAGCGCCGGCTGACGCGCCAGGCGCAGGTAGCCGGCCAGCGCCTGCACCAGCGGCAGCCGGAACACGAAACGGTCCTCGCGGGCCAGGCGAAACGGCAGCCCGGCGCGCAGCAGCTGCAGCTGTACCGACACCGACAGCGCCCAGCTGCGCACCAGCACGCAGCCGTCGCTGAGGGCCCGGCCGTCACGCTGCCAGGCATCGAGTGCCTCGACCAGCGCACTGCCGCCCTGGGCCACGCTCAGGCGGGTCCTGGGGTTGTCCGCCGCCGCCAGGCACAGCTGGTCGGGACGCCGCCGATTGGCGGCGATGGCATGGTTGGCCGCCAGCGCCAGCGCATCACCGTGGCGGAAGGTGGTCGACAGCGGATAGTCGTGGGCGGCGCCGAAGGTGCGGGTAAAGTCCTCGAGCATGGTATCGGGATGCGCGCCGCGCCACTCGTAGATGCACTGATTGGCATCACCCACCGCCATCACCGCGGCCCGCTCGCCGGCCAGCAGCGCCAGCAGCCGCTGCTGGGCCTCGTTGATATCCTGATACTCGTCGATGATGACATGATCGAGAAAGCCCTCGACCCGCTGGCGTAGTGCGGCATCGGCCTCCAGCGCCCGCAGCGGCCGATACAGCAGATCGGCGTAGGTCATCAGACGGTGCTGCTCGAGCAGCGCCTCGGCGGCGTCGAAGGCATCGACGAAGTGGCCGGTGTCGTCACCGAAGTCGAGGCGCTCGTAGAGCGCCTGGGGCGCCTCCATCTCGGCCTTGACCAGCTCGCAGAAGTGGCCGAAGGCCTCGAGCCGGTCGCCGTCCAGCGCCGACTCGAGCTGCACCTCGTCGCCGTGCAGGCTGTGCTGCACGGCCTGGCGCAGCAGCCGCTCGCGCTGCCACTCCTGGGCCAGCAGCTCACGCGGCGCCAGCACCCCCCAGCGGGTCAGGGTGCCGGTCAGGCGATGGCCGATGGAGTGGAAGGTACGCACGTCGGGCAGCGCCTGGCCGGGTGGCGCCCAGCGCGCCAGCTTGGCGGTGAAATCCTCCCGCGCGGCGCGGTTGAACATCAGTACCAGCAGTCGCGACGGCGGTGTGCCCCGGGCCAGCAGGTTCAGCACCCGCGCCACCATGGTGGTGGTCTTGCCGGCCCCGGCCACCGCGGCGACCCGGGCGTGGCCGCCGGCGTGGGCGACCACCGCGCGCTGCTCGTCGGTGAGCTTCACATCGCCTCCAGTTCACCGAGCGGCTGCCAGTGGCCGGCACTGACCAGCCCTAGCTGCTCGCGGCCATCGACCGCGCGACTCTCGCCCTCCTCCACCAGGCGGTAGAAGACGTTGCGCCCCAGCCGAGCGGCCAGGCCGAAGCGCACCGCAACCTGCGGCACCGGCGTGCCCTCCGGCGTGGCGGTGACCGTCAGCCGCTGCTCCTCGCCCAGCGCCACGCGGTCGCCGACGTTGGTGGTCAACCACCAGCTGTCGCCATCGCGCTCGGCATCGACGACCACGAAGGCGCAGTCCTCGACCGCGATTTGCCACTTCTCGGCGGGGCTGACCAGGTAGTGTTCGCCGTCCGCTTCACGACGCAGCAGGGTGGAGAGCAGCCGTATCAGTGATGCACGACGGATCAGCGTGCCCTCATGCAGCCATTGACCGTCGGCGCGGATGGTCAGGTCCATGCGCCCACTGAGCGCCGGATGCCAGCGCTCGAGGGGCGGAATCGCCCCGGTGGCGTGGGTGGCGCTCAGCAGCGGTTCGAAGGACATGGCATTCTCCCGGTAATGCGACGCGCTCAGACCAGCCCGGCGGTGGCCAGGCTATCGCGCATCTCGGCCGGCGCGTGGGGCGCGGCCTGGCGAAACAGCCGGTAGAAATTGGCGGTGGTCTGCATCGCCACTTCATCGACGCTGATCCCGCGCTCGGTGGCGATGCACTCGGCCACCTCGACCACCCAGGCCGGCTGGTTGGACGCACCGCGATGCGGTACCGGTGCCAGGTAGGGGCTGTCGGTCTCGATCAGCAGGCGGTCGAGGGGAATCTGGCGCGCCAGTTCGCGCAGCGCGCCGGCATTGCGGAAGGTGATGATCCCCGACAGCGAGATATAGAAGCCGTGGCGCACCGCCTCGCGTGCCATGCCGAGGTCTTCTGTGAAGCAGTGCAGCACCCCACCCACAGCCGGGTCGGTGTGCGCCTTGATCAGTTCCAGCGTCTCGTCGCGCGCCTCGCGGGTGTGGATGATCACCGGCAGCTCGAGCTCGCTGGCGGCGATCAGCTGGCGCCGAAAGCGCTCGCGCTGGACCTCACGACTCGGCACCGTCTCGGGCGAGCGCTGCAGATAGTGGTAGTCGAGGCCGCATTCGCCGATGGCCACGGCCGCATAGCGCTCGGCCACCTCCTTGATGGCCTCGACGCTGGGCTCCTGATCCACCCGGTGCAGCGGGTGGACCCCCGCCGAGATCACCACGTCGTGATGCACGCGGGCAATGGCGGCCACCGCGGGCACCTCTTCGAGGGTCACGCCGATCGCCAGAAACTGTCTGACCCCACGCTCACGGGCCGCGTCGAGGGCGGCGCCGAGGTCGCCATCGAAGGCGCTGAGGTCGAGTCGGTCGAGGTGGCAGTGCGAGTCTACGAACATGCGGTGTGATACCAGAACGGTGAGTGAGTGTCAGCGCACGGCGCTGCTAGAGGGTATAGGTGGCGGCTCCCTTGTCGAGATGCCCCGCCAGGTGCGTCTCGATACGGTCGCGCACGGCCTTGTCGTCGGCACTGAAATGCACCCCGATGCCCGGCCGGCGCCGTCCGGAGACTCCCGGGGGCGAGATCCACACCACCTGGCAGGTGACCGGCAGACGATCGCTCTCGCCGGGCAGGGTCAACAGCAGGAAGACCTCCTGACCGAGCTCGTAGCGCGCCTCGGTAGGCACGAAGATGCCGCCGCGCTCCAGCGTCGGCATATAGGCCTGCAGCAGCGTCGGCACATCGGGAATCGGCAGTGATAGGGCTTTCTGAGCGGCCATGGAGATCGCCTCTAGGGTAACCGGGAGAGCACGGTGGCTCACGAACGCAGCAGCGCCGACCAGCGCACCAGCCAGGCTTCCAGCACCAGCTGTGGGTTGGGGTTACCGCCCACTGCCAGCAGGTGGCGCTGCTCTTGAGCATAGTCGAGCAGCCGGAACCAGTCGTGAATACGCGCGTTCTTGACCGCCTGCCGGTACAGCGGCAGCAGGTCGGGATTGCGCAGCTGCCGGCGATCCCCCGACAGCCCCAGCCGAATCAGGTCTTCGAGCCAGGCAATACCGTACCACAGGATGCGCTCCACCGATTGCCCCGACAGCCGCGCCGCCTCTGCGACCGGCTCGGCACCGCGTACCAGCGCATCGAACAGCTCGTGTAGCGACTGGCGCAGCGCGCGGGCCTCGGGGTCGGCCATCTCGCGGGCCAGTAGCGGTAGCCCACCGGCGGCCTCGAGCCAGAACGGCGCTTCATCGACATCGCCGAGCGCCTCGCCCAGCCATTCGAGGCACGCCGCTGCTGGCGGCACCGCCAGGCTCCACTGCTGGCAGCGCGAACGAATGGTGGGCAGCATGCGCGAGGGGATATCGGCCAGCAGCAGGAACAGGGTGCGCTCGCCGGGCTCCTCGAGACTCTTGAGCAGCGCGTTGGCCGCGGCCACGTTCATGGCCTCGGCCGGCTGCAGCACGATCACCCGGTAACCGCCCTGCTGCGCGGTCTGATTGACGAAGGCGTTGACCTCACGGATCGGGTCGATGCGGATCTGGCGACTCTTCTCCACCGGCGACACCCGCAGCAGGTCGGGATGGTAGCCCGAGGACAGCATCGCGCAGCTATGGCAGCGGCCGCAGGCCAGCGCGCCGGGCGCCTGACACAGGCTGCGCGCCACCATCGCCTCGGCCAGCTCCTGCTTGCCGACCCCGTGCGCACCGCTGAGCAGCAGCGCATGGGGCAGGCGCCCGGCGTCCTGCTGAGCGGTGAGCCGCTCCCACAGCGCCTGCTGCCAGGGATAAGGCGCGGGGACGCTCATGACGGGGCCTCCAGCAGCGCTGCCAGGCGCTCACCGAGCTGGGCCTGAACGGCATCGAGCGTCCCGCCGGCATCGATCACCGCGATGCGCTCGGGCGCCTGGGCGGCGCGCGCCAGGTAGGCATCACGGACCCGTGTAAAGAAGGCCTCGCGCTCGCGCTCGAAGCGGTCCGGCTGCGAGCCTCGCGCTGCCAGGCGCTGTCGGGCCGCCGCCAGCGGCATGTCCAGCAGCAGGGTCAGGTCGGGGCGCAGCTGGCCCTGCACGAAATCTTCCAGGGCGGCAATCCGCGCCGCCGGCAGGCCGCGCCCGCCGCCCTGGTAGGCGAAGGTGGCATCGGTGAAGCGGTCGCACACCACCCAGGCGCCGCGCGCCAGCGCCGGGCGGATCACCCGCGCCAGATGCTGGGCGCGGGCGGCGAACACCAGCAGCAGCTCGGCATCGTCGTCCAGCGGCTCGTCGCTGGCAGGGTCGAGCAGTAGTTCGCGGATCGCTTCGGCGCGCGGCGTGCCGCCCGGCTCGCGGCTGCGTACCACCTCGATGCCGCGGGCGCCGAGCCAGTCGCAGACCCAGGCCATGTTGGTGGTCTTGCCGACCCCTTCGCCGCCTTCGAGGGTGATAAAACGTCCGCGCTGCTGCATGGCTACTGCCGCTCCGTAATCAGCGATTCCGTATATACCGATTGACCGCGTTATTGTGCTCGCGCAGCGTACGGGAGAAGTGATGGGTGCCGTCGCCCCGGGAGACGAAATAGAGCGTCTCGCCGGGCAGCGGGTTGACCGCGGCCTCGAGCGAGGCTCGCCCGGGCATGGCGATGGGCGTCGGCGGCATGCCGTCGATCACATAGGTATTGTAGGGCGTGGCTTCCTGCAGGTCGGCGCGGGTGATGCGCCCCTCGTAGCGCTCGCCCATGCCGTAGATCACCGTGGGGTCGGTCTGCAGCCGCATGCCCGTCTGCATGCGTCGCTTGAACACCCCGGCGATCTCGCGGCGCTCTTCCGGCGCGCCGGTTTCGCGCTCGATCAGCGAGGCCATGATCAGCGCCTCATAGGGCGAGTCGATGGTCAGGTCGTCGTCGCGCGCCTCCCACACCTCTTCCAGCACTCGCTCCATACGGCTCAGCGCCTGCTGAAGGATCTCCAGGTCGCTGACGCCCTTGTGGTAGCGATAGGTATCGGGGAAGAACCAGCCCTCGGGATGCACGCCCTCGCGGTCGAGCAGCGCCATCACCTCGTCGTCGGAGAGGCCTTGGGTGCGATTGTCGAGCTTGGGGGCGTTGTCGAGCAGCTGGCGCATCTGGCGGAAGGTCCAGCCCTCGGGAATCGTCAGCGGATAGGTGACCACACGGTCGCTGCCCAGCAGCTCGATCAGCTCGCGGCCGCTCATGTCCGCTTCGAGCATGTACTCGCCGGCGCGCAGGCGCGGCACCGACTCGGGTTCGATCCGCGTCAGCAGCCGAAACGCCCAGTCGTCGGCGATGATCCCACGCGCCGCCAGGTCGGCCACCACACGATTGTAGCCGGCGCCGCGCGGCACCTCGTAGAGGGTGTTCTCGGCCAACGCCAGGGGCGCCTCGAGTCGCGACTCCCAATAACGATAGCCCCCATAGACGGCGGCTGCCGCCACTATGACCAGCACCAGCAGGCCTTTCACCACTCGCATCTCGTATCCTCGATCATTCCCGTCTCAACGTGGCGACGGATAGCCCAACAGCGCATGCGCGGCATCCTGCAACAGGCGGTGACGCGCGTCCAGCGTCCAGCGGCGTAGGCACTCGCCTTGGGCGTCGTCCAGCCGTACCAGCGGCCACAGGCCCTGCAGCGAATTGCCCAGCCACACCGCCTCGGCATCGAGCAGTACCGCCGGGCCGGCCTCGACCTCGCTGATGGCCAGCTCCGCCAGCAGTGCCTCGCGCAGGGTCCCGGCCACACCGCAGTTCTCCAGCCGTGGGGTCTCGAGGCGACCGTGCCGCGACCAGAACAGGTTCATGCAGGTCGCCTCGACCAGCAGCCCGTGGCTGTCGCTGAGCAGGCCCTCGGCAATGGCGTCGTCCTGCCATTCGCTGCGCGCCAGCACATTCTCCAGGCGGTTGAGGTGCTTGATCCCGGCAAGTGCCGGCTGGCGCCCCAGGCGCAGCCGGCAGTGACGCACCCGTACGCCGTCACGCCAGCGCTCGGGCTGCGGGGTAAACGCACCAACCTGCCAGCGCAGTTGCGGTGACGCTTCGGCCGGCGGCCGGTAGCCGCGCCCGCCACTGCCGCGGGTGACGATCAGCTTGAGCACGGCGAGCCCGGCTGGCGCTTCGGCACAGCAGGCGCGCAGGCTATCGGCATCGGGCGCGGCGAACCCCAGCCGCTCGGCACCGCGCTGCAGCCGCGCCAGATGCTCGCGCCACAGCAGCGGCTGGCCGTCCCGTAGCAGCACGGTCTCGAATAGGCCATCGCCGTAGGCCAGTCCGCGATCGTCGAGCGGCAGCGTATCCACGCGGCCGCCTCAGACGCGGGTGAAGATCAGCGAGCCGTTGGTGCCGCCGAAGCCGAACGAGTTGGACAGCGTCACGTCGATCTTCATCTCCCGCGCCGTGTGCGGCACGTAGTCGAGATCGCAGCCCTCCTGGGGGGTGTCCAGATTGATGGTCGGGGGCGCCACCTGATCGCGGATCGCCAGCACGCTGAACACCGCCTCCACCGCCCCGGCGGCCCCCAGCAGATGGCCGATCATCGACTTGGTGGAGCTGACCGCCACCGATTCGGCGCCACTGCCCATGACCTTCCTGACCGCGCGGCTCTCGGCGAGATCGCCGGCGGGCGTGGAGGTGCCGTGGGCGTTGATGTAGTCGATGCTGGCGGCGTCGATGCCCGCATCGCGCACCGCATTCTGCATCGATAGCGCTGCCCCGCGGCCGTCTTCCGGCGGCGCGGTCATGTGGTAGGCGTCATCGCTCATGCCGAAGCCCTTGAGCTCGGCGTAGATGGTCGCCCCGCGCGCCTTGGCGTGCTCGTACTCTTCGAGCACCATCACGCCGGCACCGTCGGAGAGCACGAAGCCGTCGCGGTCGCGATCCCAGGGACGGCTGGCCGCCGCGGGATCGTCGTTGCGCGTCGACAGCGCACGCGCAGCCGAGAAGCCGCCCAGGCCGAGCGGCGTGGTGGCCATCTCGGCACCGCCGCAGATCATCACGTCGGCGTCGCCGTAGGCGATGGTGCGAGCGCTGTAGCCGATGTTGTGGGTGCCGGTGGTGCAGGCGGTGGTGATGGCGATATTGGGCCCGCGAAAGCCATGCTGGATCGCCAGGTTGCCGGAGATCATATTGATGATCGAACCCGGCACGAAGAACGGCGAGATGCGCCGCGCACCGCCCTTGTTGAGGGCGTTATGGTTGTGCTCGATCATCGGCAGCCCGCCGATCCCCGAACCGATTGCCACGCCGATGCGATCGGCGTTGTCCTCGGTGCACTCGAGGCCGGCATCGCTGATCGCCTGCGCTCCCGCAGCCACGCCATACTGGATGAACAGGTCCATCTTGCGCGCGTCCTTGGGGTTCAGGTAAGGACTGATATCGAAGTCCTTCACCGAGCCGCCGAAGCGCGTGTTGAAGCCGCTGACATCGAAATGCTCGATGGCGGCAATGCCGCTCTTGCCGGCCACAATATTCGCCCAACTCGCGTCGACGGTGTTACCCACCGGCGTTACCAGACCGAGCCCGGTCACCACGACCCTTTTCCGAGACATCAGCTCTCCTCCAAACACCCTTGATGGCACGGCCACGCCAAGCAGGCTGCGTGCCGTTTTGCGCGCATTATACCTGAACCTGAGCGACCTGTGGCCGTCACGAAACCATCCGCGTCAAACCGGCGGTCAGCGGGCGTCAGCGCCATACGAAAACGGGAGCCGTCCTGCTTGCAGGACGGCTCCCGTAACGGCCACTGGCCGCGATCCGGCAGCGTGAGACGCTGACGTCACACCTTACTGGTGAGCGTTGACGTAGTCGATCGCTTCCTGAACGGTGGTGATCTTCTCGGCTTCTTCGTCGGGAATCTCGGTATCGAATTCCTCTTCGAGCGCCATCACCAGCTCGACGGTATCCAGCGAATCGGCGCCGAGGTCTTCGGTGAAGGAGGAGGTGTTCTGGATGTCCTCTTCCTTGACGTTCAGGCGCTCGGCCACAACCTTCTTCACGCGCTCTTCGATAGTGCTCATTATGTGGTCACTCCAGTCGTTCAAAATAGCCGTTGAAAATCCAGCCGTTCGAAATCCGCTAGCCCAAAAAGCTGCGGGGTAGTGTATAGACCGCCTCCAGACGACGCAACATACGCGACGCGAGGGCAGTCCGCGCGCTTTCAGCGCATGTTCATGCCACCGTTCACGTGCAGCGTCTCACCGGTGATGTAGCCCGCCGTTTCACCGGTCAGGAAACCCACCGCAGCGGCGATTTCCTCCGGCTGGCCGAGCCGCGACAGCGGGATCTGGCCGAGCAGCATCTCATGCTGCGCTTCGGGCAGCGCCTCCGTCATGTCAGTGGCGATAAACCCCGGCGCCACGTTGTTGACGGTGATATTGCGCGACGCCACTTCCCGCGCCAAGGCCCGGGAGAAGCCCTCCATACCAGCCTTGGCCGCAGCATAGTTGCTCTGGCCGAGATTGCCCATGGTCGCCACCACCGAGCTGATGCTGACGATACGCCCGAAACGCACCTTGGTCATGCCGCGCAGACACGCCTTGCTGACGCGATAGACCGACTTGAGATTGGTGTCGAGCACCGAATCCCACTCGTCCTCTTTCATGCGCATCAGCAGATTGTCGCGGGTGATGCCGGCATTGTTGACGAGAATGGTCGGTGCGCCGAACTCCTCGCCAATGGCCTTGACCAGCGCATCGACGCTGGCCTGGTCGGTGACATCCAGGCAACGGCCGGCGCCCTGGATCCCCTGGGCCTTGAGATCGGCATCGATCTTCGCCGCACCGCTTTCGCTGGTCGCGGTGCCAATCACCACGCGACCCTGGCGGCCCAGCTCGTGGGCGATGGCGCGCCCGATACCGCGGCTGGCGCCGGTGACCAATGCAATTCTCGCTTCGCTCATAGCCTGTCCCGATTGAGTCATGATCCTGATCGACCGACGCCCGGCGTCAGCCCTGCTTGCCGGCCTCGTGGGCCAGTTCGAGCGCCGCGCTCAGGCTATCGGGGTCGTTGATCGCCAACCCCTTGCTGCCACGGGCGATGCGCTTATTGAGCCCCGTCAGCACCTTGCCCGGGCCGCACTCGATGAACACCTCGGCGCCCTGTGCCGCCATCGACTCGACGCAGGCGGTCCAGCGCACCGGCCGGTAGAGCTGCTCGATCAGCCGCGTGCGCAGGGTATCGACGTCGGCATGCGCCAGCGCATCGACATTCTGCACCACGGTGTAGCGCGGCGCGCGCAGTTCGATCGCGCCCATCGCCGCCTCGAGGCGCTCGGCGGCGGGTCGCATCAGCGCACAGTGCGACGGCACCGACACCGGCAGCGGCAGCGCTCGCTTGGCGCCGGCTTCCTGGCATGCGGCAATGGCACGCTCCACCGCCGCCGTCGCGCCGGCGATCACCACCTGACCGGGGGCATTATAGTTGACCGCCGAGACCACATCACCCTGAGCCGCCTGTTCGCAGGCCGCCTCAACGGCGCCATCGTCGAGCCCCAGGATCGCCGCCATGGCGCCCTCGCCCGCGGGCACCGCGGCCTGCATCGCCTCGCCGCGCAGCTTGACCAGTCGCACGCCTTCGGCAAAGGTCATCACCCCGGCGCACACCATGGCACTGTATTCGCCCAGGCTGTGCCCGGCCATCGCCGCCGGCCGCGGCCCCTCGAGCTCCTGCCACACGCGCCAGATCGCCACGCTCGACGTCAACAGCGCCGGCTGGGTACAGGCGGTGGCGTTGAGGTCCTCTTCGGGACCCTCCTGCACCACGTGCCAGAGATCGTAGCCCAGCGCGTCCGAGGCCTCCTCGAAGGTCGTGCGCACTACGCTATAGCGTTCCGCCAACTCGCGCATCATGCCCATGTGCTGGGAGCCTTGTCCCGGAAACATGAGGGCCAGGGATTGAGTCATGGCTATCACCTCTGGGGGTTGTCTGCGTCCATTCCACGGGGGTCGGCCCCGCTAACGCCTCGGCCGCACGCGACCGACGCGTTAGCACGCCGCCAGTGATCCAGTTCCCGCGCCAGGTGCTGTGGCAGCGCCTGATCGACCTCCTGCATGGCACGCCCCACCGCATAGCCGAACCCCGCCGCGTCGGCACCGCCGTGGCTCTTGACCACGATAGCGTTCAAGCCCAGCAGACTGGCGCCGTTATAGCGCACCGGGTCGAGCTCGCGCTTGAGGCGCCGCAGCGCCGGACGCGCCAGCAAACCGATCAGTCGACTGCTCCAGTGGGCATCGAAGGTCGCCTGCACGCGCTCCATCAACATCCGCGCCAGGCCCTCACTGGCCTTGAGCACGGCGTTGCCGACGAACCCGTCGCACACTACCACATCGACACGCCCCGAATAGATACCGTCACCTTCGATGAAGCCACGATAGTCCAGCCCGGGCACCTCGCGCAGCAGGGCGTCCGCCTCGCGCACGCTGGCACTGCCCTTTGTCCCCTCGACGCCGATATTGAGCAACGCGACGCGCGGCGCCTCAAGGCCATCCACGCGCCGCGCCATCACCGCCCCCATCAGCGCGAAGTCGACCAGCCGCGCCGCGGACGCCTCGACGTTGGCGCCCAGATCGAGCAGGTAGCAGCGGCCGCCCTCACGGGTCGGCACCGCGGTGCTGATCGCCGGCCGCGGAATGCCTGCCACGGTACCCAAGGCGCGCCGCGCCAGGGCCATCAGCGCACCGGTATTGCCGGCACTGACGCCGGCGTCGGCATCGCCCTTGACCAGGCTGTCGAGCATCATGGCCAGGCTGCTGTCGCGCGGCGCGCGTAGCGCCTGCGAGGGCTTCATGGCCTGATCGATCACCCGCGGTGCATCGCACAGCGTCAAACGCTCGGCGGCAGCACGCAGATCAGCAGGCAAGGCGTCCACCTCAGCCGCCAATAGCGCCCGAGGACCGAACAGACTGGCAGAGAGTCGTGACTGCGAAAGCAGCGCACGCGCAGCCCCCTGGACGGTGGCGCGGGGACCGAGGTCCCCGCCCATCGCATCGATGGCGACGCGCATGATCAGCGGGCGATGACCGCCAGGATGAACGTCGACTTAAACGTCGACGACCTTGCGGCCACGGTAGAAGCCGTCCGGGGAGACGTGGTGGCGCAGGTGGGTAGTGCCGGTTTCCTTGTCCTGGGACAGGGTCGGCGCGCTCAGCGCATCGTGGCTACGACGCATGCCGCGCTTGGAACGGGTCTTGCGATTCTGTTGAACTGCCATGAGAGATCACTCCAGAGTGTATCGATGATGAATCAGGATTTGTCTTTCAAGGTACGCAGCACCTCGAAAGGACTGACGGTGGACGCCTCTTCGACATCGGGCGCCTCACCGCTGGTCAGCTGGTCGCGCGAGACGCGACACTGCGCCTCGTCGTGGTAAATCACCTGCGGCAGGCTGAGGAGCAACTCGTCCTCGAGCACGCTGAGGAGATTCAGCTGTTCGTTTTCCACCAGCACCGGTTCATGAGTGCTAGGCAGCTCGGCCGCCAACGCATCGCTACTGACCATGCCCAGCAGGAACTGGCTCTCGACGCGCTGCGCCATCGGCGTCAGGCAGCGCCGGCACGGCAGTTCCAACTCGGCGCTAAGCCAGCCGTCGATGACGCGACGCCCCTGGGCATCGATGGCGAAGTCCAGGCGCACTTGGACATCGCCGGACTGTTCGCCGGCTTCGGCAGCAAGGCGCGCGAAACCCGCGAGCGGCACCAGCCCCTCGAGACGTTCGCTATTGGCAGCGAGCCGATAGGGCTCGACCTGCAGAGGAAGTCGTGTGGTCAACATAGGCGCGCAATGATAGGCACTCCCCCCGCCCCTGTCAAAGCCCCGATGCACGGCATCTCGCAGTGCTGTACAAGCCAGCGCGGCGCGGGGCAGACTGGCGCTCTATCGCGCTGCCGACCTGTCTCTAAGGAGAACTCCATGCCGGACCTGGTCCTTGCTTCCAGCTCGCGCTGGCGACGCCAACTGCTCGAACGCCTGGGCCTGCCGTTCGACTGTGCCAGCCCCGACATCGATGAAACCCCGCGCCCCGGGGAGACCCCCCAGGCACTGGTGCATCGCCTGGCGCTGTCCAAGGCCAGTCGCCTGGCAGAGGCATACCCGGCCCATCTGATCATCGGCTCGGATCAGGTGGCCGTGTTCGACGGCGAGATCCTCGGCAAGCCCGGCGACGAGGCCACCGCCCGCGCCAACCTGGCACGCTTCTCCGGACAGCGGGTGCACTTCATCACCGGGCTGGCGCTGCTCGACAGCGCCCACGGCCGCCACCAGGTGTCCCACGCCACCTACGACGTGGTGTTTCGCCGGCTCAGCGAAGCCGAAATCGCCCACTATGTGGCCCGCGAGCAGCCCCTCGACAGCGCCGGCAGCTTTCGCATGGAGGGGCTCGGCATCAGCCTGTTCGAGAAGCTCGAGGGCGACGACCCCAATACGCTGATCGGCCTGCCGCTGATCCGGCTGTGCGCGATGCTGCGCGAGGCGGGCATGGACCCACTAGCGCCTAGCGCCTAGCGCCTAGCGCCTAGCGCCTAGCGCCTAGCGCCTAGCGCCTAGCGCCGCAGAGCGTCGCCTTTTGCCATCTCGACGTCAAAAGAACATCTCTGCGGATAATGCCCGGCACACACCCCGCACCAGAGAGCTTGGCGCTCGGCGCTTGCAGCTCGGCGCTATCAAGGCAACTGATAGCGCAGCGGCGAGTGCGAGCTGGGCAGCCCCATCCACTCCGCGGCGACCCGCCCGAAGTGGCGCGAGAAGCGCTCGAAGGGATCGAGGCGCGGGGTGTAGTCGCGCAGCCGCGGCTCGTCGAGCAGCTCGCGGGCCAGGCCGTCGAGGCTCTGTATCTCATCGACCAGCCCCAAACCCAAGGCTTGTTCACCGCTCCATATCAGCCCCGAGAAGATCTCCTCGTCGTCGGCCAGCCGGTCGCCGCGCCCGGCGCGCACCGCGTCGACGAACTGGCGATGGGTGGTCTCCAGCACGTCCTGCCAGAATAGCCGCTGGCTCGGGTCGATCTCCGAGAAGGGGTCGAGGAACGCCTTGTTGTCGCCGGCGGTAAACACGCGCCGCTCGACGCCCAGCCGGTCAATGGCCTCTTCAAGACCGAAGCTGGCCGACACCACGCCGATGGAGCCGACCAGGCTCGACGGCGCCACCAGGATCTCGTCTGCGGCGGCGGCAATATAGTAGGCGCCGCTGGCGCCGACATCCTCGACCACCGCGTAGATCGGTTTGTCGCCCTCGTCGCGCAGCCGCATGATCTCGTCGTAGATACGCTGCGACTGCACCGGACTACCGCCGGGGCTGTTGATATGCAGCACCACCGCCGCCGCGCTGTCGCTCTCCCAGGCGCGCTTGAGCCCCTCGATGACGCGCTCGGCGTTGGCCGGCGATTCGCTGTCGATCACGCCCTTGACCTCGACGACCCCCAGATGACGCTCGCCCGGCGGCACCTCGCGCACAGGCCAGAAAAGCCCATACAGCGAGGCAGACAGCGAGGCCAGGATCAGCGCGGCAAAGAAGAAACGGAAGAACAGCTTCCAGCGCCGCGTACGGCGCTGCTCGGTCAGCACGCCACCCACCCAGCGATCCATCATCTCGATCTGCGCCAGGCGCTGCCGCTCGCGCAGCGTCTCGGCATCATCGCCCGGCGCGGCAGCAGGCTCGCCAGACTGCCCGGCGAGCGCGTCACGCCGCTGCTCGGCGCTCAGCTCAGGGCCCTGGGTCCACTTGTCCTGGGCGGGGGGATCGTCTCGCTTGTCGTCACTCATCGGCGGTCCTGCTCGTGTAGTGGGTGAATCATGACGGGCGGCTCAGGCGTGCAGCCAGTCGATCAACTCGGGGAAGGCATGGGCGGTAAAGCTTGGCTGGCAGGCGACCAGCCGCCGGGGCTCGTGAACGCCATAGGTCACGGCGATACGATCCATGCCCAGCGCGCGGGCCATCTCGAGATCATATTCGGTATCACCGACCATTACCGCATCCCCGACATCGACGCCGGTCTCGGCCAGGAGTTCCTCGAGCATCTGCGGGTGTGGCTTGGAGCGCGTCTCGTCGGCGGTGCGGCTGGCATCGAACCAGGCGCCGCTGCCGTTGGCGGCAAACACCCGATCGAGGCCGCGGCGACTCTTGCCGGTGGCCACCGCCAGACGCGTGTCGCGCCCTCCGCGCAGCCGTGCGATGCCCTGCTCGACGCCGGGAAAGAACTGCAGCGGCGTCTGGTCGGCGGCGCGAAAACGTCGCGCATAGTGCTGACGCAGTGTCTCGGCGCGCGCGGCGCTGATCCCCGGACACAGCTTGTCAATCGCTTCGGGCAGGCCCAGGCCGATGATGTCGCGCACCGCGGCACGGCTCAGTTCGGCGAGGCCGGTATCGCGGGCTGCGGCCTGCATGCAGTCGACGATGCGCGCCTCCGAATCCATCAGGGTGCCATCCCAGTCGAAGATGATCAGTCGATAGCGCATCGGCGCTCCTGTGTCGCAATAGAAATAGATGTAGACGCCCGTCAGCGTGCCTTACGGGCGCGAACCAGCACCGCCTCGAGCTCGTCGCCCAGCGGCGCCTTGATATGCACCGGTCGGCCGCTGGTGGGCTCGGGAAAGGTCAGTGCCGCGGCGTGCAGGAACAGCCGCGACAGCCCCAGCCGGCCGGCCAGATGCTGACCCTCGCGGGAGCCGTACTTGTCGTCACCGAGCAGCGGATGGCCGGCATGCGCGGCATGTACGCGGATCTGGTGAGTCCGCCCGGTCACCGGCTCGGCCTCGATCAGGGTGGTGCCGGCGAAGGCTTCGCGCACCGCGAAGCGCGTCCGCGACACCTTGCCCTCGGGGTCGACACGCACCCGGCGCTCGCCGTTACCGGCCTCGAAGCGGTCGAGCCGGGCACTCACGTAGTCGCGCCGCGCCGGCCAGCGACCGGCCACCAGGGCCAGATACTGCTTGTCCATCTGGCGCTGCTTCAAGGCATTGTTGAGCGCCACCAGCGCCGGGCGCGACTTGGCCAGCAGCAGGCAGCCGGAGGTGTCGCGATCGAGGCGATGCACCAGCTCGAGGAAGTCGAGATCGTCGCGCACCTGGCGCAGCGCCTCGATCAAGCCGATCTTGACCCCGCTGCCGCCGTGCACCGCCAGTCCCGAGGGCTTGTTGATCACCAGCCAGTCGGGGCCCTCGACCAGTACGCTACCGGCCAGCAGGTTGCGCAGGTTGTCGCTGACCTCACGGGTCGCCTCTTCAGGCGCTAGCCGCAGCGGCGGGATACGCACCAGATCGCCATCGACCAGGCGGTAGTCGACCTTGACGCGCTTCTTGTTGACGCGCACCTCGCCCTTGCGCACGATCCGATAGATCAGAGCCTTGGGTGCGCCCTTCAGGCGGGTACGCAGGAAATTATCGATGCGCTGCCCGGCCTGCGCCTGGGTCACCTCGACCCACTGTACCGCCCTGCCTACTTCTTGCCCGTCGGCCATGCCCACCTCGACTTGCCATGATGCTCGAAGGCGGCATTCTACCCCAGGAGCTGCCGCGGTGCGCCAATTGCTGCCCCAGGGCATAGCTGGTATATTTCAACCTCGCTCAAATGGGCAACCAGCGCCCGGACGATGCGCCTGCACGACAAACACGCAGGCCAGAGCGACGATCAAGGCCGCAGTCATGCTGGCAACGCCGCATGCCCTGCCGCCGGCAGTAACCAGCAGTAGATTACCGAGCAGTTGATAACAGCTTTTGAACGCCACGCCCGACCCTGGACTCCTCCCGCCCCTCTCGGCGCGAGCAGTACCGGCCAAGGGAATACCTAACAGCGTGCCGGGGGCCGGCGTTGGCGAATCGATGAATGCCAGGTGTCTGGCGGATGACCGCAGGGCCGGATGGGCGAGGCGCCCACCGAAACATGTCCTGCCTCCGCCGCGTACTCAACATGATCATGCCGAGGCAGGCGCCACCCGCCCCTGCCCTGGCCGGGCGCAACCGCATCCGCGACATGCGCTGAGCACAAGCACGCAGCACCCAGAGGTTCGCCTTCGTCGACGCTCTGGAGCCCCTTCGTTGGGGCTCCCTGGCCGCCATCCGGCGCGCCTTGAATAGCGAGACAACATGAAACGGATGCTCATCAACGCGACACAGCCTGAAGAGCTGCGTGTCGCCCTCGTCGATGGACAGCGCCTGTACGACCTGGATATCGAATCCGGCGCACGGGAGCAGAAAAAAGCCAATATCTACCGCGGCAAGATCACCCGGGTAGAACCCTCCCTGGAAGCCGCCTTCGTCGACTTTGGCGCCGACCGCCACGGCTTCCTGCCGCTCAAGGAGATCTCCCGCGAGTACTTCGTCAAGGAGCCCTCCGGCCGTCCCAACATCAAGGAAGTGCTCAAGGAAGGCCAGGAAGTCATCGTCCAGGTCGACAAGGAGGAGCGCGGTAACAAGGGTGCCGCCCTGACCACCTTCATCAGCCTGGCCGGCCGTTTCCTGGTATTGATGCCCAACAACCCCCGCGCCGGCGGCATCTCGCGCCGCATTGAGGGTGACGAGCGCGCCCAGCTCAAGGACGCCATGGGTCAGCTGACCCTGCCCGACAAGATGGGCGTGATCGTGCGCACCGCCGGCATCGGCCGCTCCACCGAAGAGCTGCAGTGGGACCTCGACTACCTGGTACAGGTGTGGGAATCGATCACCGAAGAGGCCGGCAAGCGCCCTGCGCCCTTCCTGATCTACCGCGAGTCCAACGTCATCATCCGCGCCATGCGCGACTACCTGCGCCAGGACATCGGCGAGGTGCTGATCGATAGCCCCGAGGTGCACGAGGAAGCGCTGGCCTTCATTCGCCAGGTGATGCCCTCCTACCAGCAGAAGATCAAGCTCTACGCCGACGAGGTGCCGCTGTTCTCGCGCTTCCAGATCGAGTCGCAGATCGAGACCGCCTACCAGCGTGAAGTCAAGCTGCCCTCCGGCGGCTCCATCGTCATCGACCATACCGAGGCACTGGTCTCCATCGATATCAACTCGGCCCGCGCCACCCGCGGCAGCGACATCGAAGAGACCGCGCTGCAGACCAATTCCGAGGCCGCCGACGAGATCGCCCGTCAGTTGCGCCTGCGCGATATCGGCGGCCTGGTGGTGATCGACTTCATCGACATGAGCCCAGCGCGCAACCAGCGCGAAGTCGAGAACCGCATGCGCGACGCCCTCAAGCTCGACCGCGCCCGCGTGCAGATCGGCCGCATCTCGCGCTTCGGCCTGATGGAGATGTCACGCCAGCGCCTACGTCCCTCGCTGGGCGAGACCAGCGGCGTGGTCTGTCCGCGCTGCGACGGCCAGGGCACCATCCGCGACGTGCGTTCGATGTCGCTGTCGATCATGCGCCTGATCGAAGAGGAGGCGATGAAGGAGCGCAGCGCCCAGATCCGCGCCATCCTGCCGGTGCCGGTGGCCACCTACCTGCTCAACGAGAAGCGCAGCGTGCTGGCCGAGATCGAACGCCGCCAGGGCGTCCAGGTGGTGCTGCTGCCAAGCCCCGAGATGGACACCCCGCACTACGACGTGCAGCGCCTGCGCGACGACCATATCAGCGACGAGGACGCCGACAAGTCGAGCTTCGAGCTGTCCACCGATACCGAGATCGGCCAGGAGCCGGACCTCAGCGACAGCAAACCGATACAGCGTGCCGAAGCGGCGGTCAAAAGCGTGGTGCATAACGCCCCGGCACCGGCCTCCCTGCAGCAAGATGATGCCCCGGCCCCCCAGCCCGAGGCGGCCCCCGCGGTCCAGCAGCCGGCGACACCGGCGGCAGCCAACGACGGCGTATTCTCACGGCTGGTCAAGGGCCTCAGCAAACTGCTCGGCAGCGACGAGGCGCAGCCGCGCCAGCAGCCCTCTCAGAAAACCGCCAGCGACGCTCGCCAGTCACGCCCCCAGCAGCGCAGCGATGCCGGCAGCAGCGAAGGTCGCCAGGAGCGCGGCGGACGCGGTGGACGCAGCAACAATCGTCGCGGCGGCGGCCGCAACGATGCTCGCCAGGACAGCGGTCGTAGCGACGCCCGCCAGGAGAGTGGCCGTCAGCAGGCCGAGTCGCGCCAGCCGCGCAGCGACGCCAAGCCCGAGCGCACCGGCGACAACCGCCAGAGCGACGATAACCGCACCCCCCGCGGTCGTGGCCGTGGTCGTCAGCAGGACGATGAGCGCCGCAGCGCCAACCGCTCAGGCGAGACCCGTGGCAATCGCGAAGCGAGCAAGCCCCAGACCGCCGACGAGGCCCCGAACAAGGCCCAGGAGGCGCCCAAGGACGACGGCAAGCCCAAGCGTACGCGCAACAACCCGCGCAACCGCACTCGCAAGCACGCGGTGAACCCGCAGGCCGAGGCCGAGCAGCAGCGCCTGCAGGCACAGGCCCAGGAAACGCCTGACGCCAAGCCGCAAGCCGCACCCGAGCCCAACGCCAAGCAGCCCGAAGCGCCCAAGGCCGAGCAAGCCAAGACCGACGCCAAGCCCGTCGAGGATCAGCCCAAGGCAGAGGCGCCCAAGGCCGAGCAAGCCAAGGCAGACGCCAAGCCCGCCGCCGAGCAGCCCAAGGCAGAGGCGCCCAAGGCCGAGCAAGCCAAGGCAGACGCCAAGCCCGCCGCCGAGCAGCCCAAGGCGGAGGCAGCCAAGGTAGATGCCAAGTCTGCCGCCGAGCAGCCCAAGGCAGACGCGCCCAAGGCCGAAGAAGCCAAGGCCGAGCAAGCCAAGGCCGACGCCAAGCCTGGCGCTGAAAAGCCCAAGGCCGAGGCAGCCAAGGCCGACGCCGAGCAGCCCAAGGGAGAGGCGGCCAAGGCCGACGCCAAGCCCGCCGCCGAGCAGCCCAAGGAAGAGGCGCCCAAGGCCGACGCCAAGCCCGCTGCCGAGCAGCCCAAAGTCGAGGCACCCAAGGCCGAGCAAGCCAAGGCCGACGCCAAGCCTGGCGCTGAAAAGCCCAAGGCAGACGCGCCCAAGGCAGATGCCAAGGCAGACGCCGAGCCGCCCAAGGCAGACGCGCCCAAGGCCGAGCAAGCCAAGGCCAACGCCAAGCCCGCCGCCGAGCCGCCCAAGGCAGACGCGCCCAAGGCAGACGCGCCCAAGGCCGAGCAAGCCAAGGCAGATGCCAAGCCTGGCGCTGAAAAGCCCAAGGCCGAGCAAGCCAAGGGCGAGGAAAGCAAGGCCGACGCTGCGGCGCGCCGCCGCCGGCGCCGTGCCCATAATGACCCGCGCGAGATCCGCCGCCGCGAGCAGCAGGCCAAGGCCGACGACGGCCAAGCGTGATGCGCGAGGGCGCCGAAACGTATCGGCGCCCTCACGCTACAACCGACCCAACGACAACGCCCGCAGGCACTGCCTGCGGGCGTTTTCGTTAATGGCCTGGCGTTGACTCAGTGCGCAAGGCGTGGCTCTCGCACCAGCGTTACGCCGAAACGTGCCTCGACCGCGGCGGCAATCTCGGCGGCGAATGTCAGCAGCCCCTCGGCATCCCCGCCGCCGTGGTGAACCAGCACCAGCGCCTGGCGCTCATGCACGCCGAACGCCCCACGCCGAAGCCCCTTGAGCCCGCAGCGGTCGATCAGCCAGCCCGCGGCCAGCTTGACCCGCCCGTCGGACTGTTCGAAGTGTGGCATGTCGGGACAATCGGCCAGCAGCTGCCGCGCCTGCTCGGCGCTTACCAGCGGGTTCTTGAAGAAACTCCCCGCGTTGCCGAGCTGAGCCGGGTCGGGCAACTTCTCACGACGGATGGCGGCGACCGCCTCGGCGACCTCGAGCGGCGTCGGTGCGGCGCCCACCCGCGACGCCAGGTCGCCGTAGGCTAACCGCGGCCGAGGGCTTTCGCTCAGCGTCAAGGTCAGGGCCGTGATCACCACGCGCCCTTCCAGCTCCCCCTTGAAGATGCTGTCACGATAGCCGAAGTGGCACGCGGAAGCGGGCAGCGTCTGCTGACGCCCCGAGGCCAGATGCAGCAGCTCGACGCTTTCCAGCACCTCGGCCAGCTCCACGCCATAGGCGCCGATGTTCTGGATCGGCGCCGCGCCGCAGTGACCGGGAATCAGCGCCAGGTTCTCGATCCCCCACCAGCCACGCGTGACGCTCTCCATGACCAGCGTGTGCCAATTCATGCCAGCATCGACGCGCAGCCTGATGCGCCCGTCAGCGTCGCGTTGATAGCGCCATCCGGCGAAAGTCGGCTGCACCACCAGGCCCGCCAGACGCCGCGGCAGGATCAGGTTGCTCCCCCCACCCAGCACGGTCAGCGGCCAGGCCTTCCGGCGCGCAGTCTCCAGCGCGGCAGCCAGCGTCGCAGGCGTCTCGGCGGCGATGAAGCGTTCGGCGACGCAGGGCAGCCCCAGCGTGTTGTCCCGCTGCAGGTCATGCTCGAGATGCAGGCCCGGGCCGATGCTCACCGCCGCTGTTCCAGGCGCTGCTGCAGGTGGTCAATCAGGCCATCGGCGGCGCGTTCCACCAGATCGAGCACCTCATCGAAGCCCTGCTCGCCACCGTAGTAGGGATCGGGCACGGCGCGACCGGGCTCGCCGGCGAAGTCGAGCAGCAGCCCGACATGCGCGGTGCAGTCGTCGGGCCGCATCGCCTCGAGGCTGGCCAAGTTGTCATCGTCCATGGCCAGCAGGTAGTCGAAGCGGGAAAAATCTGCCGCCTCGAGCTGACGGGCGCGCAGTTGACTAAGCTCGACGCCGCGCTGCCTGGCCGCCGCCTGCGCCCGGGCATCCGGCGCCTTGCCAACGTGCCAGCCGCCGGTGCCGCAGGAGTCCACCTCGACGGCCTCGCTCAGGCCGGACTCGGCCAGGCGACGACGGAAGACACCCTCGGCAGTGGGGGAACGGCAGATATTACCCAGACAAACGAACAGAATCCGCATGCAGTCTCCTCATCAAGTTTGCTGCTCGGCCAGCCACTGCCGCACCCGGGCGAGGTCCTCGGCAGTGTCGACACCGGCCGGATGGTGATCACAGGCCAGCGCCACCTGAATGCGATGACCGTGCTGCAGGGCGCGCAGCTGCTCGAGCTGCTCGAGCTGTTCGAGGGGCGCCGGCGCCCACTGGCGATAGGCATTCAAGAAGCCGACCCGATAGGCGTACAGGCCGATATGGCGCAACCAGCTGTCGCTCTCGAGCAGCGCCGGGCGGGTGGCGAAGGCGGCTCTATCCCAAGGCACCGGCGCCCGAGAGAAGTACAGCGCCCGCCCCTGAAAATCGCGCACCACCTTGACCACGTTGGGATTGAAGAGCATCTCGACGTCGCTGATCGGTTCGGCCAGGGTAGCGATGGAGGCGTCGTCGTCGGCGGCCAGGCGCGCCGCCACCTGGTCGATCAGCGACGCCGGCAGCAGCGGCTCGTCGCCCTGCACGTTGACCACGATCGCCGCGTCATCGAGGCCGAGCCGCTCGGCCACTTCAGCCAGCCGATCGGTACCCGAGGGGTGATCGTCGCGGGTCATCAGCGCGTCGCCGCCCACCGCCTCGACCGCCGCAGCGATACGCCTATCATCGGTGGCCACCACGACCCTCGCCGCCGCGCTGGCCAGCGCCTGTCGCCATACCCGCACCACCATCGGCTCGCCGCCGATATCCAGCAGCGGCTTGCCGGGCAGGCGCGATGACGCGTAGCGCGCCGGCACCACCACCACGAAGTCGCTCATGCCGAATCGCCCATCGACGGCCCCTTGCCGAGCTTCTCGTCGGTGTCCATGACCCGCGCCTCCTCCTCCAGCATCACCGGGATACCGTCGCGGATCGGGAAGGCCAGGCCGTCGAAGTGGCATTTGACTTCGTTGGCGTCACGATCGTACTTGAGCTTGCCCTGGCACAGTGGGCAGACCAGCATGGCCAGCAGTTGCTTGTCTAATGTCATGAGATTGGCCCCTTGGCACGCTTGCAGTGATGGGAAGTCCCGGCGAGGTCGGCAAGACGCGTCTCCAGCCAGGCGATAAAGGCGGCGTCCGGCTCAGCCTCGACCTCCAACGCCCAGTGGCGCGGGTCGTGCATGGCGCGGCACTTGACCGCGTCCTTGGCGGTCATCACCACCGGACGCGCATCATCGAACGCCAGCTCGGCGGCGCGATAGTGATGATGGTCGGCGAAGGCGTGGTGCTCCACCTCGAGCCCCAGCGCCGCCAGGCTGGCAAAGAAGCGCTCGGGGTGACCGATACCCGCCACGCCGTGCACCGACGCCTCGAAGGGCAGCGGACGCAGCGCATGACGCTCGCCGCTGGCCAGATGATGCCAGCGTTGCGGCGTCAGCTGCATGCGATACCCGGATGGCGTGGTCGGCGAGTCGTGCTCGCCGTTGATCAGCACGGCATCCACCCGCGCCAGGCGTTCGACGGGCTCGCGCAGCGGCCCGGCAGGCAAGCAGCGGCCATTGCCCAGCCCGCGTCGTGCATCGACCACCACCAGCTCGAGATCGCGTCCCAGCGCCAGATGTTGCAGCCCATCGTCACTGAGGACAATGTCACAGCCGGCATCGATCAGCGCCCGGGCACCGCGCGGTCGATCGGGGTCGACCACCACCGGCACGCCGCTCTGCTCGGCGAGCATCAATGGCTCGTCACCGCAGGCGTCGGCCGACGTTGCGGGGGTGACACGCAGCGGGTAGTCCGCGCTGTGGCCAGCGTAGCCGCGGGACACGATGCCGGGCCGCCAGCCTCGCGCCTCGAGCCAGCCGACCAGCCAGGCGGCGAGCGGCGACTTGCCGGTGCCGCCGAGGGTAATATTGCCGATCACGATGACCGGTACCGGCGCCTGCCATACCGCCTTGCGTCCGGTGGCATAGTCGCGCGCGCGGCGCTCGACCGCCCAGCGATACAGTGCCTCCAGCGGCCGCAGCAGCCTGAGCCAGGCATCGCCGCGGTAGGCGGCGCCCAGCCAGCGCTCGCCGAGACGCAGGCTCATGGCAGCGCCGACTCCTGAAACTGCAGTCGATGCAGCGCCGCATAGGCACCGTCCCGCGCCAGCAGTTCGCGATGGCTACCCTGCTCGACCACTTGGCCCTGCTCCATGACCAGGATGCGATCGGCGCGCTCGATGGTCGACAGGCGGTGGGCAATGACGAAGGTGGTGCGCCCCCGGCAGACCGTTTCCAGCGCTCGTTGTATGTAGCGCTCCGACTCGCTGTCGAGTGCCGAGGTGGCCTCGTCGAGGATCAACAGCGGCGCATCCTTGAAGATGGCGCGGGCGATCGCCAGCCGCTGGCGCTGCCCGCCGGAGAGCATCACGCCGTTATCGCCGATCACCGTGGCATAGCCGTTGGGCAACTGGGCGATGAACTCATGGGCATAGGCGGCTCGCGCCGCGGCCTCGATGGCAGCGGGATCGGCATCCGGCATGCCGTAGGCGATGTTGGCCGCCACCGAGGCATTGAACAGCGTGACCTGCTGGGACACGATGGCGATCTGGCGACGCAGCGGTGACAGCTGATACTGCTCCACCGCGATGCCGTCGATCAGCACCTCCCCTTCGCTGGGCCGATAGAAGCGCGGCAGCAGACTGACCAGGGTCGACTTGCCGCTGCCCGAGCGCCCGACGATGGCGATCATTTCCCCCGCCTTGACCTCGAGATCGATGCCCTTGATGACCTCGGGCTGATCATCGGCGTAGCGGAAATGCACATTGCGCAGCGTGACATCACCCACCAGGCGCTGGGGCAGGCGCTCGCCACTGTCCTCTTCGGCAGGCTCGTCGAGCAGTTGGAAAAGTTCACCGGAGGCAGCGATGCCCTTCTGGATCTCGCTGTTGATCTCGGTCAGCTGGCGTACCGGCTTGGCCATCAGCGAGGCCGCGGTGATGAAGGCCACGAACTCGCCGGCGGTCATGTCGTCGAGCAGCGCCGGTGACATCGCCAGCCACACCAGCAGCGCCAGCGACAGCGCGATCAGCAGCTGGATCACCGGGGTGCTGATCGCCTTGGTCAGCGCCTCTTTCATGCTCTGCTGGCGGTTGTATTCGCTGGCCTCGGCGAAGCGCGCCTTCTCGAAGGTCTCGGCGCCGTGGGTACGCACCACGCGATAGCCGGACAGTGCCTCCGAGGCCACGTGGGTGACATCGCCCATGGAGTGCTGGATACGTTGCGAAATGCGCCGGAAGCGCTTGCTGGCGTAGTTGACCACGCCGCCAATCACCGGCGTTACCGCCAGAAACAGCAGCGTCAGCATCCAGTTGGTCCACATCAGATAGCTGATCAGCCCCACCACGAACAGCCCTTCCCTGAGCAGAATGGTGATGGCATTGGTGGCCGCGCCGGTGACCTGTTCGACGTGATAGGTGACCCGCGAGATCAGGTGGCCGCTGGAGTGAGAATCGAAAAAACGCCCCGGCAGATGCAGCATATGATTGAACACGTTGCAGCGCAGCGCATGGACCACGTTACGGGCGACATTGCTCATGAAATAGGTGCCGAGGAAGGTCCCCACCCCGCGCGCGGCGAACATCCCCACCACGAACAGCGGCAGGAACAGCCGGAAGGCGGCATCGGGATTCTGGATGCCATCGATCAGGCGCTTCATCATCTCGGCAAGCGCAGTGCTCGAGGCGGCGTAGATGGCGTAGCCGACCACCGCCACGGCGAACGACTTCCAGTGCGGTTTGACGTAGCCCAGCAGCTGTTTGTAGAGGGTCCAGCCGGATTGTTGCGTCACGGTGTCTCCACGGGTGTCGATGAGTCATGGTCGTCGCGGGTGGCGATACGAATCTGCTGAATGCCCTGCGCACCGGCGCGGTCGAGCGCCGTGACCACGGCGCCATGGCTGCTGTGCCGGTCTGCCTCGACGATCAGCCCATGCTGGCGGGCCGCCTCGGCGACCTCGGCCAGCGCCACCGCCAGTCCACTGGCGTCGAGCCGTCGCTCGCCGAGGCGATACTCCCCCTCCCGGGTGACCACCAGGGTGACCGGCGAGGCCTCCAGCGGCGCGCCGCTGTCACTGTGGGGCAGCTCCAGCTCCAGTGCCTGACGGGTCTCGAAGGTGGTCGAGACCATGAAGAAGATCAGCAGCAGGAATACCACGTCGATCAAGGGGGTCAGGTTGACCTCCACCGGCGCACGACGGTGACGCACGAACTTCATGATGCTGCCCCGGAGGCCTCGGCGGCGGGCTGTTCGGCCAGCGCGATGGCGCCCTGATGGTGTGCCAGGAATTCCACCAGCAGCCCGGCCTGCTCCTCCATGCGCACGGTGATGTCCTCGACCCGGCGCTGGAAATAGCGATGGAACATCAGCGCAGGAATCGCCACCGTCAGCCCTGCCGCCGTGGTCACCAGCGCCTGGGAGATACCGCCGGCCAGGTCGGCGCTGCGCTCCGCACCGCCGGCGCTGACGATCACCGCGAACACCTCGATCATCCCCAGCACCGTGCCCAGCAGCCCGATCAGTGGGGTAATCGCCGCGATGGTGCCCAGCGGGCTGAGAAAGCGTTCCATGTCATGGATCACCGCCGTTGCCGCTTCCTGGAGCCGCCCGCGCACCTGCTCATGGCCCAGCCGCGCATTGCGCAGCCCGGCGGCCAGCACCCCACCCAGCGGCGAGTGGCTCTCCAACCAGTAGAGATTGACGGGCCCCTGGCGAATCAGGGTACACACCTCCTGGCCGAGCCCCAGCGGCGCGATACGCCGCGCGCGCAGGGTCCACAGCCGCTCGATGACGATCACCGTTGCCACCAGCGAACAGCCGAGCAGCGGCAGCATCAGCCAGCCACCGGCGACCAGGGCGTCGAGCAGATCCATAGCGGCACTCCTAATGCGCATCGGGTGGCGCTGATTCTACCCCATGACACCGGTCCCCGACACCGCCACGCCACGCCGCCAGGTCGCGCATCGGCTCGCCGCTTGGCGGCGACGCATCGCCCAGCCGCCAACTCACTGCGCCGTCGAGGGCGGTATTCCATAGGCAGCGACCGCGCAGCCGCCGCACCACCTCTTCATTGGGGTGCCCGTAAGGGTTGTCACGCCCGGCGCTGAACACCACCTGCCGTGGATCGAGCAGCGCGACCAGCTGCGGCCCGGTACTGGTGTGGCTGCCATGATGACCGGCCACCAGCAGCGTCAGCGGCGCCTCGATCTCGAGCAGGAAGAAACGCTCTACCTGACGCCCCACGTCACCGGTGATCAGTACGCGCTGGGTCCCGGCCTCGACCAGCAGCACGCAGGAACGGTCGTTGCTCGACCACTCGGCGTTATCCCCGGGCGGCGGCCACAGCACGCGAAACGTCACCTCGTCCCACTGCCACGACTGTCCGGCATGACAGGGTGCGAAGGGGACCCCGATCTGCTCGCCACGCGGTGCCATGAACTGCCCCACCTCGTGTGCCGCCAGCGCCGGGACGCCACCCGCATGGTCGAGATCGTCATGGCTGACGATGACACGCGCGAAACGCTGCGGCCGGGACCACAGGTCGGCCAACGGCATGAACCCTGAGCGAAAGCGCGGCCCGGTATCGTAGAGCAGCCTGTGGTTGGCGGTACGCAGGTCGACTAGCTGGCCCTGGCCGACATCGTGTACCCGTACCTCCAGCACGCCCGGCGGCATGCTCGGCGCTGACAGCGAGAGCGGCACCAGTCCCAGTGCCAGGCTCGCCGCCAGACGCAGCCGGCGAGGCAAGCCGGGCAGCGCCCAACAGATCGTCAGCAGGATCAAGGCGAGCACCAGCGGCCAGCGCTGCCAGGGCGCCGGTGTCCACGCCGGCAGCCAGCTCATGGCCACGCCGAGCAGGCCATTCAGCGCCTCGGCGAACTGCCCAAACAGCCACCAGCACAGCGCCGAGAGCGGCGGCATCCAGGCCAGCAGCCAGCCGAGCAGCCCCAGCGGCACCATCAGCGAACTGACCAGTGGTACCGCCAGCAGGTTGATCAGCGGTGCGGCGGGCGCCAGCCTGTCGAAGGCCGTGAGTACGGCCGCCGCCATCAGCGGTGCCAGCAGCAGCTGGGTGCGCAGCAGCGCCCACAGCCAACCGCGCACCCCACGCGGGCGCCGACGCCCCTGCCAGATCACGATCAGCAGCGCCACGGCAACGAAGGAGAGCCACAGCCCGGGGCGCCACAGGGCGATGGGGTCGAGCAGCAGCACCATGCCCAGCGCCAGCCACCAGGCCTGCCAGGGACCAGGGGCGTGGCGCCCGCTGGCCACCCAAAGCCCGACCAGGGTCATCAGCATGGCGCGCTGGGCCGGCGGCGCGAAACCGGCCAGCATGGCATAGCCCACGGCGGCCGCCCCGGCCAGCCACCACGGCCAGGTCGCCAGCCGCCAGCGGGTGGGCGTGGCGAGCCGCGCAATGCCGCGTCCCAGCAGCAGGGTGAAGGCGGCGACCAGGCCCACGTGCAGGCCCGAGATCACCACCAGGTGGGTGGTGCCGGTGGCATTGAGTCGCGCCCAGTCGTCCTGGTCGAGACGCTCACCGGCGCCCAGGGTCAAGGCCGCCAGCCAGCGCCTGGCAACGCCCTCCTCCAGGCGCCGATCGAGGAACTCGAGGCCGCGCTGAGCGGGCTGCGGCGGCGGAGTGGATAGCCGCACCGGTTCGGGGTCACGCCGCACATAGCCGGTGGCGTCGATCCGTTCGCGCCACAGCCAGGCGGCATAGTCGAAGGTGTGGGGATTGGCGAAACCGGTCGGCGGGCGCAGCCGCACCGCCAACTGCCAGCGCTCGCCAGGGCGCATCTCGGGGGCTTGCCCCTCGGCGTCGAACAGCGTCAGGCGCACCCGGCGCAGGTCGTCACAGCCTGGACGCGGGGCGAGCGCGGGCTGGCATGCCTCCACCGCCACCAGCAGCCGCGTCAGCTCGCCCTGGGGATCGACCTGCAGCAGCCGTCCCTGCAGCTGCAGGTCGGCGCGCGACAGCCCCTGGGGCAAGCTCGCAGTGGTCGCCTGCAGCACCGGCCAGGCGGCCAGGGCTACTACCCCCAGCAGCGCTAGCCGGCGCCAGTGCCGCCAGGCCAGCAGCCCCAGCAGCAAACCGGCCTCGGCGAGGCCGGAGGGGGCCAGCCGGCCGACGGCGATTCCGAGTAGTGCCGCCAGCGCCAGCGGCAGCGCCCATCCCATGCGCATCGCGTATCACGTCCGTGTGTTGCCGCCTGCGTCGACGCCGCAAATAAGCGGCTGTGATCGTGGCGGGCCATGAGCCTAGTATGGATAATAGCTGACTTCGAGCCACCCCAGCGCCACCACGAGCCCACCATGCCGCGCCGACTGCTACAGCGCTACATGCCCCACCCCGACACCCTCAAGCGCAAGCGCTCACTGCGCTTCATGGGGCGCCTGATCGGCGATCCTTCGCTGTGGGTGCTATCACGACGCAGCGTGGCCAACGCCTTCATGGTGGGGTTGTTCAGCGCGCTGCTGCCGATCCCTTTTCAGATGGTGGTGGCCGCCTTCGGCGCCTGGCTGCTGCGCTGCAACCTGCCGCTCTCGGTGGGACTGGTGTGGATCACCAATCCGCTGACCATGCCGCTGATCTTCTACGGCAACTACCGGGTTGGCGCCTGGCTGCTCGACACCCCGGCCCGGGAAGCACCGACCCGGCTATCAACGCGCTGGATCGCCGAACAGATGGTCGACATCATGCCGATCCTGGTGGTGGGGTCGCTGGTCTCGGCGGTGGTGATAGGGCTGGCCGCCAATCTGGTCATTCGCCTGATCTGGCGCTGGCAGGTGTCACGCAGCTGGCGCCGCCGGCGCTTACGCCGGCGGCGCCGTCAACGTGACGGCGAGGAGTGCTGATCAAGCCGCCGAGAGCCGGCCACCGTCGAGGCGCAGCACGCGGTCCTGATGCGCGGCCAGCGCCGGATCGTGGGTCACCACCACGAAGGCGCAGGCAGTGGTCCGCGCCAGCTCGTCCATCAGCGCCAGGATGCTCGCCGCAGTGGTCTGATCGAGGTTGCCGGTGGGCTCGTCCATCAGCACCAGGCTGGGATCGGTGATCAGCGAGCGGGCAATCGCCACTCGCTGGCGCTCACCGCCGGACAGCTCGCCGGGCTTGTGCTCGGCGCGCTCGGCCATGCCCACCCGCCCCAGAATCTCGAGGGCTCGTGCCTGGGCCTGCTTGCGCGTCTGACCGCGAATGATCAGCGGCAGTGCGGCATTCTCCAGCGCCGTCAGCTCGGCCAACAGATGGTGGAACTGGTAGACGAAGCCGATATGGCGGTTGCGAAACTTGCCCAGCGCCGCCTCCTTGAACTGCGCCAGCGACTCGCCGGCCACCTTGACCTCACCGGCACTGGGGCTGTCGAGCCCGCCGAGCAGGTTGAGCAGCGTGGTCTTACCCGAGCCTGAGCTGCCGACCACCGCGACCCGCTCGCCGGCGCGCACCTCGAGGTCCAGCTCGTGGAGCACGGTCAGATCCTGTGGCCCCTCGCGGTAGGTGCGGGTCAGGCCGCGGCACTCGAGCAGCACCTTGCCCGCCGCCTGCGCGGCGGGATTATTGACGTCGTCACTCATAGCGCAGCACCTCGGCAGGTTGAATCCGTGCCGCACGCCAGGCTGGATAGAGCGTCGACAGGAAGGTCAGCACGAAGGCCGCACCAACGATGTTGCCGACATCGGCCCAGTCGAGGCGCGACGGCAGATGACTGATGAAGTAGACGTTGGAATCGAGGAACTGGATACCCAGTACCGATTCGAAGAAGTTGATGATGTCCGAGATGCTGAGCGCCAGGATCACCCCGAGTATCACCCCGATCAATATCCCGATGATGCCGATCGCCAGGCCCTGGACGATAAAGATGCCCATGATCGAGCGCGGCGTGGCGCCGATGGTGCGCAGGATGGCGATATCGGCGTGCTTGTCGGTGACCACCATTACCAGCGTCGAGACGATATTGAACGCCGCCACCGCGATGATCACCGTCAGCAGCAGGCCGATCATGCGCTTCTCCATCTGGATCGCCTGGAACAGGTTGCCGTGGGAGAAGGTCCAGTCGATGCCGCGGTAGCCGCTGCCCAGCTCATCGATGATGGCGCGGGTCTCGCTGTTGGCGACGAACAGGTCATCGAGCTGCAGACGCAGCCCCTCGACGTTGTCGCCCAGCCGCGCCAGGGTCTGCATGTCCTCGATATTGGCGTAGGCCAGCCCGGCATCGAGATCGGCGCCGACGCTGAAGATACCGCTGACCGTGAAGCGCTTGAGACGCGGAAACACCCCCGCGGGGGTGATCGAGGCCTCGGGCACCAGCAGGGTCACCCGGTCGCCGACGCTGACGCCGAGGCTGCGCGCCAGCATCGAGCCGAGCACCAGGTTCCACTCGCCGGGCTGCAGGTCGTCGAGGCTGCCCTGCTGCATATGCCGGCTGATGATCGAGACCCGGTCCTCCCATTCGGGCTCGATACCGTTGACCATGGCGCCCTCGTTGCGCCCACCCACCGAGAACATGCCCTGCTGCTGGATATAGGGGGCTGCGCCGATCACCCGCTCGCGCTGGGTCAACTGCTCGGCCAGCGACTGCCAGTCGCTGAGGCCTTCGCGCGCCTCGATCTTGGTGTGCGGCACCATCCCCAGGATGCGATTACGCAGCTCGTGGTCGAAGCCGTTCATCACCGACAGCACCAGGATCAGCACGGCAACGCCGAGCATCAATCCCAGCATCGAGGTCAGTGAGATGAACGAGATAAAGTGATTGCGGCGCTTGGCCCGCACGTAGCGCAGACCAAGCATGATGGGCAAGCGGTCGAGCATCGCGATCGATTCCTTTTCAGAAGGCGCACATGGTACGGCTTTTTAGGCTCAGGTGCATCGTTGTCGGTGGCAGCATCCGGGCCGCCTGCGCCACAGCATGCCAGGCTTGCATCCGCACCGACAGCGCCCTACATTGCGCGCTCTGGTCCCGGCATCGCCGGCCACGATCCATCCAGCGTGAGAAGACCGCATGGCGTTACGTGTGTTCCCCGAGTGGCACCCTCAGGATGCCGTCCAGCTGACCTGGCCCCACGCCCGCGGCGACTGGGCGCCCACCCTGACGCGCATCGAAGCGACCCTGGAAGCCATGGTGGTGGCGATCAGCCGCTACCAGACGCTGCTGATCACAGTGTCTGACCAGGCCACTCGCCAGCGACTGGCGCGGACCTTCGCCCGGCTCGGTGTCAGCGACGAGCGGCTGCGACTGGTGGTCGCAGCCGCCGACGACACCTGGACCCGCGACCACGGCCCGATCGCCGTCGAAGAGGACGGCCGGGTGGTGTTGCGCGACTTCACCTTCACCGGCTGGGGCGGCAAGTTCGCCGCCGAGCATGACAACCGCCTGAGCCGCCAACTCGCCGCGCAGGGGGTGTTCGCCGCCCCGCTCGACACCCGCGACCTGGTGCTCGAGGGCGGCGCCATCGACAGCGATGGCCAGGGCACCCTGCTGACCACCGAGGCCTGCCTGCTCAACCGCAACCGCAACCCGCACCTCGACCGCGCCGGCGTGGAGGCCGCGCTGGCCGAGGCGCTGGGGGCAACGCGGGTGCTGTGGCTGGCACACGGCCACCTCGAGGGCGATGACACCGACAGCCACATCGATACCCTGGCGCGCTTCTGCGACCCGCAGACCATCGCCTATGTCCACTGCGACGACGAACAGGACGACCACTACCCGGCACTCGCCGCCATGCGCGCCGAGCTCGAGACGCTGCGCCAGGCCGACGGCGCGCCCTACCGGCTGGTGCCGCTGCCCTGGCCGCGGCCCTGCTTCGACCCCGACGACGGCCACCGGCTGCCGGCCACCTACGCCAATTTCCTGATCATCAACGGCGCCGTCTTGGTGCCCACCTACGCCGACGCCGCCGACGCTCGCGCCCTGGCGGCCCTCGCCGGGGCCTTTCCCGGACGCGATATCATCCCCATCGACTGTCGCCAGGTGATCCGCCAACATGGCAGTCTGCACTGCCTGACCATGCAGCTGCCCCGCGGCAGCCTGGCAGGCGCGCCCCACTCAGCGGAGGGAACCCCATGACATCCACTCTGACGGTTGGCCTGGTTCAGCAGGCAGCCTGGCCGGACAAGACCAGGAGCCTCGCCGAAAGCGAACGCGGCGTGCGCGAGCTGGCGGCCCAGGGCGCCCAGCTGGTGATGCTCCAGGAGCTGCACGCGACGCACTATTTCTGCCAGTACGAGGACCCGGCGCTGTTCGATCTCGCCGAGCCGCTCGACGGCCCCACCGGCCAGCGCCTGGCGGCGCTGGCCGCCGAGCTCGACATCGTGCTGGTCGGCTCGCTGTTCGAACGCCGCGCCGCCGGCCTCTACCACAATACCGCGGTGGTCTACGACCGCCAGCAGGGGCGCGTCGGCCACTACCGCAAGATGCATATCCCCGACGACCCGGGCTTCTACGAGAAGTTCTACTTCACCCCCGGCGACGCCGACGCCGCGCAGGGCTTTCAGCCCATCGACACCTCGCTGGGTCGCCTGGGCCTGCTGGTGTGCTGGGACCAGTGGTACCCGGAAGCCGCGCGTCTGATGGCGCTGGCCGGCGCCGAGCTGCTGCTCTACCCCACCGCCATCGGCTGGCACCCGCCGGACGACGATGCCGAGAAGCGCCGCCAGAAGGACGCCTGGACGCTGATCCAGCGCAGCCACGGGGTGGCCAACGGCCTTCCAGTGCTGGTCGCCAACCGCGTCGGCCACGAGCCGGACCACAGCGAGGTCAGCCCCGGCATCGACTTCTGGGGCGGCAGCTTCGTGTGCGGCCCCCAGGGCGAACTGCTGGCCCACGCCGGCGAGCAGAGCGAGCTGCTGCTGGTCGAAGTCGACATGGCCCGCGGCGAAGACACCCGGCGCATGTGGCCCTACCTGCGCGACCGGCGCATCGACGCCTACGGGGATCTGACCCGACGCTATCGGGATTGAGTTCTGCGAGAACGTTACGGGCTAAGACGCCGACACGAGCGGCCCTGGGGATAGGCCAAAGCGGGGGTTCTTTTCCAGGGATGGAAAAGGTAGCGCCCAGGGATGGGTTTACAGCGCCCCCGCGTAGGCCTATCGCCGGGAAAGCCGCGGCTATCGAAGCGGCTCTCCCAGAGTATGGCTTACTTCCAGAAATCTCGGATCGAGGCGATGCCCTGGGCGCCCACCGCGCGGGCGTGGTCGGCATCATAACGGGTCATCCCGCCCAGCGCGAAGACCGGCGTGCCGGCGGTCTCCACCAGCTGCTGGAAGTCGTGCCAGCCCAATGGCGCGGCATCCGGGTGGGTGGGCGTGGTACGCAGCGGCGAGAGGGTGACGAAGTCGCAGCCGATCCGCGCCGCCTGGTCGAGCTGGGCGCGGTCGTGGGTCGAGGCAGACAGCCACTTGCCCTCGGCGATGGGCCGCCGCTCGAGGCTCATCAGTCGCTCGCTGGTGAGATGGATACCGTCGGCGTCGACCTCGTCGAGCAGGCTCGGCTCGCCGTTGAGCAGCAGCCGCGCGCCGTGCTCGCGGCACATCGCCAAGGCCTGCTTGGCACGCGTGACATAGGCATCATGCTCGAGGGTCTTGGCACGCAGCTGCACCAGGCGAATGCCGTCCTCGCGCAGCGCCCGCTCCAGCTTGGCCAGGAAGTCGGCGTCGGCCTCCTCCTCGGCGCTGATCAGATACTCGGTAGGCAGCATCACCGCACGCAGGATGGGCAGATTGGCCGCCGGGAAGGGGTAGTTGACCAGCTCCTCCATCGGCACCCAGCGCACCGCCTGGCCCTCACGGCCAAACGGCTCGCCGGCAAACTCGTGAACCTGCCACACGTCGAGCAGGATATGCTTGTCCGGGTACTCGTGATGCACGCGGATCAGCGGCTGAGCACGCTGGATCTCGACCCCCAGCTCTTCGTGAAGTTCGCGGCGTAGCGCCTCGAAGCCGGTTTCATAGGGTGCCAACTTGCCCCCCGGAAACTCCCACAGCCCCCCATGATCGACATTGGAGGGGCGCCGCGCGATCAGCACCTCTTGGCGATCGCCACTGACGATGGCGGCGGCCGCCACATGTACCCGTCTCTTGACCATTATCCTCGTACCCTTGTCTTCACGGGCGCACCCGTACTGCTCGGACCATTGACGCCGCTCAACTGCGGTAGTCGGCGTTGATCGATACATATTCATGGGACAGATCCGAGGTCCACACCGTCGCGTCGGCTTCGCCGCGGCCCAGTCGGATGTGAATGGTGATCTCCTCGCCGGCCATTACCGCGCTGCCGGCCTCCTCGGTATAGCTGGCCGCGCGACCGCCGTGTTCGACCAGGCGAACCTCCCCCAGGTCGATGACCACCCGCTCGACGTCGAAGTCGTCTACCGGGGCGCGCCCCACCGCCGCCAGGATCCGCCCCCAGTTGGCATCCGAGGCGTAGAGCGCGGTCTTGACCAGCGGCGAATGCGCCACGGTAAAGGCCACGTCCAGCGCCTCCTGGCGCGAACGCGCCTGGCTGACCTCGAGGGTCACGAACTTGGTCGCCCCTTCGCCGTCGCGGATGATCGCCTGGGCCAATTCGACCAGCACGCCGTCGAGGGCCGCGCGGAAACGCGCCACGTCATCTTCGGCGCTAACTGCCGGACCCTGCCCGGTGGCGATCAGCATGCAGGCGTCGTTGGTGGAGGTGTCGCTGTCAACGGTGATGCAGTTGAACGAGCGTGCCACCCCCTCGCGCAGCCACAGCGCCAGGTCGGCCTGGGCGATGCTGGCATCGGTGGCGACGAAGCCGAGCATGGTCGCCATGTTGGGCTGGATCATCCCCGAGCCCTTGCTGATGCCGCTGATGGTCACCGTCTCGCCGCCGATCTCGACGCTGGCCGTGGCGCCCTTGGGACGCGTATCGGTGGTCAGGATGCCCTCGGCGGCGGCGGACCAGCCGTTGGCATCGAGGCTCCCCAGCGCCGCAGGCAGGCCGTCGAGAAGCCGCTGCATGGGCAGCGGCTCGCCGATTACCCCGGTGGAGAACGGCAGCACCGCGGTGCCCGCCACCTCGGCCAGGCGGCCCAGTTCTGCGCAGCTGGCCTCGGCGTCGCGCATGCCCCGCTCGCCGGTACCGGCGTTGGCATTGCCGGTATTGATCAGCAGGTAGCGCGGCGTCTCGAGGGCCAGGTGGCGCTTGGCGACATGCACCGGCGCGGCGCAGAAGGCGTTGCGCGTGAAGGTGCCCGCCACCGTGGCGCCGGGGGCGATTTCGATCACCACCAGGTCGCGGCGCCCCGGCTTCTTGATGCCGGCCATGGCGCTGCCCAGCCGCACCCCCTCGATCGCCGGCAGCGCCGGAAACGTGCCCTTGCCTACTGCCATGCGCTTTCTCCTTGCCCGATGCGTATCAACTCAGTTTGCCGCAGCACTGCTTGTACTTCTTGCCCGACCCGCAGCTGCAGGGGTCGTTGCGCCCTACTTTGGGGCCTGCACGGCGCACCGGGCGGCCGTCGGCGCCCGGTGCCGGCTGGGCGCGCTCGGCATCCGCCGCCGGATCGTCGTCGAGCGCCTCATGGCGCATGGCGGCGCCCGCCTTCTGACGTTCCAGCTCCTCGCGGCGCTTACGCTCCAGCTCCTCGACCTCGTCCGGACGGCGCACCTTGACGTGACTCAGAATGCGCGTGATATCCGACTTGATGTTGATCAGCAGATCCTGGAACAGGGTGAAGGACTCGCGCTTGTACTCCTGCTTGGGGTTCTTCTGCGCATAGCCACGCAGGTGAATGCCGCGGCGCAGGTGGTCCATGGCCTGCAGGTGCTCCTTCCAGCGCGAATCGAGGACCTGCAGCATGACCTGCTTCTCGAAGCGCCGCATCAGCTCTTCGCCGACGGTCTCGACCTTGGCGGCATATACCTCGCGGTGCTGAGTCTGCAGACGCTCGCGCAGCTGCTCCTCGTGGAAGCGCTCGTCCTCCGCGGCCCACTGCACCACCGGCGCATCGATGTTGAACTCGGTCTTGAGGTGCTCCTGGAGCCCCGCCAGGTCCCACTGCTCCTGCAGGCTCTGGGGCGGCACGAACTCGCTAATGGCCTGGTCGAGCACCTCTTCGCGGATGCCCAGCACGTTTTCCGAGACATCGTCGGCACCGAGGATCTCGTTACGCTGCTCGTAGATCACCTTACGCTGGGCGTTGGCCACATCATCGTACTCGAGCAGCTGCTTGCGAATATCGAAGTTGCGGCTCTCGACCTTTTTCTGTGCCCGCTCGACGGCATTCGAGACCATCTTGTGCTCGATCGCCTCGCCGCGCTCCAGGCCCAGGGCCTGCATCAGGCGCTGCACGCGGTCGGAGCCGAACAGCCGCATCAGGCTATCCTCCAGCGACAGGAAGAAGCGCGTCGAGCCGGGGTCGCCCTGGCGCCCCGAGCGGCCGCGCAGCTGGTTGTCGATGCGTCGCGACTCGTGCCGTTCGGAGCCGATCACGTGCAGGCCGCCGGCGGCCAGCACCGCCTCGTGGCGTGCCTGCCAGTCGGCCTTGGCGCGCTCGATATCGGCGCTGCTGGGGTCGTCGAGTTTGGCGACCTCGGCCTCCCAGTTGCCGCCCAGTACGATGTCGGTCCCGCGACCGGCCATATTGGTGGCGATGGTAATGGCACCGGGACGGCCGGCCTGAGCGATGATCTCGGCCTCGCTCTGGTGCTGCTTGGCGTTGAGTACGTTGAAGTCGAGCTTGGCCTCGCGCATCAAGTCGGCCAGGTACTCGGATGTCTCGATCGACGCGGTACCCACCAGCACCGGCCGGCCGGCCTCGGTCTCGGCCTGGACATCCTTGATGATGGCCTCGAATTTCTCCTCGCCGGTGAGATAGACCAGATCATTGAGATCCTTGCGTTCCAGCGGCCGATTGGTGGGAATCACCATCACGTCGAGGCCGTAGATCTGGCGGAACTCGAACGCCTCGGTGTCGGCGGTGCCGGTCATGCCGGCCAGCTTTTCATACAGGCGGAAGTAGTTCTGGAAGGTGGTCGAGGCCAGCGTCTGGCTCTCGCGCTGCACCGTCACGCCTTCTTTCGCCTCCACCGCCTGGTGCAGGCCCTCCGACCAGCGGCGCCCGGGCATGCTGCGCCCGGTGTGCTCGTCGACGATCACTACCTGGCCGTCGTTGACGATATAGTCGACGTCGCGCTGATAGAGATGGCGGGCGCGCAGCGCCGAGTGCATGTGCTGCAGCAGGTTGAGATTCTGCGCCGCGTAGAGCGAGTCGTGCTCGCCGAGCAGCCCTTCACTGCGCATCAGCTCTTCGACCTTGTGGTGGCCGTCTTCGGTCAGCTCGACCTGTTTCTGCTTCTCGTCGAGGAAGAAGTCGCCGCTGGCCGGATCTTCGGGATCGCTGCACTTGGTCAGGCCAACCGCCAGCCGATCGACGACCTTGTACATCTCGGTGTTCTCTTCCACCGGGCCGGAGATGATCAACGGCGTGCGCGCCTCGTCGATGAGGATCGAGTCGACCTCATCGACAATCGCGTAGTGCAGCCCGCGCTGGACCTTGTCCTCCAGCGAAAACGCCATGTTGTCGCGCAGGTAGTCGAAGCCGAACTCGTTGTTGGTGCCGTAGGTGATGTCGCAGGCATAGGCGGTTCGCTTCTCCTCACCGCTCTGGCCGGCATAGATGGTGCCCACCGAGAGGCCCAGGAATTCATAAAGCGGGCGCATCCACTCGGCGTCACGCCGCGCCAGGTAGTCGTTGACGGTCACCACGTGCACGCCCTTGCCGGGCAGCGCGTTGAGATACACCGCCAGAGTCGCCACCAGGGTCTTGCCTTCGCCGGTCTTCATCTCGGCGATACGCCCGCGGTGCAGGGCGAGGCCACCGATCATCTGGACGTCGAAATGGCGCATGCCCATCACCCGCTTGCTCGCCTCGCGTACGGCGGCAAAGGCCTCGGGCAGCAGGCGGTCGAGGGTCTCGCCGTCGGCCAGGCGTTCACGCAGCTGGTCGGTGATCTGACTCAGGGCAGCATCGTCGAGGGCTTCATAGCGTGACTCGAGCTGGTTGATCTCGGTGACCGGCTTGGCCAGGCGTTTGACTTCACGGTCGTTCTTGGAACCGACCATCTTGCGTAATAGAGAATTCAGCATTGCGTGTTCACTCGTCGCGTGGAATCGAAACACAGCGTCTCGACCGGCATGGCACGGTCGCCGCTGGCGCCTCCTGGGGCGGCTTCAGGTGGAGTGAGTGAACAGGCGAGGCGGGCCTCGACGCGACAGCACGTCGGCACCCGCGACGGGGCGTAGCAGCAGTGTCAGCGCATGCGGAGCACGCGCCCGACGCGGCACGTCGGGGCGCCGCCGCGCCGGCGGCAACCAGCGCCGCCGACGTGCCAGGCGCCGGCTTTCGGCACGAATGCTGTCCGGCACCAGCCAGCAGATCTGCACCACACGACTGACCAGGCGCACGTCACCCTGAGCCAGGCCCGCCGGCAGCAGGCAACCCACCAGCAGGCCGGCCAACCACCAGCGACTACGCACACGGCGTCGCGAGCCGATCGCCGTGGGGCGACCGGCATCCGGCGTGGCCGACTCGCAGCAAGCGGGGGCGGCGTGACTCATGCTGTCGATGTACTCTCTGGCATGCTAGATTGCCTGTTATCGTCTGGCGTCCTGAGTGCAAGCCCATGAGTATAAAGGTTAAGCGTTTCCGCGCCCAGCCCGTGGCTCGGCTACTCGGTGGTCAGGGCGAACTCGGCGGGCTGATGCGCATGGCGCAGCTGATCGACCGCGCCCAGCGGCTGCTACGCGAACAGCTCCCTGAAGAGGTACGCGAGCACGTGTTCGTCGGCGGCTACCGCGACGGCAAGCTGACGCTGATCACCGACCGTGCGGTGTGGCTGACCTGGCTGCGCTATGAGCAGCCACGCCTGCTGGCGCTGCTCCACCAGCAACGCGAGTTCGAGGCGGTGCTCGGCTTCACCCTCAAAGTCCGTCCGATACGACCGCCCAAGGCACCGCTGCGCCAGGCCCGTGCCCTTTCGGCCACGGCCGCCGACGAGCTCTCATCCTGCGCCGCCGACACCAGCGACCCGCGCCTCAAGGGGGCCTTGGAGCGACTCGCCAGCCACGCCGAGCGCAGCAATCGCTCCCGCTAATGCGCCCCGCACAGGGGTAGAAATGACAGCGCCGCCCCTTAAGGAGGCGGCGCTATATCAGCACTGGTCAGTTACCCGTCCGCGGCGCATGCGCCGGCAGCATCACGCCATGGCCGGCGCGGCGTAGGAGATCGGCGCGCGCTGCGCCTCGTCTTCGAAGGTAACGATCTCGAACGACTCGGGATGTGCCAGCATCTCGCGACACAGCTGATTGTTCAGCGCGTGCCCCGACTTGATGCCGCGGAACTCGCCAATCAGGCTGTAGCCCAGCTGATAGAGATCGCCGATGGCGTCGAGCACCTTGTGCTTGACGAACTCGTCGTCATAGCGCAGGCCGCCCTCGTTAACGATGCGGTAGTCGTCCACCACGATGGCGTTGTCGAGGCTGCCACCCAGCGCCAGATTGTGCGAGCGCAGGAACTCGAGATCACGCATGAAACCAAAGGTGCGCGCCCGCGAGACCTCCTTGACGAACGAGGTGGTCGAAAAATCCACGGTGGTGGTCTGCTCGCGCAGCTCGCTGACGGGGTGGTCGAAATCGATGGCAAACGCCACCTTGAAGCCATTGTGAGGCAGGAAACGTGCCTCCTTGTCATCCTCGCGCACCACGATTTCGCGCTTGATGCGGATGAACTTCTTGGCCGCCTGCTGCTCGTCGATGCCCGCCGACTGGATCAGGAACACGAAGGGGCCGGCACTGCCGTCCATGATCGGCACTTCCGGCGCACTGACGTCGACGAAGGCATTATCGATGCCCAGGCCAGCGAAGGCCGACATCAGATGCTCGACAGTCGCCACCTTGACACCGTCCTGGGACAGCGCCGTGCACATGGTGGTGTCGGTGACGTTCTCGGCCCGCGCAGGAATCATCACCTGGGGCTCGAGATCGGTGCGCACGAAGATGATGCCGGTATTCGGCGGCGCCGGACGCAGCGTCAGGTAGACTTTTTCACCGGAGTGCAGGCCGACGCCGGTCGCACGAATGGTGTTCTTGAGGGTACGTTGTCTAATCATGGGCAGTAGCCAGGCTGATATTAGTTATCAAACACTGTTCACTATAACAGCGAACAAGCGTTTCAACAAAAAAAACATCCCTGGCCACGCCTATGCGATCGATAGCACGCCTCAATCGGCCTGACGACGCAGGAACGCCGGGATGTCCAGGTAGTCATCGAGCTCCTGGGACTTGCGCTTCTCGGCCCGCGCCTTGACCGCCGCTTCCTGCTCGGACTTGGCCGCCTGCTGGCGCATTACCGCCGGCTGCTGCTGCAGGGTACGGTAGTCGGCAGACTCGGGGCGCGCAGCCACCGCCTCGCGCGGCGCGGCTTTCTGCTGACGGCCTTCGAGGCCCGCCGCCACCACGGTGACACGCAGCTCATCGGACATGTCCATATCGATGGAGGTACCCACGACGATGGTGGCGTCCTGGGAAGCGAATTCCTGAACGGTGGCACCCACGTCGTTGAACTCCCCGATGGAGAGGTCCGGCCCGGCGGTGATATTGACCAGGATGCCGCGCGCGCCATGCAGGTCGATATCTTCCAGCAGCGGGCTCTTGATGGCTTTCTCCGCAGCTTCACGGGCGCGATTCTCGCCGGTGGCACCGCCGGTGCCCATCATCGCCATGCCCATTTCGGACATCACGGTGCGTACGTCGGCGAAGTCGACGTTGATGATGCCGGGGCTGGTGATCAGCTCGGCAATGCCCTGCACCGCGCCCAGCAGCACGTCATTGGCAGCGCTGAAGGCGGTCAGCAGGCTGGCGTTCTTGCCCAGCACCGCAAGCAGTTTCTCGTTGGGGATGGTGATCAGCGAGTCGACGTGCTCGGAGAGCTCCTTCATGCCCTCCTCGGCGGCGCGCATGCGCTTGGGCCCCTCGAAGGGGAATGGCCGGGTCACCACCGCCACGGTGAGGATACCCAGCTCCTTGGCCACCTGGGCGACCACCGGCGCGCCCCCGGTGCCGGTACCGCCGCCCATGCCGGCGGTGATGAAAATCATGTCGGCGCCATTGATCAGCTCGGCGATGCGCTCACGATCCTCCATCGCGGCCTGACGGCCCACGTCGGGATTGGCGCCCGCGCCGAGCCCCTTGGTGATCTCGCTGCCGAGCTGGAGCACGGTCTTGGCCGCCACACGCTTGAGCGCCTGGGCGTCGGTATTGGCGCAGATGAACTCGACGCCTTCGATGTTGCTCTCGACCATGTGATTGACGGCATTGCCGCCACCGCCGCCGACGCCGATCACCTTGATGACCGCGCTGCTTGAGGGTGCGTTATCTACCAGTTCGAACATAAGCCCCGTCTCCTGGACCGCTCGCGGCCCGTATCAGAAATTTCCTTTGAACCAGCCCTTGATCTTGTCCAGCGCCGGAAAACCGTCCTTGAGTCCCCGCCGGGAGACGTCTTCCCTTTTCGGCTGTGCCGATACTACTCGTCCGTGGCCGTGGAGGCCATGCCCCTGCCTGGCATCTCGCATACCGTAATGTAGCAAACCGACCCCGGTGGAATAAATCGGGTTGCGTACCACATCGGCCAGGCCCCTGACATTCTGCGGACTGGCGATGCGCACCGGCATGTGGAAGATCTCCTCGGCCAGCTCGACCACGCCTTCCATCCGCGAGGTGCCGCCGGTGAGCACCACCCCCGCCGCCACCAGGTCCTCGTAGCCGCTGCGCCGCAGCTCCTCGCGCACCAGCGTGAACAACTCCTCGTAGCGCGGCTCGACCACCTCGGCCAAGGCCTGGCGCGACAGGTCCCGCGCAGGGCGCTCGCCGACGCTGGGCACCTTGATCATCTCGTCGCTGGAGGCCAACTGGGTCAGCGCACAGGCATACTTGACCTTGATGTCCTCGGCGTACTGGGTCGGCGTGCGCAGCGCCATGGCAATATCGTTGGTGACCTGATCACCGGCGATGGGAATCACCGCGGTGTGGCGGATGGCGCCTTCGGTAAACACCGCGATATCGGTGGTGCCGCCGCCGATGTCGACCATGCACACGCCGAGTTCGCGCTCATCCTCGGTCAGTACCGCATGGCTCGAGGCCAGCTGCTCGAGAATGATCGCATCGACCTCGAGGCCGCAGCGGCGCACGCACTTTTCGATGTTCTGCACGGCATTCAGCGCTGCGGTGACCAGATGCACCTGGGCCTCCAAGCGCACGCCGGACATGCCCAGCGGCTCGCGAATGCCCTCCTGCTTGTCGATGGAGAACTCCTGAGGCAGGACATGCAGCACCCGCTGCCCTTCGGAAATCGCGCGCGCACGTGCCGAGTCGATCACCCGTTCGATGTCGTAGGTGCTGACCTCACGCTCCTTGATCGCCACCACTCCATCGGAATTCATCGAGCTGATATGACTGCCGGCAATGCCGACATATACCGAATGAATGTCGCAGCCGGCCATCAGCTCGGCTTCTTCCACGGCGCGCTGAATCGACTGCACCGTGGACTCGATATTGATCACCACGCCCTTCTTCATGCCCCGGGAGGGGTGCGACCCGATCCCGGCAATTTCAATACCGCCATCGTCGGTGGGCTGCCCCACGATCGCCACGACCTTGGATGTTCCGATATCCAGCCCGACTACCATATTGGAAGCGTTGGGTTGTCCTGCCATGGGTCGTGGTCACTCCTCAAACTTGTCGGTATTAAGTGTCCGTTAAAGTGCATCCTTAGACATAGACACAATTATAGGAACAACTTGCGTTGTTTCACCAGCAGTTGGTGAAAAACATACGTCAGAATACGGGGCTTTTTTAATAAAAGGAACACCCCATAGCGCGACCTGGCGGGAACTCGCTAAAAAAAACGCCTCTGGAGCCCTACGCTTCGTCGTCGCTCGCTGCCTCGGTTTCTCCGTGCCAGGCAACCGCCACCCCGTTGGGATAACGCAGGTCGATGTAGCGGATATGCGACGCCTGAGCCCCCAGCTGACGCTGCCAAGCGGCGCTCAATCGCGCCAGGCGTGCATCGCGATCATTACGCCCCAGCATCACCCAGGCGCCGTCATCCAGCTGCAGCCGCCAGGCTCCGCGCGCCTCGAGTCGCAGCTGGGTAATGGTCAACCCCAGGGTATCGAGCCGCGCCGACAGGTCGTGATAATACGCCAGTACTTCGGGACCGCTGTCCGCCGGTCCGGCCAGGTCAGCGAGGTCGCCGGGCGGCGACACCGGCCCGAAAGCGAAGGGCTCGCCCTCGGGATTGAGCAGGAAATCGTCGTTCCAGCGCGCCACCGGGACCTGCTCGATCAGCTCGAAGGTGAGTGCATTGGGCCACTCCCGCGAGACCCGCACCTCGGCCAGCCAATCGATTTCGCGGGCGGCACGACGCAGCTCGCCAAGATCCACCGAGAGCCAGGTATGACCCTGGATCAGCGGCGCCAGCTCGGCACGCAGATAGCCGGCACTGACGTGGCGCAACTCGCCGCTTATCGAGACCCGCTCGACAGGTCGGTCCAGCCACAGCCACAGCGCCCGTCCGCCGGCTACCAGCAGCACCACAAACAGCATCAGCCCGACCAGAGATCTCCGCGCATGGTGACTCATGGGATCTTAGTGCTCTCCGGAGGGGTCGAGGGTGGTCGCCAGGATGCGCCGCACCAGGGCATCGAAATCATAACCGGCGTGGGCCGCGGACTGCGGCACCAGGCTATGATCGGTCATGCCCGGCACGGTGTTGACCTCGAGCAGCCAGAAGCGGCCCTCGGCATCGCGCATCACGTCGACACGCCCCCAGCCCTCGCCGCCGATGGCCGCAAAGGCGCGTCGACACAGCTCGCCGAGCTCGGCCTCTTCGGCATCGCTGAGTCCGCACGGCAGATGATAGCGCGTGGTGTTGGAAATATACTTGGCCTCGTAGTCGTAGAAGCCACTGGGCACCTCGACGCGAATCGCCGGCAAGACATCGTCACCGAGCAGCGACACGGTATATTCCGGCCCCTGGATGAAGCGCTCGGCCATCACCTGAGCGTCGAAGCGGGCCGCTTCCCGGTAGGCGGTGGCCAGCGCGTCACGGCTATCGACGATGCTGATGCCCAGGGTCGATCCCTCGTGCACCGGCTTGACGATCAGCGGTAGCCCCAACCGCTCGCAGACTTGCTGCCAGTCGGCGTCCGCGTCGAGGGTCACGCTCTGCGGCGTGGGCAGTCCCAGCGCCTGCCACACCTGCTTGGTGCGCTGCTTGTCCATCCCCAGCGACGAGGCCAGCACGCCGCTGCCGGTGTAGGGAATCCCGAGCAGCTCCAGCGCGCCCTGCAGGGTGCCATCTTCGCCGCCGCGCCCGTGCATGGCGATGAAGACTCGATCCGGGGCCAGCGCCTCGAGGCCTGCCAAGCCGCCGTCGGCCAGGTCATAGCCGGTCACGTCGAGTCCACTGCGCTGCAGCGAGGCGAGCACCGCGGCCCCGCTCAGCAGCGACACCTCGCGCTCGGCGGAGTGGCCACCGAACAGCACCACCACGCGGCCGCAAGCGTCGCGAAAAGAAGCATCATTCATAGCGCCACCTTGTCCATATCCAACTGCGCCCCCGCCAGCGCCAGCGCGATTCCGCCGACATCGCCGGCCCCTTGGGTGATGAGGATATCGTCGGGGCGCAGCACGTTGGCCAGCAGCCCCGGCAGTTCCGACTTACTGGCGACGAACAGGGGGTCGACCTTGCCACGCTGGCGGATCGAGCCTGCCAGGGTACGCCCTTCGGCCCCCGGCAGCGGCGACTCGCCGGCGCTGTAGACGTCGAGCAGTAGCAGCGTATCGACCCCGGAGAGCACGCGCACGAAGTCCTCATAAAGGTCGCGGGTACGCGAATAGCGGTGCGGCTGGTAGACCATCACCAGCCGCCGCTGGGGCCAGCCGGCACGCACCGCACGGATCACCATCTCCACCTCGCGGGGGTGGTGGCCATAGTCGTCGACCAGCATCACCTCACCGTCGCCGCCCGGCGACGCGAAATGACCATGCACCTGAAAGCGCCGCCCGACGCCGGCGAATCCAGCCAGGCCGCGCTGGATCGCCGCATCGCTGACGCCGGCATCGCTGGCCACGGCGATCGCCGCCAGCGCATTGAGGGCGTTGTGCTCACCGGGCATGGACAGGCGCACGGCGAGGGGGGCCATCCCACCGGGACGGTGGGCGGTGAAACACACCTCGCCGGCCTGCTGCACGAAGTCGGCGATACGATAGTCGGCATCGTCGCTGAAGCCGTAGGTGACGAACTGGCGATGTACGTCGTCGAGCAACCCGCGCACATTGTCATCATCGATGCACAGGATCGCCAGGCCGTAGAACGGCAGGTTGTGCAGAAACTCGATGAAGGTGCTCTTGAGGCGCTCGAAATCGCCGCCGTAGGTGGCCATATGGTCGGCATCGATGTTGGTGACGATGGACACCATCGGCTGCAGATGCAGGAAGGAGGCGTCCGACTCGTCGGCCTCGGCCACCAGATAGTCGCCCTCGCCGAGGCGCGCATTGGTGCCGGCGCTGGTCAGCTTGCCGCCGATCACGAAGGTCGGATCGAGCCCGGCCTCGGCCAGCAGCGTGGCGGTCATGCTGGTGGTGGTGGTCTTGCCGTGGGTACCGGCCACCGCGATACCGTGGCGAAAGCGCATCAGCTCGGCGAGCATCTCGGCACGCCGCACCACCGGCACACGGTGATCGTGAGCCCAGCGGATCTCGGGGTTGCTGGCATCCACCGCGGTGGACACCACCACCACGTCGGCGCCCTCGGCATGGCGCTGGTGATGGCCGATGCACACCTCGACCCCGCAGCCACGCAGATGCTCGATCACGCTGGAGGCCTTGAGGTCGCTGCCGCTCACCTGGTAGCCCTGGTTGGCCAGCACTTCGGCAATACCGCACATGCCGGCACCGCCGATCCCCACGAAATGAATGCGTCGAATCCGCCGCATGCCGAGGCCAGCGGCGGTCGCTTGAGTGGCGTTGATATCAGTCAAAAGCAGTCTCCATGCAGCCGGCCACCAGCCGTTCGATGGCGTCGAGGCGCGCTTCGCCTCGCGCCCGCACGGCCATGGCGGCAAGCGTCTCGGGGTCCAATAGCACCGGCAGGCGCGCGGCCAGGGAATCGGGGGTCAGGGTCGCCTGGGGCATCAGCTCGGCGGCCCCGGCATCCACCAGCGCCTGGGCGTTGGCGGTTTGATGATCATCTACCGCATGGGGGAACGGCACGAACAGCGCAGGCTTGGCGGCGGCGGCCAGCTCGGCCACGGTCAGTGCGCCGGCACGACACACGACCAGGTCGGCCCAGTCATAGGCGGCCGCCATGTCATCGATGAATTCGCTGACTTCGGCACTCACCCCGACATCGGCGTAGGCCTGGCGGGTCGCCTCGGCCTTGTCGCGCCCGGCCTGATGATGCAGCGCCGGACGCTGCTCCGCCGACAGCCGGGCCAGCGCCGTCGGCAGACACTGGTTGAGCGCCTGGGCGCCCAGCGAGCCGCCCACCACCAGCAGCCGTAGCGGCCGCTGGGCCATCGTCGCGGCGCTGCGCGGCTGTGCACCCAGCGCCGCGATCTCCTCACGCACCGGGTTACCCAGCACCTCCGCGCGGCCGCCGAAGGCCTGGGGAAAGGCGGCATAGACACGCCGCGCCAACCGCGACAGCGCCTTGTTGGTCATGCCGGCCACGGCGTTCTGCTCGTGGATGATCAGCGGACGGCGCATCAGCCACGCCGCCAGCCCGCCGGGCCCACTGGCGAAGCCGCCCAGCCCCACCACCAATTGCGGGTCCAGCCGGCGGATGACAGCCCGCGCCTGGGCAATGGCACGCAGCAGCCGCCACGGTGCCTGCAGCCATCCGCTGGCGCCATTGCCGCGCAGACCGGCAATGTCGATGTGATGCAGCGGGATACCGGCCTCGGGCACCAGACGGTTTTCGATGCCGCGCGGGCTGCCCAGCCACTCGACGTGGACATCCTTGGCAGCCAGGCCACGTGCCAGCGACAGCGCCGGGATCACGTGCCCGCCGGTGCCGCCGGCCATGATCAGAACACGTCGGGGAAAACGCTGGCTCACTTGGCGACTCCTGTGGATCGCACCCCGGCGTCGCTACGCGCCCGCGGGGCGGTGGGTTGGGCGCGCCGTTCGGCACGCCGCGTCTCGCGATCGACGCGCATCAGCAGGCCGATCATGACCGCACTGACCAGCAGGCTAGACCCACCGTAGCTGAGCAGCGGCAGCGTCAGCCCCTTGGTCGGCAGCATCCCGGTGCTCACCGCAATGTTGATGAATGCCTGAGAGCCGATCACCAGCGCGATGCCATAGCTGAGGTAGGCGGCAAACGGCAGTCGTGCCAGCTCCGCGCGACGGCCGATCTTGAGGGCACGAAACACCAGCAGGGCAAACAGTCCGACCACCGCAATGGCACCGAACAGGCCGAGCTCCTCGGCCAACACGGCAAACACGAAGTCGGTGTGCGCCTCGGGCAGATAGAAGAGCTTCTGCACGCTGTTACCCAGCCCCAGCCCCAGCCAGTGTCCCCGGCCGAAGGCGATCAGCGCCTGGGTCAGCTGATAGCCGCTGGCGAACTGGTCGGCCCAGGGGTCGGCAAAGCTGGTCAGGCGCGCCAGGCGATAGGGCTCGGCAATCGCGACATAGAAGCCCAGCACCCCGACCACCAGCAGCAGCAGCCCGAAGCGCCACAGCGGCGCGCCGGCCATCAGCAGCATGCCCATCACGCAGCCGGTCATTACCACTACCGCGCCGTAGTCGGGCGCCAGGATCAGCAGCAGCGCGATTACCGCCACCACCAGCAGCGGGCGCAGGAAGGCGCCCCAGTGCTGTCGCACCTCGGCCAGAAAGCGCTCCAGGTAGCCGGCCATGTAGGCGATCAGGCACAGCTTGGTCACCTCCGAGGCCTGCAGGTTGAAGGGCACGCCGGGCAGCGACAGCCAGCGCTTGCTGCCGTTGATCTCGCGGCCGAAGATCAGCACCAGCGCCAGCAGCGCGATGCCGATCAACAGCAGCAGCGGGCCATTGACCTTCCACCACACCAGCGGCACCCGCGACACCCCGATGCCGGCCCCCAGCGCCATCAGCACGAAGATGCCGTGGCGAATACTGAAGTAATAGGGATTGCCGGTCAGGCTCGAGGCCACCTCGGTGGAGGCGGAGGTGACCATCACCCAGCCAATCAGCAGCAGCGACAGCGACGCCAGCAGCAGCCAGCCGTCGAACGGCTGCTCTGCGGTGGAGAAACGTGCCGCCACGCCACGCGCCCTGGTGCCTGCCTTCATGCCTCCGCCTCCGCCTGTCGGGCCAGCACCCAGCGTCGAAACTGGTCGCCGCGCTCCTGGTAGTTGGCAAACTGGTCGAAGCTGGCACAGGCCGGCGACAGCAGCACGCAGTCGCCGGGCATCGCCAGCGTCGCGGCCAGCGTCATCGCCTCGTCCAGGTTCGCCACCGAGTGAACCGGCAGCGCCCCCCGCAGGCTGCGTGCCATGCGCTCGCCGTCGATACCGAAGAGCACCGCAGCACGCGCGTGCTCGGCGAGAGGGGCGCGCAGGGGACTGAAATCGGCGCCCTTGCCGACGCCGCCGGCCAGTAGAATCAATTTACCGTCGAGGGTCGGCCCGAGCCCGGCGATCGCTGCCAGCGTGGCGCCCACATTGGTGCCCTTGGAGTCGTTGATCCAGGCGACTCCCTGCCACTCGGCGATCACCTCGCCGCGATGCGCCAGGCCGGTAAAGCGCATCAGCACATCGCACATGGCATCCAGCGGCAGATCGAGCCGCGCCCCCATCGCCAGCGCTGCCAGCGCATTGGCCTGGTGGTGGCGCCCGCGCAGGTGCACCTCACCCGCCGCCAACAGCGGGCGGTCGCCCTGCATCAGCCAGGCTTGTGCCCCGCGGCCGTCGTCGTGGCTGGCAATGCCCCACTCGTCCTCGGCCGGCGCCGCTACGGTGAAGCGCTCGAGCAGCGGCGGCGGCGCATCCAGCGGCCAGGTCATGGGATCATCGCCATTGACCACCGCGTGCCGGGCGCCACGAAAGATGCCCTGCTTGGCGCGGCGGTAGCCGTCGAGGTCGCCGTGGCGATCGAGATGATCCTCGCAGAGGTTAAGAAAAGCGCAGGTCTCGGCCCCCAAGCACGGCGTGGTCTCGAGCTGAAAGCTCGACAGCTCGAGCACGTAGAGGTCGGCATCCGGGGTGTCATGCAGCAGGTCCAGCGCCGGGGTGCCGAGATTGCCCCCCACCGCCACGCGACACCCCGCCTCGCGCGCCATCTCGCCCAGCAGGGTGGTCACGGTGGACTTGGCATTGGAGCCGGTGATGGCGGCGATCGGCGCCCGGGCAGCGCGCACGAACAGTGCGATCTCACCCACCACCAGCGGCTCGCCGGTGGCCGCCCGGGTGCGTCCGGCCAGCTCGGCGAGCCCCGGCGTGGCGGGGTCGACCCCGGGACTCAGCACCACCTCCTCGACCTGGCGTAGGTCGAGGCCGGTGAGCGGCCCGCAGTAGATCTCGACGCCCGGGTGGGCGGCGTGGAAATCGTCGAGCCCGGGCGGCGCCGAACGGGTATCGGCGACCATGTAGGCGACCCCCTGGCGGCTCAGATGCCGGCAGATCGCCCGCCCCGAGATGCCCAGCCCCACCACCAGGGTCATGCCCGGCGGCACTACGATCGGTTCAGCCATGTGAGCCACCTCAGCGCACCTTCAAGGTGGCCAGGCCGACCAGTACCAGCACCACGGTGATGATCCAGAAACGCACGATGACCCGCGGCTCCGGCCAGCCCTTGAGTTCGAAATGGTGATGCAGCGGCGCCATGCGGAAGATCCGCCGGCCGGTCAATTTGTAGGAGCCGACCTGCAGGATCACCGACACCGTCTCCATCACGAACACCCCACCCATGATGAACAGCACGATCTCCTGGCGCACGATCACCGCCACCACGCCCAGCGCCGCGCCCAGCGCCAGCGCGCCGACGTCGCCCATGAAGACCTGAGCGGGATAGGTGTTGAACCACAGGAAACCCAGCCCGGCACCGGCAATGGTGGCGCAGAACACCGCCAGCTCGCCGGCGCCGGGAATCATCGGAATCTGTAGGTAGTTGGCGAAGACCGCGTTGCCGCTGGCGTAGGCGAACACCGCCAGGCCCATGGCCACCAGCACGGTGGGCATGATCGCCAGGCCATCGAGGCCGTCGGTGAGGTTGACCGCATTGGAGCTGCCCACGATCACGAAGTAGGTCAGCACGATGAAGAACACGCCCATCGGCACCACCACGTCCTTGAACAGCGGCACGATCAGGCTGGTCTCCACCGGGCTGGCGGCGGTGGTATACAGCAGCACCGCCGCCGCCAGGCCGATCACCGACTGCCAGAAATACTTCCAGCGCGCCGGCAGGCCGCGTGGGTTCTTTTCCACGACCTTGCGGAAATCATCCACCCAGCCGATGGCCCCGAAGCCCAGGGTAACGCCGAGCACGATCCATACGTAGTGGTTGGCGAGGTCGCCCCACAGCAGGGTGCTGACGGCGATCGCCATCAGGATCATCGCCCCGCCCATGGTCGGAGTGCCGGCCTTGGACAGGTGCGACTGAGGGCCGTCGTCGCGCACCGCCTGGCCGATCTGTCGCTCGACCAGCCGGCGGATCATCACCGGCCCCAGCCACAGGCACAGCATCAGCGCCGTGATGGTCCCCAGGATCATGCGCAGGGTGAGGTAGTTGAAAACGTTGAAGGCGCTCTGGAATTGCGCCAGAAAATTGGCCAGATAAAGCAGCATGTGTCGCGTTCACCTTGATGCATCAGCGCGCAGGACGGCAATCACGCGTTCCATGCCGGCACTGCGCGAGCCCTTGACCAGCACGCTGGCCCCTGGCGGCAGATGGTTGTGGGCATGGCGCGCCAGCGCCTCCCAGTCGTCGAAATGGCAGCCGGCAGCGCCGCAGGCCGTCGCAGCCTCGCGCGCGGCGTCACCGGTGGTGCCAAGAAAATCGATCCCCTTCTCCTGCGCATGGCGCCCGACCTCGGCATGCAGCCGCGCGGACGCCTCTCCCAACTCTCCCATGGCACCCAGCAGGCACCAGCGGGGCCCCGGCATGTCGGCCAGCGCATCCAGCGCCGCCATGACCGCGCCGGGGTTGGCGTTATAGGTATCGTCGATCAGCCGTGTGCCGCGCAGCCCCTCGACCACGGCCATGCGACCCGGCATCGGCGCCACCGCCGCGAGTCCGGCGAGCACCGCCCCGTCATCGAGTCCCATGGCCAGGGCCGCTGCCGCCGCCAACAGCGCGTTGCCCACGCTATGGCGCCCCAGCAGCGCAAGCTGTACGCGACCCAGCTCACGGCCATCGAACGACAGCGTGAAAGCATAGCGCCCCAGCTCGTCACAGGCCAGCGCCCCGGCACACACCCGCGCCCGGCCGTGCTCGAGGCTTACGTCCATCACCTCTCGCTCGCCGGCCAGTTGCCGCCACACTGGATAGAAGCGGTCGTCGCGGTTGAGCACGGCCACGCCGTCAGGCCCCAGTCCGGCGAGAATCTCTGCCTTGGCCTGGGCGATCTGCCCCATGCCGCCGAACTCGCCGACATGGGCGCCGGTGACGTTGGTGATCACCGCCACATCAGGACACGCCAGCGAGGTAGTCCAGGCGATCTCGCCGAGATGGTTGGCGCCCAGCTCGACCACCGCCTGGCGATGCTCGCTGCGCAGCTCGAGCAGCGTCAGCGGCGCGCCGATGTCGTTGTTGAGGTTGCCGCGGGTGGCCAGGGTCGCCCCGCGCTGGGAGAGCAGCGTGGCCAGCATCTCCTTGACCGAGGTCTTGCCGCTGTTGCCGGTAATCGCCGCCAGTCGCCCGGCACTGGCCTGCCCCCAGGCGCGCCGCCGCGCCAGGCCGAGCAGCCCGAGCGCCAGGCGAGTATCGCTCACCACCAGCTGCGGCAGCGGATCGTCCACCGGGTGCTCGACCACCGCCGCTGCGGCACCCGCGGCGCGCGCCTGGGCCAGGAAGTCGTGGCCGTCGAAGCGTTCGCCGCGCAGCGCCACGAACAGCGCATCGGCGCCCAGCGCACGGGTGTCGGTGGTGATCGTGTCGAGCCTGCATGACGCCTCTGCCGGCGCCGCCACGCCCAGCGCTTGCGCCACCTCGCCGAGGCTATTCAAGCCCAGATGCTTCATGTCCCGACACTCCGTCTGGCCAGCCCGGCCTCGGCTTCGGCCAGGTCGCTGAAGGCGTGGCGCACGCCGGCCACCTCCTGGTAGGTCTCGTGACCCTTGCCGGCGATCAGCACGATGTCCTCGGGCTCGGCCGCGGCCAGCGTGCGAGCAATCGCCTCGCGGCGGCCGTCAATCTCCCATACCCCGTCGGCGTCGGGCGCAGCGAGCCCGGCACGGATCGCCGCGCGAATCGTCGCCGGCGCTTCGCCACGCGGATTGTCATCGGTGATGACGATACGGCCGGCGTGGACTTCGGCCACCTTGCCCATCAGCGGCCGCTTGCCGGGGTCGCGATCGCCGCCGCAGCCGAACAGGCACCACAGGGTCGCCGTCTCGCCGAGGTGGGCGCGCAGCGCGCGCAGGGCATTATCGAGGGCGTCCGGGGTGTGAGCGTAATCGATCACCACGCTCGGCCCGCCGGGAGCCGTTAGCCGCTGCATGCGACCCGGCACCGGCGCCAGCGACTCGGCGGCGGCGAGCAGCGCATCGAGGTCGTCACCCAAGCCGTAGAGCGTGGCAATGGCCAGCAGCACGTTGTCGAGATTGAAGCGCCCCATCAGGCCCAGCGCCAGCACCCGCTCCCCCAGCGGGGTAGCGATCAGCGCACGCTGACCGGTGGCATGCGGCAGCCACTCGACAACCCGCAGCGTGGTCGCCTCGTCCTCCCCGCAGGCCAGCACCCGCACGTGCTCCGAGATCCCGGCCAGCATCAGCCGCGCCAGCGGATCGTCGGCGTTGACCACCGCCAACTCGAGTTCGTCACGCTTGAACAGCTGGGCCTTGGCCGCGGCGTAGGCCGCCATGCTGGGGTGGTAGTCGAGGTGGTCACGACTCAGATTGGTGAACACCCCCGCCGCCACACGGCATCCGGCCAGGCGGCCCTGGTCGAGGGCGTGGGACGAAACCTCCATGGCCACTCGCGTCACATCCTGGCCGGCGATCTCGGCCAGCGACGCCTGCAGCGCCAGCGGCCCCGGGGTGGTCAAGCCGCCGTCGGCGAGACGGCCGACGCGCCCGTTGCCGAGGGTGCCAATCACGCCGCAGGTGCGCCCCAGCGCCTCGCTGAGCTCGGCGATGTAGTGCGTCACCGAACTCTTGCCATTGGTGCCGGTGACGCCGATCAGCTGCAGTTGATCCGGCACACCGAACAGTTCGCGCCCCAGCGCACCGAGCTGCGCCTTGAGCCCGGGCAGCCCCAGCACGCGCGGGTCCGGCGGCGGCGATTCGCCGTCGTCGAGGTGGTAGAGCACCGTGGCGACGCCTGCGGCGAGTGCGCTCTCGACGAAGTCGCGCCCGTCGGCGCTGACCCCGGGCAACGCCACGAAAATATCGCCCGCCATCAGGCGTCGGCTGTCGAGTTCCAGACGCAGCTCCCTGGCGGCGGGCAAGGGCGCCATGTCGGCATCCGGCCAGCGGCTGCTCAGCGCATGCGTCAAGCGTTGGCGATCGACCTGCATCTGCTGTCCTTGTCAGGGGGGAATGGGTTCGAGGCTTTGCTGATCGACCTCGGCCGGCTCGCGACGCTGGTCCGGCGGCACGTCGAGCAGCCGCAGTGCGCTGCCGACCACCCGCGAGAATACCGGGGCAGCCACCGCGCCACCGTAATACTCCCCGCCGCGGGGGTGATCGATCATCACCACCGTGACGATACGCGGTTCGGAGACCGGGGCGATCCCGGCAAATACGCTGCGATAGGCGTCTTCGGCATAGCCGCCGGCGGCGGTCTTGCGTACCGTGCCGGTCTTGCCGGCGACGCGATAGCCGGGCACGGCCGCGCGCCGCCCACCGGTGGTGGGCTGCACCGACTCCTCCATGATCCGCAGCAGGTCGTAAGCCACGGCCGGGTCGATGGCCGGGTTGCTGGTCGGCGGCTGCTCGAGCTTCAACAGCGATGGCGCAAGCCGCTCGCCCTGGTTGGCAATGGCGGTATAGGCGCTGGCCAGCTGCAGGGTCGACACCGACATGCCGTAGCCGTAGGAGAGCGCCGCACGCTGGCTACGCGACCAGCGCGTCGGCGCCGGCAAGGTGCCGGTGGATTCGCCGGGATAGCCGGTCTCGGGGCTCTGGCCGAAACCCAATTGGCGATACTTGTCGGGCACTGCCGTCTCGTTGAGTTCGAGCACGATGCGCGACATGCCGATATTCGATGACTTCTCGAGGATTTCGGCAAGATCCAGCTCGCCGTAGTTGCGGAAATCGCGAATCGTGAAGCGGTCGATGCGCATCCAGCCCGGCGAGGTGTCGATCACCGTATCACGCCGATACTCGCCGCTCTCCAGCGCCGCGGCCATGGCCAGCGGTTTCATCACCGAGCCCGGCTCGAAGACGTCGACGATGGCCTGGTTACGCAGCCCGCGCGGGTCGATGCCGGCGCGATTGTTGGGGTTGTAGGAGGGCTGGTTGGCCATCGCCAGCACCTCCCCGGTACGCGCATCCATCATCACCAGGCTACCGCCGTCGGCGCCGTGCTCGGTGACCGCTGCCTTGAGTTCGCGGTAGGCCATGTACTGCAGCCGCTGATCGATGGCCAGCGTCAGGTCGCCGCCGGGGCGCGCCTCGCGCAGCAGCTGCAGATCGCGCACCAGGCGACCGCGACGGTCCTTGAGCACACGCCGCTGGCCGGGCGTGCCGGCCAGGTAGGGCTGGTAGGCCAGCTCCAGCCCCTCCTGCCCCTGGTCGTCGACGTTGGTCACGCCGAGCAGCTGGGCGGCCACTTCGCCGGCCGGATAGTAGCGGCGGTACTCGTTCTGCCCATAGACCCCGGGCAGGCGCAGGTCGAGCACGCGCTGGGCGTCGTCGGGCGTCAGCATGCGCCGCAGATACATGAACTCGCGTTCACTGAAGCGCTCGAGACGCTGGTTGAGCTGTTCAAGGTCGGTCCCCAGCGCCTGGGAGAGCATCAGGCGCTGGATGGTGTCTTCCGGCAACTCCTGGGGATTGACCCACAGGCTCACCACCGGTGTGGAGATGGCCAGCGGCTCGCCGTTGCGGTCGACGATCATGCCGCGGTGAGCGGGGATGGTGTCAGTGCGCAGGGTACGGGCGTCCCCCTGCCCCTGCAGGAAGGGGCGATCGATGACATGCAGATTGACGATGCGCACCGCAAGCAGGCCCAGGCCGATCAGCACCAGCGCCACCATCAGGATGTAGCGGCCGCTACCCAGCGGATCGGTGGGCGGGGGCCGACGCCGCGTCACGGCATCTTGCGGATCGGCTCTCATGGGCGGATTACCTCGACCTCATTGACATCGGGCAGGCGCATGTCGAGTCGCTCGATGGCCAGGCGCTCGATGCGCGCCGGGGACGACCAGGCACTCTCCTCCAGCAGCAGCTGGCCCCACTCGGTCTGCAGCTGATTCTGCTCGCGCTCGAGCTGCTGCAAGCGAGCATATTGGGCACGGGTCAGATGGCTGGAGGCAATCACCGCCATGGCGCTGGCCAGCGTGGCCAGTACCAGTGTCGTCACAACCACCAGGTTCAGCCGTTGACGCCATCCCGACAGCCCGGCAAACCGCTTACGCCCCTGACTCATCGCCTGCCCCTAGCTCCGCTTGCGCGCGGCGCGCAGTACGGCACTGCGCGCCCGGGGATTGTCGTCGACCTCGTCGGCACTGGCGCGGCGTGCCTTGCCCAGCGCTTCGAGACGACGTTCCAACTGATCATCGCGGATCGGCATGCCGCGGGGCAAATGGGTGTCGCCGCGCACATGATCGCGAATGAAGCGCTTGACCCGCCGGTCCTCCAGCGAGTGAAAGCTGATGACCACCAGGTGCCCCCCTGGCGCCAGCGCCTCCAGCGCCGCCGCCAGGGCCGCATCGAGCTGCTCCAGCTCGCCGTTGACCTGGATACGCAGCGCCTGGAACACCCGCGTGGCAGGATGCTTGTGCTTCTCCCACGCCGGGTGCGCCGCCTTGACCACCTCGGCGAGATCCGCGGTGCGGGTGAAGGGCCGTTCGCCGCGGCGGGCGATGATCGCCCGCGCCAGCCGCTTGGCGTAGCGCTCTTCGCCATAGGCCTTGAATACGCCGGCCATCTCGGCCTCGCCGGCACGCGCCAGGAACTGTGCCGCACTCTCGCCCTGGTCGGGATCCATGCGCATGTCCAACGGCCCATCGCGCAGGAAGCTGAAGCCTCGCTCGGGGTCGTCGAGCTGCGGCGACGAGACGCCGATATCGAGCAGAATGCCGGCCAGCTCGCCGTGCACGCCGTGGGCCGCGGCGAGCTCGCCGAGACGCGCGAACTCGCCGCGCTCGATGCTGAAACGCGGGTCGTCGATGCTGGCGGCGGCGGCCAGCGCCTCGGGATCGCGATCGATGGCAATCAGCCGGCCGGCACTATCGAGCCGCTCGAGGATCGCCCGCGAGTGGCCGCCGCGTCCGAAGGTGCCATCCAGATAGACACCGTCGCGGGCATGTACCAGCGCCTCGACCGCGCCGTCGAGCAGCACGCTCGAGTGTCGATAGGAGGACGGGGCCGCGGCATTCTCGGGTGAGGACATGAATTTCTCGATGCGGGAACTGCGGGTGGCCGAAAAAATCGCGGTCAGCGATGGGAATGGGAGGGAGTCAGCCGATAAGCCGGGTTCTGTCGTGGACAGCCATTCCTCTAGGCGCTGCGTTGCCACAGCGCTCAAGCAACCTACCCGGACCCAGCGCGGGCCACGCCATTGGGTCCCTATTTGGTCTTGCTCCGAGTGGGGTTTACCGTGCCACGCACTGTTACCAGGCGCGCGGTGCGCTCTTACCGCACCCTTTCACCCTTACCGGCCTCCCGAAGGAGACGTAGGCGGTCTACTCTCTGCTGCACTAGCCGTCGGCTCGCGCCGCCCAGGCGTTACCTGGCACTCTGCCCTATGGAGCCCGGACTTTCCTCCCCCATCCGCACTGCAAGCAGTGCGGATGGCGGCGACTGTCTAGCCGACTCCCAAGCCGGGAAGAATAACAGCGCGCCAGCCCCCCCTCAAGCGGCCAGGAGAGAAACTCAGAGTGATCACAGCTGCTCATTGAGCGAGGCGCGCCGGGGGCAGGCCGAAGAGGAGGTTTGCGCCATGGGTGAGGAGGATTCCTCCGAACGGGCTGGCCAAGGATGGCCAGCACCGGTCCTGCAAGCGGAGCAGGATGCGAGAGCGCAGCAGGGCGCAAGGTAGCGCCCAGGGATGGGTTTACAGCGCCTCCTCGAAGGCCAGCTCCCGGATCAGCCCCGAGCGATGCCGATGCTCTGAAAAAAAACTCAGCCGGCATCCTTGAGCGCCTGGGCCCGTGCATACCAGGATTTCTTGGCGCCGCCCAGCACCCGCGTCGCCACCGAGGCGGCCTGCTTGACGCCGACCCCTTCGGCGAGCAGCGCAGCGAGCAGCTGATCGGCCTCGAGCAACGCCTGGTCGGCTTCCTCCCGCGGCGGCGCGCCGCCGATCATCACCACGAACTCGCCGCGGGCCTGGTCCGGGTCCTCCTGCATGCGCGCCAGCAACCTCTCGGCACTGCCGTCGAGAAAGGTCTCGAAGGTCTTGGTCAACTCACGCGCCAGCACCACGCGGCGCTCCCCCAGCACCGCTGCGAGGTCGGCGAGGGTGTCACGGATACGGTGCGGCGATTCATAGCAGACCAGCGTCTCGTCACGCCCAGCCAGCCCCTCGAGACGCGCCCGCCGGGCCGCCGATTTGGCCGGCAGAAAGCCGATGAAGGTAAAGCGATCGGTGGGCAGCCCCGCCGCGCTGAGCCCCGCCACCAGCGCACAAGGGCCCGGCACCGGCACGATGCGATGGCCGGCGTCGCGCAGTTCGCGCACCAGCACGAAGCCCGGATCACAGATCAGCGGCGTGCCGGCGTCGCTGATCAAGGCCACGTCGTCGCCGGCCATCAGGCGCTCGGCAAGCTGCGTCACCCGCGCCGCTTCATTGTGCTCATGCAGCGACAGCATCGGCCGCTCGAGGCCCAGGTGACGCAGCAGACGAGCACTGTGGCGGGTATCCTCTGCGGCGATCACTGCCACCTCGCCGAGCAGCCGTGCCGCCCGCGGGGAGAGGTCGTCGAGATTCCCAATCGGCGTGGCGACCACGTACAATGCACCGTAAGCTGAGTCAGACATACCGGTACCTCTCAACAGGACCCAGACAAGGGAATAGGATTTATGGACAAATCGCCTCGCAGCCTGCTGCTTGCCGCCCTGCTGGCGCTGGCGGTCGCAGGCTGTGCCGCGCCGACCGGCGTGGTCGACAGAATCACCGACCCCGAGCCGGAGACCCTGCTCGAGCGCGCCGCCGACCAGCCGCCTTCCGAGGCCGCCGCGACGCGCCTGGAAGCGGCCGACATCCTAGCACGGCGTGGTGACGAGGCGCAGGCCTTCGAGGTCGCAGAGCGCCTCGACGACAGCCTGCTCGAGGACGCCCAGCGGGTACGCTGGGCGGTCCTGCTGTCCGGCCTGGCCTACGACCTCGAGGAGGATTCCAGCGTCCTGCAGGCAGCCAGCATCCTCGACGAGGATATCGACATGGAGCGTGACGACCGCAACGCGCTGCGCTATCGCCAAGGCCTGTCGCTGGGGCGCATCGGCGAACCGCTGGCCTCGTCGCGAGTGCTCTTGAGGGTGCAAGCCGACACCGACAACCCAGTGCTCAACGATGATATCTGGCGCCAGTTGACGCGCCTCAACCGTCAGGAGCTGGCGGCCCTCGGCGAGGATCCCACCCCCCTCACCGCCGGCTGGCTCGAGGTCATCGACCTGCAGCAGCAGAGCGGCGGCGACATCACCCGCTTCCTCGACCGCTTCAATAACTGGCGTGAACGCAACGCCAATCATCCCGCGGCGCGACGCCCGCCCAGCGAGCTGACCGAGCTGCGCGAACTGCGCGACCAGGACGTGCGGCGCATCGCCGTGCTGCTGCCGGAGTCCGGCCCGCTGGCCGATGTCGCCGAACAGATCCGCCGCGGCATACAGGCCCGCCATCGGGACGCCGGGGACAACGGCGAAACGACACCGCAGATCACCTTCATCGACGCCAGCAGCGGCGACCTTCAGGCACTCTACGCCGAGGCCAACATGGCCGGTGCCCAGGTGGTGATCGGTCCCCTCGACAAGGATCAGGTCACCCAGCTCGAGAATCGCGACAGCGTGCCGCTGCCGACCCTGGCCCTGAACTACGGCTACGGCGAGCGCAACAACGCCGAGAACCTCTTCCAGTATGGGCTTTCCGCGGAAGACGAGGCGCGCCAGGCGGCACGCCGTGCTTACCTCGACGGCCACCGGCGCAGCGCCATACTGGTACCCGACAACGACTGGGGCGAGCGCGTCGGCAACGCCTTCCGCCATGAGTGGGAACGCCAGGGCGGCAGCGTCACCTCGGCGGTACGCTATGAGCCCGGCGGCTCGGTGGCCGGCGCCGTGCGCCCGCTGCTCAGCGTCAGCGGCGAACGCGCCCAGCTCGGCAACGTCGATATGATGTTCCTGCTGGCACTCCCCAGCTACGCCCGCCAGGTGCCGCCGATGCTGGACTTCTATTACGCCAGCAATCTGCCGATCTACGCCACCTCGCATCTCTACGAGGGTCGTCCCCAGCCGCGCATCGACCATGACCTGGATGACGTGCAGTTCCCCGATATTCCGTGGCTGATTCCCCAAGCCGCCGTCGGCGGCGACAACGCCGTGCCGTTCTTCGGCAGCTTCATGGCCCTGCGCGAGGACAACGATCCCGCCCTGTTCAAGCTCAATGCCATGGGTGTCGACGCCTACGAACTGGCGCGCCGCCTGCCGCAGCTCCAGGCGATTTCCGGGAGCGAGGTGCAGGGCGCCACCGGCATCCTGCGCGCCGAGAGCGATGGTCGCATCTACCGCGAGCTGCCCTGGGCAACCTTCGTCAACGGCGTGCCCCAGCTTCCGATGGGGCTGATCAATCGCGATGACCTGCTCGGCGACGGCATCCCGCGGCTGCGGGATCCTGATGCCGACAGCGACAACGGCAACGGCAACGTCTTCGACGATGGCCGGGCCCGCTGACGCCCGACAGCGCGGCGCGCAGATCGAGCGTGCCGTGGCCGACTGGCTGGTCCAGCGCGGCCTGCAGCTGGTGGCCAGCAACCAGCACGCCAAGGGCGGCGAGCTGGATCTGGTGATGCGCGACGGAGACATCCTGGTGTTCGTTGAGGTAAAGCACCGCGCCGACAGCCGCCACGGCCATCCGCTGGAGTTCGTCACCGCCACCAAGCAGCGCCGCCTGATTCGGGCGGCGCGTTTTTATCTGCTACGCAACGGGCTATCATGTGCCTGCCGCTTCGATGTAGTCGCCGTAACCGGCCATGCACCCGACCTCGACATCCAGTGGGTGCGGGGCGCCTTCGAAGCGTTCTGACCGACAAGGACCAGGAAGCCACCATGGATTTCCAGACGCGCATACTCGACCACTTCAACGCCAGCATCGATACCAAGACCTATGCCAGCGAGGTGCTGCCTCCGTTCATCGAGGTGGCCAGCCAGATGATGGTGCAGTGCCTGGTCAACGAGGGCAAGATTCTGGCCTGCGGCAACGGCGGCAGTGCCGGCGACAGCCAGCACTTCTCCTCCGAGCTGCTCAATCGCTTCGAGCGCGAGCGTCCCAGCCTGCCAGCACTGGCCTTGACCACCGATACGTCGACGCTGACCTCGATCGCCAACGACTACAGCTACAATGAGGTATTCTCCAAGCAGATTCGCGCCCTCGGCCAGCCCGGCGACATCCTGCTGGCCATCTCCACCAGCGGCAACTCCGCCAACGTCATCCAGGCCATTCAAGCGGCCCATGATCGCGACATGACGGTGGTCGCCCTGACCGGCCGCGACGGCGGCAACATGGCCTCGTTGCTCGGCCAGGACGACTGTGAAATCCGCGTACCCGCCACCTCCACCGCGCGCATCCAGGAGGTTCACCTGCTGGCGATCCATTGCCTGTGCGACCTGATCGACGAGCAGCTGTTTGGCGGCGGCGATTAACCCCGAGACCCGTAAAGCGAGTGATCTGCATGAAAAAAGGACTTGTGGTATCCACCCTCATGGCGCTGAGCCTGGCACTTGCCGGCTGCGCCCAGATGTCGGCCGGACCGGAGGATCACGGCTCCCGGACCTTCGGCAGCCAGGTCGAGGATCAGGGCATCGAGAGCCGTATCAAGGGCAACCTGTCACGCGAGGATGCACGCTTCAACGACGCCCGGGTCAACGTCGACAGCTACAACGGCATCGTGCTGCTGACCGGCCAGGTGCCCAGCGAAGAGCTCAAGGAGAAAGCCCAGGAGGTCGCCACCGGCACCCGCAACGTGCGTCGCGTTCACAATGAGCTGGCAGTGGCCGCCAACGTGCCGATCGCCCAGCGCACCACCGACACCTGGATCACCACCCGGGTGCGCTCGACGCTGATCGCCGATGAGCGCATCGACGCGCGGCGAGTGCGTGCCATCACCGAAAACTCGAGCGTCTACCTGATGGGCATTGCGACACGCGAGGAGGCCGACCGCATCGTCAATGCGGTATCCGGTATCAGCGGCGTGCAGCGCATCGTCAAGGCCTTCGAATACCTCGACTGACCTCGCCAACCTCACCACGCAAAACGGCAGCCCAGTGGGCTGCCGTTTTACGTCAAGCGCGCGATATCTACTTGATTACGCGTAGCGAGGGCCGCCGCTTGGGTGGCGTGCCGCCCTCCTCGTCTGTCGACTCGCCCTGCGGCGCCCCCTCGGGTGCCTCGGCATCGCTCTCGACGCTGGACAGCGACGGCGCATTCTCTGCCGGCGCTTCCTCGCCGGCGACCTCGGCCTCGAACCCGGGCATCACCGGCTCGTGGCCAAACACCATGCCTACGCCGTTTTCCCGCGCATACAGCGCGATCAGCGCCTGGCTGGGCACCACCACCTGCATCGGCTGGCCGCCGAAGCGGGCGCTGAAGGTGATGGCATCATTCTCCAGCATCAGGTCGCGTACCGCGGTGGGTGCCACGTTGAGCACGATCTGGCCGTTCTGCACGAACTGGCGCGGCACCGCCACGCCAGCGTGTTCGGCATCGACCACGATATAGGGCGTTTGATCGTTGTCCAGCAGCCACTGATAAAGGGCCCTGGCCAAGTAGGGTCGGCTCGACAGCATGTCTGCCTCCTGCAATGGGTACCGCCAGGCAGGCCTGGCGGCATGAGTATCAGGTGCGCATCTCGCGCTCGGTCTCGGAGAGTGCGGCCTTGAAGGCATCGCGCTCGAACAGCCGCTCCATGTAGCCAAGCAGCGGCTTGACCTGCTTCTCCGGCAGCTCGATGCCGAGTGCCGGAAGACGCCACAGCAGCGGCGCCAGGCAGCAGTCGACCAGCGAGAACTCTTCACTCATGAAGAACGGCATATCCTCGAAGATCGGGGAAATCCCCACCAGGCTCTCGCGAAGTTCCTTGCGTGCCTTGTCGGCGTCCTTCTTGCTGCCGTCGAGAATCTGTTCGACCAGCGGGCACCATTCGCGTTCGATGCGATGCATCCACAACCGGCTCTGCGCGCGAGCCACCGGGTACACCGGCAGCAGCGGAGGATGCGGGAAACGCTCGTCAAGGTATTCCATCATCACCTTGGACTCGTATAGCACCAGGTCGCGATCCACCAGCGTCGGCACGCTGTTGTAAGGATTGAGCTCGGCGAGTTCCTCGGGCTGACTGCCCTCGGCGACTTCCAGAATGTCCACGGCCACGCCCTTTTCGGCCAGCACGATACGCACCCGATGGCTGAGGTGGTCGTCACTACCGGAATAGAACGTCATCGACGAACGCTTGGCCACTACACCCATGTAACAATCCTCGCATCAATTCGAAATCGCATGATAACACGCCATGCAACCCCTCGGTGGCAGCGACGCATCAGCGCGATGACCCCCGCCGTCCTGGCGGCGGGGGCTGGATAAACAGGGGGCGCATGACCCACATGGCCATACGCCCCCACAGCTTGCACGACTGGCGATCAGTGAACGTCGCGCCAGTACTCGCGCTTGAGCAGGTAGGCGATGACACCGAAGATGAAGATGAAGATCAACACCTTGGGACCAAGCGCCTGGGCCTGAAGCCTGGACGGCTCACCCACGTAGACCAGGAAGTTGGTCAGGTCATAGACCGCTTCCTCGAACTCCTCGGGCTCCAGCTTGCCCGGCTGGGTGACCTGCAGCACTTCACAGGACTGGTACTTGCCGGACAGCGGGTCGAGCTCGGCACCCTCGATGGGCCGGTCGCTCTCGGCACAGACCATCTCCTGAACACCCTGCAGCGGCTCCAGCACATTGGGCATGGCCGAGGCCTCGAGCACAATGTTGTTGACGCCGAGCGGCTGGCTGGGATCGCGATAGAACCCGAGCAGATAGGAGTAGATGTAGTCCGGCCCGCGGATGCGGTTGAACAGCGTCAGGTCGGGCGGTGCCACACCGAACCAGTTGGCGCCATCATCGCCATCCATGGCGATATGCATCTGGTCGTTGAAGGCCAGCTCAGTCGAGAAGATCAAGTTCTCTTCCACCAGATCCTGGGGCATGCCCAGATCGGTTGCCGCCCGGGAAAAGCGCTGATGCTCAAGTGAGTGGCAGCCCATGCAGTAGTTGACGTAGAGCTGCATGCCACGCTGCAGGGAGGCCTCGTCGTTGATGTCCGGAGTCATCGAAAACGGCTGCTCGGGGAGCGGTGCCGCCATGGCCGTGAGCGGCACCAGCGCGAAGAGCAGTGCGAACAGTTGCTTTTTCATTAGCCAGTCACCCTCTCCGGAACGGGTTTAGTCTTCTCCAGCTTGGTGTAGAACGGCATCAGCAGGAAGAAGGCGAAATATAGAACAGTGCAGAGCTGCGCTACGGCAGTGCGAATCGGCGTAGCGGGAATCGCACCCAGAACACCCAGGATCACGAAGCTCAAGGCGAAAATGATCAGCATCGACCGGGACATCCATCCCTTGTAGCGCATCGAGCGCACCGGGCTGCGGTCGAGCCAGGGCAGCACGAACAGCACCGCGATGGCACCGCCCATGAACAGCACGCCGAGGAACTCGGCCTGAAGCGGACCGATATCGAAGGTGATCGCCCGCAGGATCGCGTAGAAGGGCGTGAAGTACCACACCGGCGCGATGTGATCCGGGGTCACCATGGGGTTGGCCGGTTCGAAGTTGGGGCGCTCCAGGAAGTAGCCGCCGCCCTCGGGGAAGTAGAAGACGACCAGCGCGAAGACGAACAGGAAGATCGCGATGCCGACCAGATCTTTCACGGTGTAGTACGGATGGAAGGGGATGCCATCCAGCGGCTTGCCGGACTCGTCCTTCTTTTCCTTGATATCGATGCCGTCGGGATTGTTCGAGCCGACCTCGTGCAGGGCGATGATGTGCAGCACCACCAGCGCCAGAATCACGATCGGCAGCGCCACCACGTGCAGGGCAAAGAAGCGGTTCAGGGTAATCCCGGAGATCAGGAAGTCACCGCGAATCCACTGCGCCAGATCGGGACCCACGAAGGGGATGGTGGCGAACAGCGAGATGATCACCTGAGCCCCCCAGTAGGACATCTGACCCCAGGGCAGCAGGTAGCCCATGAAGGCCTCAGCCATCAGCAGCAGGTAGATGGCCATGCCAAAGATCCAGACCAGCTCACGAGGCGCCTTGTAGGAGCCGTAGAGCAGAGCGCGGAACATATGCAGGTAGATCACCACGAAGAACGCCGACGCGCCAGTGGAGTGCAGATAGCGGATCAGCCAACCCCACTCCACGTCGCGCATGATGTACTCGACGGACGCGAAGGCCCCCTCGCCGGAGGGATTGTAGCTCATGGTCAGCCATACCCCGGTGAGGATCTGATTGACCAGCACCAGCAGGGCGAGCACACCGAAGATGTAAAAGAAGTTGAAGTTCTTAGGCGCGTAATACTTGGTCAGATGGTCCTGGATCATCTGGGTGGCGGGAAAACGGTCATCGACCCAGCGCATGAGGCCCTTTTCCGCCTTCGCCTTGTTCGGATTAGCCATTAGGCACTCTCCTCATCTTCACCGATGATGATGTCGTCGCCTTCAAAGCGATAGGGCGGCACCTCGAGGTTGGTCGGCGCCGGCACGTTGCGAAACACGCGCCCCGCCAGATCGAAGTAGGAGCCGTGGCAGGGGCAGAAGAACCCGCCCGGCCAGTCATCCATGTCAACGGCGTCGGGTTCCGGGCGATACAGCGGCGAGCAGCCGAGATGCGTACAGATACCGATCAGCACGCCGATCTCGGGCCGTGAGGAGCGTAGCGGGCCGGTGATGTAGGCAGGCTGCTGGGGCTGCTCGGAGTCAGGGTCCGAGAAACGCCCAGGATCGCTGTTTTCGGTGCGCTCGATCATTTCCTCGGTACGGCTGATGACCCACACCGGGCGCCCACGCCACTCGACGGTGATGCGCTGCCCCGGCTCGAGCTGGGATATGTCAGCTCGTACCGGCGCACCCGCCGCTCTTGCCCTGGCACTGGGCTGCCAGGAAGCCACAAAGGGGACCGCAACCCCGACAGCGCCCACCGCACCCACGACGGTGGTGGCACCCACGAGGAAACGGCGCCGCCCTCTGTTTACGCCGTTATCTGCCATTTTCTAGTTTCTCCCATCAACTTACCCGTTGCCGTATCACAGGAAGGTATCCCGCGACCCACGGATACAAATGAAAGCTATGGTAAAAAAACGCGCGCCCAAACACAAGGCAACAAAGCCCTTGACCTAAGTGGTAGACGAGCGACAAGTTTCTGAATTTCATAAAAAAAGCGTCCAGACTTCGAGAGCCTGGACGCCTTTTTCAATCGCCTTGCAGCGTTTAACGCTTGGAGAACTGCGGGCGACGACGCGCCTTGCGCAGGCCAACCTTCTTACGCTCGACTTCGCGGGCATCGCGAGTCACGTAACCGGCGGCGCGCAGCGGCTGGCGGAGTTCTTCGTTATACACCATCAGGGCACGGGTGATGCCGTGACGAATGGCGCCGGCCTGAGACGAACCGCCGCCGCCCTTGACGGTGACATAGGCGTCGAACTGGCCCAGGGTGTCGGTCAGCTCGAGGGGCTGGCGCACCACCATGCGACCGGTGACGCGACCGAAATAGAGGTCGAGTTCCTTGTCATTGACGGTGATCTTGCCGGTGCCCGGCTTGAGGAACACACGGGCGGTGGATGTCTTGCGGCGCCCGGTACCGTAATACTGCTGTGTCATGGCGAAGTATCCCTTAGAGGTTCAGTTCTTGCGGCTGCTGAGCAACGTGCGGATGCTCGGCACCGGCGTAGACCTTGAGCTTGGTGTACATGGCGCGGCCCAGCGGACCCTTCGGCAGCATGCCCTTGACGGCAGACTCGATGACGCGCTCGGGAGCGTAGCCGATCATCTTCTCGAAGTTCATGGAACGCAGGCCACCCGGGTAACCGGTGTGACGATAATAGGTCTTGGCCTGGGCCTTGTTGCCGGTCACCTTAACCTTCTCGGCGTTGATCACGACGATGTAGTCGCCGGTATCGACGTGCGGGGTATACTCCGCCTTATGCTTGCCGCGCAGGCGGCGTGCAATTTCGGTCGCCAGACGACCGAGCGTCTTGTCTGTCGCGTCGACGACAAACCAGTCGCGCTGGACGGACTGCGGCTTAGCACTGAACGTCTTCATGGATGAATCACCAAATCGATGTATTGGGTCTCGATACCGCGAACGGCACCTGACCATCCCTATTTTTCTTGGTTGCCACGCAAAAATGCGCGGCAACGGTCGAGCGAGGCGGCATTCTACACGAGCCTGACGCGCCTAGGCAATCGCCTTTACTCTCTACTCACGGCTTATGGGGCAGCGCCAGATACTCGTGGGACTGCATCTCCTGAAGCCGCGACAGGGTGCGCTGGAACTCGAACTCCAGTCGCCCGTCGGCGTAGAGCCGCTCGGCGTCGACCTCCGCCGACATCAGCAGCTTGACGCCGCGGTCGTAGAACTCATCGACCATGTTGATGAAACGCCGCGCCTGATCATCGGTGGCCGCACTCATCCGCGTGACATTGGAGACCAGCACGCTATGGAACTCGCGGGCCAGCTCGATATAGTCGTTCTGGCTGCGCGGGCCGTCGCACAGCTCGAGAAACTCGAACCACACCACGTCGTCGTGGAGACGCCGCGCCTTGAGAATGCGGTGGTTGATCTCGACCGGGGCATCGGCCTCACCTTCGGCGCCGGCGATCTCGCGAAAACTGCGCGCCAGCTCCGACTCGGCAGCGGCGTCTAGCGGCGAGTGGAATATTTCGGCGCGCTCCAGGGCGCGCAGCCGATAGTCGATGCCCGAGTCGACGTTGACCACGTCGCAGTGGCGCTTGACCAGCTCGATGGCGGGCAGGAAGCGCGCCCGCTGCAGGCCGTCCTTGTAGAGGTCATCGGGCACGATATTGGAGGTCGCCACCAGCACCACGCCGTGCTCGAACAGCGCCTCGAGGAGGTTGGCGAGGATCATCGCATCGGTGATGTCCTTGACGAAGAACTCGTCGAAGCAGATCACCCGCGCCTCGCCGGCAAACTTGGTGGCGATCAGCTTGAGCGGGTTCTTCTCGCCCTTGTAGTGGTCGAGCTCGTTGTGCACCCGCTGCATGAAGCGATGAAAGTGAGTGCGCATCTTGTCGGGGAACGGCAGCGACTCGAAGAAGGTGTCCACCAGGTAGGTCTTGCCGCGACCCACGCCACCCCAGAAGTACAACCCCATGATCGCCGGCGGCGCCTCGAACGGCGAGGCGGGCTTCTTGTTGCCGAACAGCCCCGCCATCTTCGACTTCAGCCCCCTGCCCGACGCCACCTGCTTGGGGGCGCTGCGCGGCGCGGCCACCAGCGCATCGTAGAGACGCTGCAGGTGTTCGACCGCCGCTTCCTGGGCCGGATCATACTGGAAATCGTCGCGCTCGAGATCGGCACGGTAGCGGGCCAGTGGCCCTTGGCCGGTGGACGCCGGCGCATTCGTCGCAGTGGTTGTCGCACTCATGGGGACCTTGCGTACCTCGCACTCAGCTCGTCGAGCCGTGCATTATACCCGCGGCAGCGCCATTTCGCATGTGCGAAACGGACCGGGCAGGGCCACTTTCCACGTCTGGCGCATTGACCTCGGTCTCGGCGTGCCCCCTATAATGGCGGCGTCGGCAGTGCTGCCCGTTGGGCGGCGCCGACCCGGCCAGCATCGAGCGGCGCTCGCATCCGCATCACTGGCGGCAAGAACTAAAGGGGAACGACGTGTACGACAGTAATATCGACTGGATACTGGCCATCGTCAGCGGCTTGGCCGGCATCGGCATCGGCGCACTGGGCTATCACCTGCTCAACGCCAATGTAGCGCGCAACCAGAAAGTGCGTCAGCGCCTGGCCGAGGCCGAGCTCGAACTCAGCCAGGTCAAGGATGCGCTCAACGACCACTTTGCGCGCGCCGCCGATCTGGTCACCAGCATTCAACGCCAGAGCCATGAGCTCGAGCAGCAGCTGTCGCTGGGGGCCGACCGGCTCTGCGACGACCTGCAGATCAAGCGCCGCCTGACGCCGGGCGATGAGCTGTCGAGCGACGATGACGCCTCACCGGCGGTTCCCCGGGACTACGCAGACGGCGATCACGGCACCCTGGCCGAAGACTTCGGCCTGCGCCGCGACGATGACGCCGCCGACGCCACCCAGCCGCAGCCACCGCGCTACTGAGGCCATGACGCCGCGCGCCTTGGCGCCGGCGTCCCCTCCCGCTCAGGCGGGGTTGTCGATGTCCACGAAACGGTGCTCGATACCCAGCTCTGCGGCCAGCCAGTCGCCCAGCGCCATGACACCATCGCGCTCGGTGGCGTGGTGCCCCGCCGCCAGGTAGCTGATCCCCATCTCACGGGCGATATGCGTGGTACGCTCGGAGATCTCCCCCGAGATGAACAGCTCCGCACCGGCCTCGGCGGCAGCCGCGATCATGTCCTGGGCACCGCCGGTACACCACGCCACTCGCCCGACCTCGCCGCGGTGGCCCTCGACCAGCAGCGGCTGGCGCCCCAAGCGCTCGCCGACGTGGGCCGCCAGGGCCCGACTGTCGAGCCCCGCCGGCGGCGCGCCCAGCCACAGCAGCCCCTCGCCCTGCTCGCCGTCTGCACAGCCGCTGGGGGTGAAGCCCAGGCGCTGGCCAAGCAGCGCATTGTTGCCCAGCGTCGCATGGGCATCCAGCGGCAGATGATAGGCGAGCAGGTTGATGTCGTGGCTGAGCAGCGTCTTGAGGCGGCGCTGCTTCATCCCGGTCACCGCCACCGGCTCGTTCTTCCAGAAATAGCCGTGGTGTACCAGCACCAGATCGGCGTCCCAGGCCAGCGCCTCGTCGAGCAGCGCCTGACAGGCCGTGACACCGCTCAGCACCCGCTTGATCTGTGGGCGTCCCGCCACCTGCAAGCCATTGACGGTATAGTCCTTGAAGCGCGCTGGCTGCAGCAGCGTGTCGCATGCAGCCACCAGCGTCTGACGATCGATCATGCTCTCCTCCCAGACAGGCCAAAAGCGGCAGTGTTACAATAGCTCGCCATTGTAGCGACTGTGGCTACCCCCAGCGACCGCCCCGTCGACAAGGAATCTTGCATGCGTCGTACCCTGCTGCCCTATGTGTGGCCCGTGCTCATCGGTGTACTGCTGGCTATCGTGTTGCTCAACGCCTTTCCCCAATTGATCGGCCGCGGCCAGCCCCAGGCGCCGGCGCCGACACCCGCCGAGCGGGTCGAGCCGCCCGCGCAGACGCTGACGGCCGCCCAGCCGGACGGCGAGCCGCGCCCTGCGCCAGAGCTGCAGACCGCAAGCCCACTGTCCCGCGAGCAGGGCCCCTTCAGCTACTCGGCCGCGGTCGATCGCGCCGCGCCGGCGGTGGTCAATATCTACTCGTCGCGCATGGTCGAGCGGGATGAGCATCCGCTGATGTCGGACCCCTTCTTCCGCCAGTTCTCCGGCGACGACGCCACCTCACGCCAGCGCATGCTCTCCAGCCTGGGCTCGGGGGTGATCGTCAGCGACGACGGCTATGTGCTCACCAATCACCACGTGATCAGCGGCGCCGACCAGATTCAGGTCGCCCTGCGCGACGGCCGCAACACCCTGGCCGAGGTCATCGGTACCGACCCCGAGAGTGACCTGGCCGTGCTGCGCATCGACCTCGACGACCTCCCAGTGATCGCCATCACCGACTCGACCCAGGCCGCGGTAGGCGACGTCGCCCTGGCCATCGGCAACCCCTTCGGCGTCGGCCAGACCGTGACCATGGGCATCATCAGCGCCACCGGCCGCAGCCACCTGGGCCTGAATGCCTACGAGGACTTCATCCAGACCGACGCGGCGATCAATCCCGGCAACTCCGGCGGCGCACTGATCAACCCTGAAGGCGCGCTGGTCGGCATCAATACCGCGATCTTCTCCCGCTCGGGGGGCTCCCAGGGCATCGGCTTCGCGATTCCCGCCAACCTGGCGCGCAATATCCTCGACGAGCTGGTCACCCAGGGCCGGGTCATTCGCGGCTGGCTGGGCATCGAGGCCCAGGAAATGACCCAGGAGCTGGCCGCCTCCTTCGGCCTGCAGACCCCGGGCGGCGTGGTGATCGCCGGCATCGTGCCCGACGGCCCGGCGGCACGGGCCGGCCTGCGTCCCGGTGACGTGCTGCTCGAGGTCGACGGTCGCCCGATCCTCGATGCACGGGTGGCGATGGCCGATATCGCCGCCATCGAACCCGGCGCCGAACTGCCCATCGCCGTCATCCGCGGCGGCGAGCGGATCGACCTGGTCCTCGACGTGGGCGAGCGCCCACCGCCGGAGGGGCGCCGTCCGGATCGCTAGGCGCGCTCCAGCACAGCGCAAAACGCCCCCGTCAGTGTGACTGACGGGGGCGTTTGCGTTCAGCGCTGCGTTAATCGGCCGCGTTCAGGGCTTGATGCGGTACTCCGCAGAGCGCGCGTGGGCGGTCAGCGACTCCCCGCGGGCCAGCACCGAGGCGGTGCGCCCCAGCGCAGACGCGCCGTCGGCGGAGCAGTGGATGATCGACGAGCGCTTCTGGAAGTCGTAGACCCCTAGCGGCGAGGAGAAACGGGCGGTGCCCGAGGTCGGCAGCACGTGGTTGGGACCCGCACAGTAGTCGCCCAACGCCTCGGCGGTATAGCGACCCATGAAGATCGCCCCGGCGTGGCGCACCTCACCGAGCCAGGCGTCGGGATCGGCCACCGAGAGCTCGAGGTGCTCGGGGGCGATGCGGTTGATCAGCGCCGCCGCCTCGCTGCGGTCGCGGCACACCACCAGCGCGCCCCGCGCCGCCAGCGACTCGGCGATGATCGTCTGACGCTCCATGGTCGGCAGCAGCGACTCGATCGACGCCGCCACGGCATCGGCATGGGCAGGCTCCCAGGTGATAAAGATCGCCTGGGCGTCCTCATCGTGCTCGGCCTGGGAGAACAGGTCCATGGCCAGCCAGTCGGGATCGGTGCCGCCGTCGGAGACCACCAGGATCTCCGAGGGGCCGGCGATCATGTCGATACCCACCTGGCCGAATACCGCGCGCTTGGCGGTGGCCACGTAGATATTGCCCGGCCCGACGATCTTGTCGACCCGCGGCACGCTCTCGGTACCGTAGGCCAGTGCCGCCACCGCCTGCGCGCCACCCAGGGTAAAGACATGGTCGACGCCGGCCAGATGCGCCGCCGCCAGCACCAGCTCGTTGAGCACCCCGTCCGGGGTCGGCACCACCATGACGATCTCGCGCACGCCGGCAACATGCGCCGGAATCGCGTTCATGAGTACCGAGGAGGGATAGGCGGCCTTGCCGCCGGGCACGTAGATCCCGGCGCGGTCCAGCGCCGTGACCTGCTGGCCCAGCACCGTGCCGTCGGCCTCGGTGTATTGCCAGGACCCCGGCTTCTGATGCTCGTGGTAGACGCGAATACGCTCGGCGGCGGCGGCCAGCGCCTCGCGCTGCTCGGCGGGCAGGCCATCATAGGCTTGGCGCAGGCGCGCCGGCCCCAGGGTCAGCTCGGCCATCGAACTCACCGCCAGGCGATCGAGGCGGTTGGAGAGCTCGACCAGGGCCGCATCGCCGCGGCTACGCACCGCGGCGATGATGTCATCGACACGCTGCTGAACCTCGGCACTGGAGACGCCCTCCCAGGCCAGGAGTGCGTCGAGGCGGGCATCGAAATCGGCGTCGGCGGTGGACAGCCGGGTGATCGCGGGAAGCTCACGGGCATTGTCGGTCATGGGGCTCTCTCCAGGTAACCTCGCTCATCCTTGAGCGGCGGGACAATAGGATGACTCGGGACTAACGGGCCGCCGGCGCGCGGTGATCGCGGCGCTCGGCCACGGCGCCTCGCAGGCGCTCGATCAGCGGCTTGAGACGCGCATGCTTCATGGTCATGGCGGCCTTGTTGACCACCAGCCGAGTGCTGATGCTGGCGATCAGCTCGCGCGGCTCCATGCCGTTGGCACGCAGCGTGTTGCCGGTATCGACGATATCGACGATCTCGTCGGCGAGGTTCATCAGCGGCGCCAGCTCCATGGCCCCGTAGAGCTTGATCACGTCGGCCTGGATACCCTGCTCGGCATAGTAGCGGCGCGCCACGTTGACGAACTTGGTCGCCACCCGGCGCCGCGCCAGGCCCGGCTCGGCGCCCTGCACCCCAGCGGTCATCAGCTTGCAGCCGGCGATCTCCAGGTCGAGCGGCTCGTAGAGCCCCTCGGCGCCGTGCTCGAGCAGCACGTCCTTGCCGGCCACCCCGAGGTCGGCGGCGCCGAGCTGCACGTAGGTCGGCACGTCGGTGGCACGGATCACCACCAGCTTGACGTCGGGCAGGTTGGTGTCGAACAGCAGCTTGCGGCTCTTGCCGAGATCCTCGGCAGGCTCGATCCCGGCGTCCGCCAGTAGCGGCAGGGTCTCATCGAGAATGCGGCCCTTGGACAGGGCCACGATCAGTTGCTTGGTCATCAGCTAGCTCACGTCGGTCATTTAGCCGGGCACTCGGCGAATCTTGGCGCCCAGCAGCTGCAGCTTCTCTTCGATGCACTCGTAGCCGCGATCGATGTGGTAGATGCGGTCCACACAGGTTTCGCCCTCGGCCATCATCGCCGCGATCACCAGCGAGGCCGAGGCGCGCAGGTCGGTAGCCATCACCGGCGCGCCGGACAGCCGCTCGACGCCGGTGATCATCGCGGTATTGCCCTCCAGGGCAATCTGCGCGCCCATGCGGTTGAGCTCCTGGACGTGCATGAAGCGATTCTCGAAGATCGTCTCCACCACCCTGGACGTGCCCTCGGCCACGGCATTGAGGGCCACGAACTGGGCCTGCATGTCGGTGGGGAACGCCGGATAGGGCGCGGTGCGGATATTCACCGCCCGCGGCCGCTTGCCGTGCATGTCGAGTTCGATCCAGTCAGCGCCGGTGGTGATGCTAGCGCCGGCCTCTTCGAGCTTGGCGAGCACCGCTTCGAGGATATCGGCGCGGGTACGCCGCACCCTCACCCGTCCACCGCTGAGCGCCGCGGCCACCAGAAAGGTACCGGTCTCGATGCGGTCGGGCATCACCTCGTGGTGGCAGCCGTGCAGCCGCTCGACGCCCTCGATGGTGATGGTATCGCTGCCGTGGCCACGAATATTGGCGCCCATGGCGATCAGGCACTCGGCAAGATCGACGATCTCTGGCTCGCGGGCGGCGTTCTCGAGAATGGTCGTGCCTTCGGCCAGGGTCGCCGCCATCAGCAGATTCTCGGTGCCGGTCACGGTTACGGTATCGAAGAAGATCGTCGCGCCCTTCAGGCGGCCGTCGCTGCGGGCGCGGATATAGCCGCCCTCGACGCGGATCTCGGCGCCCATGGCTTCGAGGCCGCGAATGTGCAGGTCGACAGGGCGCGAACCAATGGCGCAGCCGCCGGGCAGCGACACGTCGGCGTGCCCGAAGTGGGCCAGCAGCGGGCCCAGCACCAGGATCGAGGCGCGCATCTTCTTGACCAGCTCATAGGGCGCGTGGCAATCCTTGACCTGGGCGCCGTCGAGCTGGATGGTCATGCGCTCGCCCATCACCGGCTCGACGCCCATGCGCCCCAGCAGTTCCAGCGTGGTGGTGATGTCCTGCAGGTGCGGCAGGTTGCCGATGGTCACCGGCCCGTCGGAGAGCAGGGTGGCGCACAGGATCGGTAGCGCCGAGTTCTTGGCACCGCTGGCCCACACCTCGCCGTCGACGGGGCCGTTGCCGGTAATGATCAGTTTGTCCATGAAGGTCCGTTTCGTCAGGCGCCGCCAGCGGCGGCGTTGTCGGCGGCGTTCTGCCACTGGCTGGGGGTATAGGTCTTGATGCTCACGGCGTGCAGCGCACCGCTGGCGATCTCCTCGGACAGCGCCGAGTAGATCAGCTGCTGGCGCTTGACCGGCGACAGATCAGCGAACACCTCGCCCACCGCGGTAACCTGGAAATTGCAGCCCTCACCCTGGATATGGAAATCGCAGCCATCGATACGGGCCTCGAGTAGCGCCTTGACGTCACTGGGTTGCATGCGCGCAGCTCTCCTCTGAAATAAGCATGTCAGCGCTAGACCGGCGTACGCGGTACGCGGAGCGCAAATGGGTTCCAATGGTAATCAAAAGCGCCCCGCTTGGCGATGCCAAGGGGGCGATTCAGTAACGGGGGGGGGGGTGCCTCAGGCCGCAGAAGCCTCGGGGAGCAGGCTGTCGAGGCCCGCCATGCGCGTCAGCCGCGCCAGCGGCGCCGACAGCGTCACGCTGTCGATGACCAGCCCGGCGGCCTCGGCACGCCGGATCCATTCGAGCAGCACGCTGAGGGCCGCACTGCTGACCCGCTCGACGCCACTCAGGTCGAGGACCAGGCGGGTAGCCGCTGGCTGCTTGGACAGCCAGGCGCCGCCGCTGGCTGCCAAGGCCGCGGCGACCTCGAAGTCGACGTCGCCGCTGACCGCCAGGCGCGAGGCCTCGGCATCGAGACGCACGCCGCTCTCCTCCAGCAGGCAGCTCATGCCGAGCCGCCCTCCTCCAGCTCATCGACGCCCACTTCCGGCGACCAGCCGTCGATCACCGCATCATAGTCGCGGCCATGATCGCGCATCGCCTGATCGAACTGGTTGCGGAAGGTCAGTCCCAGGTTGATGCCGTTGACGATCACGTTGACCACCTTCCACTCGCCGTCGCTGAGGCGCAGCGAGTAGCTGACCGGATATACCTGACCGTTGGTGGCGACGACCTCCATGGCCACGCTGGCCTGGTCGTCGTGACGCGACTCGCGCTGGTTGTCGAGCACCCGCAGTTCGCGATAATCGAAGGTCACCAGCCCCTTGGTGTAGGTGTCGATCAGCGTCTGGCGAAACGTCCTGGCAAAGCGACTGCGCTGCTCCGGGGTGGCATTCTGGAAGTAGCGCCCCATGACGCTGGCCCCGATATAGCGGAAGTCGGCGATGTCGTCGAGGTTGCTATCCACCAGCGCCTCGAGCTCATCGAGGTTGTCGGCGAAGTAGTCGCGACGCCCCTCGATCTCGCCCATCAGTTCATCGATGCTATCCCGGATCAACTGCTCGGGGGTCTGGCTGGGCTGCTGGGCCTGCAGTGGCCCCGCCACGAGCAGCATCAGCGCTGCCACCAGGACGGCTGCACCAGACAGGTAACGCTCACATACTGCTCGCATAACGCCTCCATCGACAAATGTCATCAATCACTGACCATATTGGACACGAACTGCTGGATGAGTTCTTCCAGCACCAGTGCCGATTGCGTATCGCGTATGGTGTCGCCATCCGCCAGGGTGTCGGGGTCACCGCCCACCGACAGGCCCACATACTGCTCGCCGAGCAGCCCCGAGGTCAGAATCGCCGCCGTGGTATCCCGCGACAGGCGGTCCTCGAGCTTGCCGTCCAGCTCCATGACCACCCGCGCATCGTACCAGTCGGTATCCAGCTCGATGGACGAAACCCGCCCGACGGTGACCCCGGCCATGGTGACCTGGGCACGCGGCTTGAGACCGCCGATATTCGAGAAGTTGGCCTCCAGGGTGAAGGTGTTGCCTGGCGCGGTGAGGGTCAGTCCGCTGACCCGCAGGCCGAGGAACACCAGCCCCAGGATCCCTGCGAGCATGAATAGCCCGACACCGAGTTCCATTATCTTGCTGCGCTTCATGCCTTGTCTCCGCTGATCATGACATCCCGCCGAACATTACCGCGGTCAATACGAAATCCAGCCCCAGAACGGCCAGCGAGGAGTAGACCACGGTCCGCGTGGTGGCCCGTGAGATGCCCTCGGAGGTGGGGATCAGGTCATAGCCCTGGAACACCGCGATCCAGGTCACCACCAGGGCGAACACCAGACTCTTGACCATGCCGTTGCCGACGTCGCCGACGAAGTCGACACTCGACTGCATGTTGCCCCAGTACGAGCCGTCGAAGACGCCCAGCCACTCGACGCCGACCAGATAGCCGCCGTAGATACCCACCACGCTGAAGCCGATGGTCAGCAGCGGCAGCGCCACGAAGCCTGCCCAGAGCCGCGGCGCTACGATTCGCCGCAGCGGGTCGACGCCGATCATCTCCATGCTGGTGAGCTGCTCGGTGGCCTTCATCAGGCCGATCTCGGCGGTCAGCGCCGAGCCGGCACGGCCGGCGAACAGCAGCGCCGCCACCACCGGAGAGAGTTCACGCAGCAGCGACAGCGCCACCATTTGGCCCAGTGCCTGCTCGGCACCGAAATCGACCAGGATGGTATAGCCCTGCAGCGCCAGCACCATGCCGATGAACAGCCCCGAGACCAGCACGATGGCCAGCGACAGCACGCCGACGAAATGCATCTGACGCAGCCACAGGTAAAGCCCTTCGCGGGACGGCACGCCCACCGACGACTGCGCCAGGAACATCCCCGCTCGGCCCAGCGCCTCGAGGACCTCGCAGCCACGCCGGCCGAGGGCCGTGATATGGCGGATCATCCTACGCCTCCTGCACCCAGCATGTCGTGGCGGAAGTCCGCGGCCGGATAGTGGAACGGCACCGGCCCGTCGGCCTCGCCGTGCACGAACTGGCTGACGCGCGGATCCTGGTCGACGTCGAGGGTCGCCGGCGTGCCGTGGGCCATTACCTGGCCATCGGCGATCACGTACACATAGTCGGCGATCGACAGCGTCTCCTTGATATCGTGGGAGACCACTACCGCAGTAAGCCCCAGCGCTTCATTGATGCGCTTGATCAGCTGCACCAGCACGCCCATCGAGATCGGATCCTGACCGACGAACGGCTCGTCGTAGAGAATCAGCTCAGGGTCCAGGGCCAGGGCCCGCGCCAGTGCCACGCGGCGGGTCATGCCACCCGACAGCTCGGACGGCATCAGCGACCTGGCACCGCGTAGCCCCACCGCCTCGAGCTTCATCAACACCAGGTCGCGCACCATCGCCTCGGGCAGATCGGTGTGCACGCGCAGAGGGAAAGCGACGTTCTCGAACACGCTCAGATCAGAAAACAGGGCCCCGCTCTGGAACAGCATCCCCATGCGGCGGCGCAGCCGGAACAGCGCCTTGCGCGACAGCGCATGGACCTCCTGGCCATCGATCCAGATGCGCCCGGAGGCCGGGGTCAACTGGCCGCCCATCAGCTTTAGCAGGGTCGTCTTGCCGGTGCCGCTGGGCCCCATGATCGCGGTGATCTTGCCGCGTGGAATGGTCAGCGACACACCACGGAAGATATCCTTATCACCGCGAGAGAAATGCAGACCATCGATCACCACGAAGGGCGAATCACTCATCGCATATCATCTCGTCGAAAAATTATCGAACATCGTATCTTAACTGCGACAGCCCCCGCCAGCGAGAGTTGCGGCAACGCATCATTTAGCCTCGGCTCGGCGCCTTGCACCCCCGCCCCAAGCGGCGTTTAATTGGCGCCTTCTCATTGAACACCACCGGACCGCCTGCTGCATGCTGCTTCCTCTGATTGTCATTCTGATCGGCCTGGCCGGCCTGCTGTGGAGCGCTGACCGCTTCGTCGGCGCCGCCGCCGCCACCGCGCACCGTGCCGGCATGAGCACCCTGCTGATCGGCATGACCATCGTTGCGCTGGGCACCTCGGCACCCGAGATACTGGTCTCGATCATGGCGTCGCTGGACGGAATTCCCAACCTCGCCACCGGCAACGCGCTGGGCTCCAATATTGCCAATATCGGCCTGGTATTGGGCATCACCGCGCTGGTGGCACCAATCCCGGTACGCTTTTCCATCGTGCGTCGCGAGCTGCCATTACTGCTCGGCGCCACCGGCCTGGCCGGCTACGCGCTCGCCAACGGCATTCTGGGCCGCTTCGATGCCCTGTTCCTGCTTGCCCTGCTGGCCTTCAGCCTGTGGTGGCTGTTTCGCGCCGACACGCCCGACGAAGCGGTGCCGGGTCAGGTACCCGACATGCCCCTGCCCAAGGCGCTGGGCTGGTTGGCGCTGACCCTGCTGCTGCTGCTGGTCAGCTCGCGTCTGCTGGTATGGGGGGCCAGTGAAATCGCCCGCGGGTTCGGCATCAGCGAGCTGGTGATCGGGCTGACCATCGTCGCCATCGGCACCAGCCTGCCAGAGCTGGCCGCCTGCATCTCGAGCGCCCTCAAGCGCCACCACGACCTGGCCATCGGCAACGTCATCGGCTCCAACCTGTTCAACATGCTCGCGGTGCTACCGATTCCCGGGATGCTGGCCCCCGGCCCCATCGACCCCGCCGCCGCCAGCCGCGACTTCCCGACCATGCTGACCCTGACCCTGCTGCTGGGGGCGCTGCTGCTGTGGCAACGCCACGGCGCCATCGGCCGCCTGCCCGGCGGTGCCCTGGCACTGCTGTATGCTAGCTACCTGGCCTGGCTGGCGCTCTCTCTCTGAGCGCAGCTCTCGGACACTCGCTCGGCGTTCTACTTGAGCCCCGCGCCACAACCGGCAACAATCACCGCCATGACCGACACCTCTTCCTTTCGTACCAGCGCCTGTCGCACCCTCGACCTCGAGCAGCAGGCCATCGCCGCGCTCGGCGCCCAGCTCGACGTCGACTTCGACCGCGCCTGCCAGCTGATGCTCGACTGCCAGGGCCGCGTGATCGTGACCGGCATGGGCAAGTCGGGCCATATCGCCGGCAAGATCGCCGCCACCCTGGCAAGCACCGGCACGCCGGCCTTCTTCGTGCACCCCGGCGAAGCCAGCCACGGCGACCTGGGCATGATCACCCGTGGCGACGTGGTGCTGGCGCTGTCCAACTCCGGTGAAACCAGCGAGGTCACCGCGCTGCTGCCGCTGCTCAAGCGCATGGGCACGCCGCTGATCAGCATGACCGGACGCCCCGGCTCGACCCTGGCACGCCACGCCGAGGCGCACCTCAACGCCGCGGTGGCCCGCGAGGCCTGCCCCCTCGACCTGGCCCCCACTGCCTCGACTACCGCGGCCCTGGCGCTCGGCGACGCGCTGGCGGTGGCACTGCTCGAGGCGCGCGGCTTCACCGCCGAGGAGTTCGCCCTGTCACACCCCGGCGGCAGCCTCGGCCGCCGCCTGCTGCTCAAGGTCGGCGACCTGATGCATCAGGGCAGCCGCCTGCCCCAGGTGCCGCTCGGCAGCCCGCTGCGCGACGCCCTGCTGGAGATCACCCGCCAGGGCCTCGGTTTCACCTGCGTGGTCGATGAACAGGGCCTGCTGGCCGGGGTCTATACCGACGGCGATCTGCGGCGTACGCTCGATCAGTATGCCGACCTGCGAGCGCTCACGGTGGACGAGGTCATGACCCGCCCCGGCAAGCGCATCGGCGCCGAGGTACTGGCGGCCGAAGCCGTCAGGGTCATGGAGGACAACCGTATCACCGCCCTGGCGGTGGTCGACGACCAGGGCCGCCCGGTAGGCGCCCTGCACATGCACGACCTGCTCACCAGCGGCGTCATCTAGGAGGTTTAATGAGCCCCGACACCCCCGCCTTACCCCCGACCCTGATCGACCAGGCACGTCACGTCCGCCTGCTGGCGCTGGACGTCGACGGCGTGTTCACCGACGGCCGCCTCTACTTTCAGGCCGACGGCATCGAGATCAAGGCGTTTCATACCCAGGACGGGCACGGCATCAAGCTGCTGCGCCAAGCCGGCCTGGAGGTCGCCTTGATTACCGGGCGGGATTCACCGATGGTCAGCCAGCGCGCCGCGGCGCTGGGCATCCACCACGTGCTGCAGGGCCGCGAGGATAAACTCGAGGCTCTTCGCGAGCTCTGCCAGCGCCTCGACCTGGGGCTCGAGCGGGTCGCCTACGGCGGCGACGATCTACCCGACCTGGCCGCCATCAAGCGTGCCGGCCTGGGCATCAGCGTGCCCAATGCGCCCGACTACATCCGTGCCCACGCCGACTGGATCACCCAGCGCCCCGGCGGCCACGGCGCCGTGCGCGAGATCTGCGACGCACTGCTCCAGGCCCAGGGCCACTGGGGCGCCGTCGTCGACACCTACCTGCACGGCAAGCGCTGAGCCATGGCCATCCGCCTGCCGCGCCCCTCCTACAAGCTGTGGCTGCTGCTGATTTTGCTGCTGCTGGGCGGCGTGCTGGCACTGCTCGACCAGCGTGACAGCTTCGGTCCCGGCCCGGTGCCACGCGACGAGGCCGGTGAGCCCGACTACTACCTCGAAGACGCCACCATGACCCGCTTCGATGCCGAGGGCCGCCCTCATCAGCGCCTCGAGACGCCGCGCCTGGTGCACACCCCCCACGACGACGTGACGCGCGCCCAAACGCCGGTCAGTCGGCTACTCGACAACGAAGGGCGCACCTGGTTCGGGCATGGCGATGTCGGCACCCTGGGGCCCGGCAACGAGCGCTTGACGCTGGCCGGCAATGCGCGCCTGGAAGCCCCCGACGAGGGCTGGCGGCTGGAGACCGACGTGCTGCACGTCGACCTCGATATCGGTCACGCCTTCAGCGAGACCACCGCCACCCTGTTCCAGCCGCCGCAGTGGACCCGTGGCGAGCGTTTCGACGCCTGGTTTGACGAGGACCGCATGCGCCTGACCGACAACGTGCGCGGCCACCACCCCCCCGAAGTCTCCGAGGAACCCGCATCATGAGGCGATCACCCCTGACACTGGCACTGGCCGCCTGGCTGCTGCTGGGCAGTGTTCCCGCGCTGGCTCAGAGCCAGGACGCCAGCCAACCCATCGACGTCACCGCCGACCAGCTCGACCTCGACGACCGCGCCGGCACCGCCGTCTACACCGGCGATGTCGACATCCGCCAGGGCTCGCTGCAGGTCACCGGCGACCGCGTCGAGATCCGCCGCAACGACGCCGGCGACGTCTCGCGCATCACCGCCACCGGCGAGCGTGCCTACGTCGAGCAGCGCCCCAGCCCCGACGAGGAGCTGATGCGCGGCTGGGGCCGCACCATCATCTATCACGTCGCCGAGCGCCGCGTGGAGCTGATCGATCGTGCCGAGCTGCACCAGGCCCGCGACACCTTCGACGGCGGCTACGTCGAGTACTTTCTCGACCGCCGCGTGGTCCAGGCCCGCTCCGACGTCGAGGGCAGCGAGCGCCAGCGCGTGCGCATGACCCTCACCCCCGAGCAGAACTGACGTGACCCCATTCGTCCAAACACCTAAGGCAAGCGCATGACCACCCTCCGCGCCAAGCACCTGGCCAAGAGCTACAAGCGTCGCCGGGTAGTGCACGACATCAGCCTGACCATCGAGCAGGGCAGCATCGTCGGACTGCTCGGCCCCAACGGCGCAGGCAAGACCACGTCGTTCTACATGATCGTCGGGCTGGTCAAGGCCGATGCCGGCGAGGTGTCCATCGACGACCGCGACCTGTCGCGGGCCGCCATGCACGAGCGTGCCCAGGCCGGACTGGGCTATTTGCCCCAGGAAGCCTCGGTGTTTCGCAAGCTGTCGGTGGCCGACAACATCATGGCGATCCTCGAGACCCGCAAGGATCTCGACCGCGCCGGGCGCCAGGCACGCCTCGAGCAGCTGCTCGAGGAGTTCCACGTCACCCATATCCGCGACAACCTGGGCATGAGCCTGTCCGGCGGCGAGCGGCGGCGGGTCGAGATTGCCCGGGCACTGGCCACCGAGCCGACCTTCATTCTGCTCGACGAACCCTTCGCCGGGGTCGACCCGATCTCGGTGGGCGAGATCAAGGGCATCATTCGTCAGCTCAAGGCGCGCGATATCGGCGTGCTGATCACCGACCACAACGTCCGCGAAACGCTGGATATCTGCGACCGTGCCTATATCGTCGGCGACGGCCAGATCATCGCCGAAGGCAGTGCCAGTGAGGTGCTAGGCAACCAGCGAGTCCGCGACGTCTACCTCGGCGAGGACTTCCGGCTCTAAGAATACCCTGCTCCAAGCCCATGAAAACACGCCGTGCTATTGACAACTGGCACACGAATTGCGCATGGCATGTTTATTGCAAAGATTTCATACCAATCCGCTTGCATGGGGTCGCGACGCGGGCTAACGTGATCGCTCACTTGTCAGCGAAGCCGTCTCCCCCATGGCCATGAAACCCTCGTTGCAACTGCGCGTCGGTACCCACCTGACGATGACACCCCAGCTGCAGCAGGCGATCGCCCTGCTGCAGCTCTCGACCCTCGACCTGCGCCAGGAGATCCAGCAGGCCCTGGAGTCCAACCCCATGCTCGAGATCGATGATGCCTTCGGCGAGCAGGAGGTCGCGGAAGCCAAGGAGGACGACTGGTCGAGCGAGATCCCCGAGGAACTGGCCGTCGACAGCGACTGGTCGGACACCTACCAGGACATGGCGCCCAGCGGCAGCGGCGAAGGGCCGGACTTCGAGCGCAACGCCAGCGGCGAGAGCCTCCACGATCATCTCGCCTGGCAGCTGGCGATGACCGACCTGGTCGACCGCGAACGCACCATCGCCGAGAGCCTGATCGATGCCGTCGACGACAACGGCTACCTGGCGGCGAGCCTCGACGAACTCAGCGGCGGACTGCGCGACCAGGGCCTGTCAGGCCTCAAGGCCAACGAAGTCGAGCAGGTGCTGCTGCGTCTCCAGCAGTTCGAGCCTACCGGCGTGTGTGCCCGCGACCTGCGCGAATGCCTGATGCTGCAGCTCGGCGTACTCCCCGACGACACCCCGCTGCTACCCCAGGCCAAGCGCCTTGTCCGCCAGTTCCTCGAAGCCCTCGCCGCGGATGACCGCAAGCTGCTCAAGCGCCGCCTGCGCCTGGATGACGATCAGCTCGATCAGGTCATTGCCCTGGTCCGGACCCTCGATCCGCGTCCCGGCCAAGCCTTCAGCGACAGCAGCAACGACTACGTGATCCCCGACCTGATCGCCCGGCATACCCAGGCCGGCTGGCGCATCGAACTGAACCCCGAGGCGCTGCCGCGGATGCGCATCCAGCCCGACTACGCGGCGCTGATCAAGCGCGCCGACAAGAGCGATGACAACGCTTTCATGAAGCAGCACCTGCAGGAGGCCCGCTGGCTGATCAAGAGCCTGTCGAGCCGCAACGACACCCTGCTGCGGGTCGGCCGCGAGATCATGACGCGCCAGTTCGACTTCCTCGAGCAGGGCGAGGAGGCCATGAAACCGCTGATCCTGGCCGATATCGCCCAGGCGGTGGAGATGCACGAGTCGACCATCTCGCGCGTCACCACCCAGAAATTCATCCACACCCCGCGCGGCGTGTTCGAGCTCAAGTACTTCTTCTCCAGCCACGTGGGCGGCGCCGGCGACGGCGGCGATGCCCACTCCAGCACGGCGATTCGCGCGCGCTTGAAGAAGCTGATCGGCGAGGAGCCGCCGCGCAAACCGCTGTCCGACAGCAAGCTGGTCGACCTGCTCGCCGACAGCGGCATCAAGGTCGCCCGGCGTACCGTGGCGAAGTACCGCGAGGCCATGGGCATTCCCCCCTCCAGCGAGCGCAAGCGATTGTCCTGACAACAAAAATAACGGCTTCCCCGGGGTCCGGGAAATCTCCTCTGCCGGGGGGTATGCAGCGCCGGAAAAAGGGTTACAATCGAGACGACACCCGCAGGAAAGGAGCGTGCCATGCAAGTCAACATCACCGGACACCATGTTGAACTGACCGATTCGCTGCGCGACTATGTCGACGAGAAGCTTGCCCGCCTCGAACGACACTACGACAACATCACCACCGTGCAGGTCACGCTTTCCATCGAGAAGGAACGCCAGCTGGCCGCCTGTACGCTCCATGCGGCGGGGGCCGACATCCACGCCGATGCACAGGACGTGGACATGTACGCCGCCATCGATGCCCTGGCCGACAAGCTCGACCGCCAACTGGTCAAACACAAGGAAAAAGCTCAAGCCCGCGCCCAAGGCGCCGGTGTCCGCTGATTCTCCATGACTCTGCAAACCATCCTACCCCCCGAGCGCGCCCTGTTCGGCGTCCCCGGGGGGAGCAAGAAACGGGTGCTGGAATTCTTCAGCACCTTCATTGCCCAGAACACCCCGAGCCTCGACAGCCAGGAAGTCTTCAGTCGCCTGATCGGGCGTGAGCGACTGGGCAGCACCGGTATCGGCAACGGCGTGGCCATCCCGCATGCCCGCAGCCCCCACTGCAAGACCCCGCTGGCCGGCTTCCTCAAGCTCAGCGAGGCGGTGGACTTCGATGCCATCGACGGCGACCCGGTGGACCTGGTGTTCGTGCTGCTGGTGCCCGAGGAGGCCGACGACACGCACCTGGCACTGCTGGCCGAGGTGGCCGGGGTGATGAACGACGCCGATACCCGCAGCCAGTTACGCCGCTGCGAGAGTCAGCGCGAACTTCATGATACCCTGATGGCGGCTATCGACCGCCAGGCCCAGCAACCCGATCCCCCCGCTCCCTGAGCGCTCGGCTGGGGCTGACAGCTAGTCCCTGGCCAGCATGTCGGCGGCACGTTTTCGCGCAGGAGAGCAGCATGCAGCTCGTCATCATCAGCGGCCGTTCAGGCTCGGGCAAATCGATTGCCCTGCAGGCCCTCGAGGACCTGGGCTTCTATGCCATCGACAACCTCCCGGCGATACTGCTTGGCTCGCTGGTAGATGAACTGCATGCCGGCGAGCCGCGTCGCGCCTCGATCGCGGTCAGCATCGACGCGCGCAACCTGCCGGACGCCCTGGAGCGCTTCCCGAGCCTGCTCGATGAGGTGCGCCAGCGCGGCGTCGACTGCCAGGTCGTCTATCTCACCGCCGATGCCAAGATCCTCCTCGAGCGCTATTCGGCGACTCGCCGTCGCCACCCGCTGACCCGCGACAGCGACCGCACCCTGGCCGAGGCCATCGACTCCGAAGAGAGCGCGCTGGCCGATATTCGCGACCTCGCCGACCTGACCATCGACACCACCCGGCTATCGGTCCACGAGCTGCGTGGGCGGATCGCCGACCAGGTTGCCCAGCACGTCGGCAAGCAGCTGACCCTGACCTTCGAGTCGTTCGGTTTCAAGCGCGGCGTACCGCTGGACGCCGACACCGTGTTCGACGCCCGCTGCCTGCCCAATCCCTACTGGGATCCGCGGCTGCGACCGTTCAACGGCCGCGACGCCGAGATCGTCGCGTTTCTCGAGCGCTACCCCGACGTCGGCGCCATGGCGACCGATATCCGTGGCTGGCTGACCCGCTGGCTACCCGCCTATCAGGCCAGCCATCGCAGCTACGTCACCGTGGCGATCGGCTGCACCGGCGGCCAGCACCGCTCGGTGTATCTGGTCGAGCGCCTGGCCACCGAGTTTGCCGCCGACTATCCCGACGTGCGCCTGCGCCACCGCGAGCTCGGCATCCATACCGCCATCACCCATCCCGCCGCCAAGGACAGCGACAACGCCACGTCACCACAAGGATGTTGAGCCAATGCCGAGCCGTGAGCTGACCCTGACCAACAAGCGTGGCCTGCACGCCCGCGCGGCCACCAAGCTGGTGCAGTGCTGCCAGCCGTATCGTGCCAAGGTCAGGGTCCAACACGCCGGTCGCGACGCCGACGCGGCCAACATCATGTCGCTGCTGATGCTCGCCGCGCCCTGCGGCAGCGCCCTCACCGTCCACGCCGAGGGCCAGGACGCCGAGGCCGTGCTCGACGCCTTGAGCGCACTGTTCGAGTCACGCTTCGAGGAGGGCGAGTAGGCGCCCTGCCTTAGCTGCCGGCCACCGTCATCTCGTCGATCAACCAGCTGCCGCTGTGGATGCTGCCGCGGGTGTCGACATCATCGCCGACGGCCACCAGGCCGCGGAACATCTGCTCGAGATTGCCGGCGATGGTGAACTCTTCGACCGGATACTGGATCACCCCGTTCTCGATCCAGAACCCGGCCGCGCCGCGTGAGTAGTCACCGGTCACGCCGTTGACCCCCTGCCCCATCAGCTCGGTGACCAGCACCCCGGTGCCGAGCTGCTCGAGCAGCGCGGCGTGGGGCGTCAACGGCACCTGCAGGCGCAAGTTACGCGCGCCGCCGGCGTTACCCGTGGTCTGCATGCCGAGACGTCGCGCGCTGTACGCCGAGAGCATGTAGCTGGCCAGCCGTCCCTGGTCGACGAACACGTTGTCGCGGGTATAGACGCCGTCGTTGTCGAACGGCGCGCTGGCCGAGGCGCCCACCTCGAGCGGCTTCTCGCTCAGCGTGAACCAGCTCGGAAACAGCGTCTCGCCGAGCCGCCCGCACAGGAAGGAGGCGTCGCGGTACAGCGCGCCGCCGGCAATGGCACTCATCAGATGGCCGAGCAGCCCGGCTGACAGCTGGGGGTCGAACAGCACCGGAAAGCGCCCGGTGGCCGGACGCCTGGCGCCGAGGCGGCGCAGGGTCTTGTCGGCGGCCTGGCGGCCGATCACATCCGCCGCCTGCAACCTGGCCGGGTCACGCTCGCTGGTATACTCATAGTCGCGCTGCATGCCGCTGGCATCCTCGGCGATCAGCATGCACGACAGCGAGTGGCGGCTGCCGCACAGGCTACCCAGGAAACCGTGGCTGTTGCCGTAGACGCGCACCCCCTCGCCGCTCGACAGGCTGGCGCCGTCGGAGTTGGTGATGCCTGCTACGGCGCGTCCCGCAGACTCGCAGGCGAGCGCCAGCTCGATGGCTTCATCGGTGCTCAGCCGCCAGGGGTGGTGCACCTCGAGATCGGGCAGTTCGGTGGCCATCAGCTCGGCCGGCGCCAGCCCGGCATGCGGGTCCTCACCGGTATGGCGGGCGATGCCGATGGCCTTCTCCACCGCGGCCCTGATCGAGGCCTCGCCGGCATCCGACGAGGAGGCGCTGCCCTTGCGGTTGCCGACGAAGACGGTCACCGCGATACCCTGATCGCGGGACAGCTCGACGCTCTCCACCTCGCCCAGACGCACGCTGACGCCGATCCCCTGATCGACGCTGGCCCCCACCTCGCAGGCGTCGGCCCCCAGCTGGCGCGCCTGGTCCAGCGCCGCGGCCACCCGCGTCTCGAGTAGCGCCTGCTGTGCGGCGGCATCAAAAGCCTGTGTCATCTCGTGTCTCCTTGACTGGGGTGGGCTGGTATACTCGCCGCACACCCCGATGCTGATGGTAATGGCATGTCATTCGATTCCCCCGCCGACCACGACGGTTGGCAGAGCAAGACCCAGCGCAAGCAGGAGATGCAGGCCCTGCAGGCCCTGGGCGAGAAAATCATTGCGCTATCCGACGCCGAGCGCGCCCGGCTGCCGCTCTCCGACGAGATGCTTGCCGCAGTCGAAGAGACCGGGCGCATCCGCTCCCATGAAGGCCGGCGCCGCCACATGCAGTACGTCGGCAAGGTCATGCGCCGCGAGGATACTGCGGCGATCCAGGCCGCCTTCGACGAATTCGAGCAGGAAAAGCTGCAGCGCGACCACGCCTTCCACCGCCTGGAGAAGTGGCGCGAGCGGCTGATCGAGCAGGGCGACGAGGCCGTCGAGGCCTTTATCGCCGAATTCCCCGACGTCGACCGCCAGGCGCTGCGCCAGCTGATTCGCAATGCCCAGCGCGAACGCGCCCAGGACAAGCCGCCGACCAGTTCGCGCAAGCTGTTCAAGCTGATTCGCGATACGGCGAGCCTATAGCGTCCTACCCCTCATCGTGGCAGCGCTGCGCGCTGCATCGCGACTGAAGTCGCTCCCACACTGTGTGGTGGCACCAAGGCCAAAGTGGGAGCGGCTTTAGCCGCGATGGTCATGCCGGCTTCACCGCGGTCGTCGGTGCTCACGACGCCGTGCCGCCTACCGTGAGCTCGTCGAGTTTCAAGGTCGGCTGGCCGACGCCCACCGGCACGCCCTGCCCCTCCTTGCCGCACACCCCGACCCCGGTGTCGAGCTCCATGTCGTGGCCAATCATCGACACCTGGGCCATCGCCTCGGGGCCGTTGCCGATCAGCGTCGCGCCCTTGACCGGCGCGGTGATCTTGCCGTCCTCGATCAGGTACGCTTCGCTGGCCGAGAACACGAACTTGCCCGAGGTGATATCCACCTGGCCGCCGCCGAAGCTCACCGCGTAGAGGCCGCGCTTGACGCTCTTGATGATGTCGGCGGGATCGTCCTGGCCGGCCAGCATGTAGGTGTTGGTCATGCGCGGCATCGGCATGTGCGCATAGGACTCGCGGCGCGCATTACCGGTCGGGGCCATGCCCATCAGCCGCGCATTGAGCTTGTCCTGCATATAGCCGGTGAGGATGCCGTCCTCGATCAGCGGCGTATAGGCGCCTGGGGTGCCCTCGTCGTCGATCGACAGCGAGCCGCGGCGATCGGCGAGGGTCGCGTCGTCGACCACCGTCACCCCCTTGGCCGCCACCCGCTGGCCCATGCGGCCGGCGAACGCCGAGCTGCCCTTGCGATTGAAGTCGCCTTCCAGACCGTGCCCCACCGCCTCGTGCAGCAGGATGCCCGGCCAGCCGGCGCCCAGCACCACCGGCATCTGGCCCGCCGGCGCGTCCACCGCCTCGAGGTTGACCATCGCCTGGCGTACCGCTTCGCGGGCGAAGCGGCTCGGTGCCTGGTCGTCGCGCAGGCGCGCCATGGCATAGCGACCGCCACCGCCGGCGCTGCCGCGTTCGCGACGGCCGTTCTTGACCACGATCACGCTGACGTTGAAGCGCACCAGCGGGCGCACATCGGCGGCCAGGGTGCCGTCGCTGGCACGCACCAGCACGACTTCGTAGAGGCCGGTCAGCGAGGCGCTGACCTGGCTTACCGCGGGGTTCTCGGCGCGTGCCACGCGATCGGCCTCCTTGAGCATGGCGATCTTGTCGGCGGCAGAGAGGCCGGCCAGCGGATCGAGGCCGACATAGCGCTCGTCGGCCTGCCCCAGGCGGCCCGGGGACAGCGTCAAGCGCGCGCCACTGCGAGCGATCCCCGACGCGGTGCGCCCGGTATCGGCCAGCGCCTCGGCGGTGATCTGGTTGGAGTAGGCGAAGCCGGTCTTTTCGCCGGCCATGGCGCGCACGCCGACGCCACCGTCGATGTTGTAGCTGCCCTCCTTGACCTCGCCGTCCTCGAGCACCCAGCTCTCTTGCCAGCTGCGCTGAAAATAGAGGTCGGCATAGTCGATACCGGCGCCCAGCGCATGGCCGAGCCCGGCGTCCAGACCGGCGAGGTCCAGCCCGCCCGGGGCCAGCAGCGTCGCCACGGCGCCATCGAGCTTGTCTTGAGCCGTCAATTCACGGGAGTGTAGGTTCATTCGCCACCTTCCAGGGAAATCTGCGGCGAGGTCCAGGGGCCCCGCACGCGGTAATGAATCTGCGTCGCCCGATCGATGGCTCCACCGAACAGGCGATGCGCGATAAACAGTGCCCCGCCGACTATCGGGGCGCCGGCGGCGACCGCCGCCAGCGGCAGATTCTGGCTCACTGGTACCGTGACCCCGAGCCGCTGATCGAGTTCACGGCGCGCCAGGTCGACCTGGCCATCCAGGGTAAAACGGGTCGCCGGCGCCTCGACCACCACCGGGCCACGGGTTTCCAGAATGCCACCATACAAGGTCGCACTGCCGATGACACTGTCGAAGGCGGTGCCCTGGCCGGTGACATCGGTAAAGTCGAGTCGCAGCCGGCGCAGCAGGTTGTCGAAGTTGAGCAGCCCCACCAGCCGTGCCGAGGGGGATTCGAGATAGCGGAAGCGGCCGTCGCGCAGGTCGATATCCAGGCTGCCTCGCGAGCGGTCGAGACCGAACTGCCAGGGCGCCCCCGGCCAGGCCAACTGCGAGCGCACGCGTGTGCTGGCATTGCTGATCGCCATCGGCTGGTCGAGCCGCTCCAGGGCGGAGCCCAGGTCGCCGCCGTCCAGCGACAGTCGCGAGCGGGTCAGGCTCGCCCCACCGGAGGCTTCCCAGTCGATCTCACCGCGCGCCGAGACACGCCCCAGCGTCAAGCCCAGCGGCGCCACCTGCAGCGAGCCGGGGCTGGCCCGCCAGCGGGCGGTGAGCGGGCCAAACGACTTGCCCTCATGCAGCAGGCGGGCGACCCGCAACCGACCGTCGGGCAGTTCGCCGATCCAGTCGGGAAAGACGGCCGGGGTCGGCGCCACGGCGATCTCGTCGAGCAGCCCCTCGGCGTCGGCCTGCTCGGGCATCAGCGCATCCAGGTTGAGCCGCACCAGGGCGACATCCAGCTCGCCGCCGCCGGCCGGGCGGTAGTCGACACGCCCCTCGAGCAGACTGCCGTCGACATCGAGACGCCAGTCATCGCCACTCCATGGGTAGGCACTGACATACAGCGAACCCAGGCAGCGCTGCTGGACCTCCAGACACGGGGTCGCCAGGCGTAGCGCACGTAGCTGATCGGGTGTGCCGTCGCCCAGGGCCAGGCCATCGACCCCTAGCCCCCCCAGCGCCTCGGCCCAGGCCTGGGTGTCGATCCGCGAGGTGCGCCAGTCGACCTCCCAGCCGCTGCCGTCGGGCCAGGCGGGCGTCGTCGGCCACTGCTCAAGCCACGCTTGGCCCTGCGCCCCACGCCCCCACTCGCGCCAGCGCAGCCGCAGCCGTTCGGCCAGCTCGCCCTCGATCACGCCACTTTCCAGGTCGGCGTCGACGAACAGCGGCGCGCGACTGGCCGCCGGCTTGCCGAACGGCGCCGGCAGGCGAATCGCCAGGCCGCTCAAGTCACTGTCGAAGCGGAAGCGGGCCGCGCCTGGTGCCAGGTCGAGTCGCGCCGAATAGGGAAAGACGCCGTCGAGGATGGGCGCCGCGGCATCCAGCCCGGTCCAGTCCAGCAGACCGCTGGCCAGCGCCCTGCCGCTGAAATCGACGCCCTGCTCACGGGTATCGAAATCGGCGCGCAGCGGCCCGCCGAACACGCGGGCACCGAGCACGCCGTCGACCCCACCCTGGTCATCGCGGTGGCGATAGGCCAGCGACCCGTTGACGTTCTGCATGGTGATATCCAGGGGCACATAGACCAGCGTGGGCACGTCGACCTGCGCATCGATATCCAGGCTCAGCGCTTCAAGATCACCGAGCGGCAGCTCAAGCGCCAAGTCACCGGCCAGGGCGCCGCTGCCGCTGAAGTCGCTGCTGTCGAGGTCGAAGAACGGCAGGGCGGCGAGATAGGCGAGCACCGCCTCGCTGCTGCCGGCCAACTCGCCGAGCACGGTCAGGGTGCCGTCAGCGAGGCTGACCCGCCCATCATTGGCCACCACCCCCAGGCTCTCGGCATGGTCGACCCAGGCCTCCAGGCGCATATCGTCCATCGCCAGGCGGCCGCTGACATCTTCCAGCGCCGGCCAGCCCTCGGCAAAGGGGAGAAAGCCGTCGACCAGCTCGAGGGCCAGTTCGAGCTCGATATCGTCAGGCTCGATGCCCTCGCGCAGCGGCTGGCGCAGGCTAAGGGTGCCGGCGGTGACCCGCCCCGCGGCGCCCAGCTCGAGCCAGTCGTTGAGCGCCTCGCCGAACACGCCTACCGGCAACCAGTCACGCAACGGGGTCTCGACTGCGTCGATATCGCGAAACGTCAGATCGAGGCCCAGCTCGCCGGGGGCGTCGCCGCCCAGTGCCAGGTCGAAACCGCCCTGCACCTGCGCGCCGCGCCACAGCGCTTCGAGGTCCTGGCCATCGACATGCACCCGCTCGCCGCGATAGTCCCACTGCACGACACCGCGAGCGGCATCGAGCTGCATCGGCTCGCCGAAAAGACGCGAGAAATTAAGCGTCGTATTGAGGTCGCCGACGAAGGTGACCTTGCCGTGCAGGTCCTCGGCCTCGACCCAGGCATCGATGGGACCGCCGCCCGGGGCGTTCTGCCAGGGCGAGACCGCCACCTGGTGAAAGGCGCCCAGGGCCTGCCAGCTGCCGTTGCGACGGCCGACACCGAAGCCGCTGATGCGCCCCTGGGGGTCGAGGCTGTCGAGCACCCGCACCAATCCCTCGGGGAGCGGCACGCGATTGCGCCAGGCGGCCAGCGCATCGAGCTCGAAGCCGCTGGTGTTGAGCCACCAGTCGCGGCCCTCACCGACGAGGTGCCAGTGCTCGGGAATCGCCGGTCCGTGAGTGGCATCGTCGTCGGCCAGCGGCTCGCGGCTCAGCCACGCCTGCCAGCCGTCGGGGCCTTCACGCAGCCACTGGCCACGCGCGCGAATATCCGCCAGCGCCAGCGTCGAGGTGGCATTGCTGACCACGAGCTGCGGTACGTCCAGATCGAGCCGCGCATCCTGCAGTGCGCCCTGCTGCCAGCGCCCCCACAGCTCGGCCTGGCCATGGGCCTCGTCGAGCCGTACCGGGTCGTTGCGGCTCAGCACTTCCGCCAGCTCGACCAGACTGGCAATGTCCATGCGCGCCTGCAGCGCCGCGCTGAAGTCGGCCAGCCCGCGCGGACCCGGCTGCACCTCCAGCGCCGCCTCCAGGGCAGTCTCTGGCTGCCCCTCGACGTACAGCCAGCCCTCGACATGGGTGCGCCGCCGGTCGCCGGTCATCAGCAGGCTCGGCGCCTCGAGCACCACCTGGCGATCCAGGCCGTGCAGCACCAGCCGCACCTGCTCGGCCTCGACCCGCTGGCGCAGCAGCGCGCCGACCCAGAAATCGAGCCGTTCGAGATCGAAACGGGTGTCGGGCTGGAACTCCGGCGGCAGCTCGGCCGGCTCCGGCCAATGCCAGGTGCGCTCAGGCGTCTGATACAGGTGCACCGTGACCTGACGGATGCGCGCATCCTCGATCACCGGCACCCAGTCGCGCAGCGAAGCACCGCTGTCGAGCCGCAGCCGTGCGTGCTCGACTTCCAGCAGCGGCAGATCGCGTCCGTCACGCGAGGCGATGCGCAGGTGGCTAAGCTCGGCGCGGGGATCCAGACGATCGACCCCGGCGCTCAGCTCGGCCACGCTGACCTCGGCGTTGAAGCGTGCCGAGAGCAGCGTCTCGAGATTGTCGCGCAGCATATCGACCTGGCCCAGCGCCAGGCGCAACGCCACCACCAGTATCGCCAGCAGCGTCAGGCAGATCGCCGCCAGGGTCAGCGCCCAGCGCAGCGTCACGCGGAGTGGGCTCATCGTTTACATCAGCACGATATCGTACTGCTCCTGGGAATAGTGTGCCTCGACCTGGAAACGAATCGTCTTGTCGATGAAGGTTTCGAGGTCGGCTACCGCCGAGGACTCCTCGTCGAGCAGCCGATCCACTACCGCCTGGGAGGCCAGCACCATGTAGGTTTCCGGGCTGTAGGCGCGCTCTTCACGCAGGATCTCGCGAAAGATCTCATAGCACACCGTTTCCGGCGTCTTCAGCGTGCCGCGCCCACTGCAGGTTGGACAGGGTTCGCACAGCGTCTGTTCAAGACTTTCGCGGGTACGCTTGCGCGTCAGCTGCACCAACCCCAGCTCGGTGACCCCGGTGCACTTGGTCTTGGCGTGGTCGCGCTCCAGCGACTTCTCCAGTACCCGCAGCACCTGGCGCTGGTGTTCGGGATCTTCCATGTCGATGAAATCGATGATGATGATGCCACCCAGGTTGCGCAGCCTGAGCTGGCGGGCGATCGCCGTGGCCGCCTCGAGGTTGGTCTTGAAGATGGTCTCCTCGAGGTTGCGATGCCCCACGTAGCCGCCGGTGTTGACGTCGATGGTGGTCATCGCCTCGGTGGGATCGATGACCAGATAGCCGCCGGACTTGAGCTGCACCTTGCGCCCCAGCGCCTTCTGAATCTCGTCCTCGACGCTGTAGAGATCGAAGATCGGCCGCTCGCCGGGGTAGTACTCGATGCGCGTCTCGGTGCCGGGCATGAACTCGCTGGCGAACTCGACCAGCTTCAGGTAATTCTCCCGCGAATCGATGCGCACCTTCTCGATCTCGTCGCGCATCACGTCGCGCAGGGTGCGGATGAACAGCGGCAGGTCGTCGTAGATCACGCTGGGCGCCGACGCGGTAACCTTGCGCTCGCTGACCTTGCGCCATAGCCGCAGCAGAAAGTGCATGTCGGCGTAGAGCTCTTCATGGCCGACACCCTCGGCGGCGGTGCGGATGATGAAACCGCCGCTGATCTCGAGCTCCTGCTCGCTCTGGCACTGCTCGGTCAGCTGGCGCAGCCGCTCGCGCTCGGCCTCGTCCTCGATACGCTGGGAGACGCCGTTATGCGGCGAGTCGGGCATGTAGACCAGAAACCGCGACGGTACCGACAGGTGGGTGGTGAGCCGCGCGCCCTTGGAGCCGATCGGGTCCTTGGTGACCTGGACCACCAGCGCCTGACCCTCGTGCAGCAGATGGCCGATGGAGACCTGCTCGTCGCTAGGGGTATTGGCCGGCATCACCTCGTGGGCGTGGATGAACGCGGCCCGGTCGAGGCCGATATCGACGAAGGCGGCCTGCATGCCGGGCAGCACCCGCACCACCTTGCCCTTGTAGATATTGCCGACGATGCCGCGACGCCGGCTGCGCTCGATAAAGGCTTCCTGCAGGACGCCGTTCTCGACCACCGCCACGCGGGTTTCCATCGGCGTCAGGTTGATGAGTACTTCACCGCTCATGCAGGCTTCCTTATCCAGTGATCATCTCGGCATTATGGCACAGCCACCCCGCCCCCCGACCACAGCGGCACGCCTTGTCGGGCCAGCAGGGCGGCGGTCTCGTACAGCGGCAGCCCCACCACCGCCGAATGGCTGCCCTGCATCTCGGCCACGAACACCGCCGCCAGGCCCTGGATGGCATAGCCGCCGGCCTTGTCGGTGGGCTCGCCGGTGGCCCAGTAGGCGGCGATCTCGGCGCTGTCGATGTCGCGCAGGGTAACCTGGCTGGTCACGCACGCCTCGAGCAGGCCGGCCGGTCCGCTGACCGCCACCGCGGTCAGCACCTGGTGAGTGGTGCCGGCCAGCGCGCCGAGCATCTCGGCGGCATGGGCCTGGTCGCTGGGCTTGCCGAAGATCTGGCCGTTCAGCACCACCGCGGTGTCAGAGCCGAGGGTCGGCAGCTGGCTGCCCGCCGCCCCGGCCAGCGCCTTGTCCCGGGCCAGGCGCTGCACATAGGCCTGCGGTGCCTCATCCGGCCACGGCGTCTCGTCGATATCCACCGGGTGGATTTCCACCGCCACACCGATCGAGGCGAGCAGGTCGCGGCGGCGCGGTGAGGCAGAGGCCAGTCGCAGGATGGCGGTCATGCAGCCTCCATTCGATGCTCAGAAGATGCCCAGTCGACGGCGCAGCATCTGGAACATGGTAAACAGCCATGGCCAGAGCAGCGCGCCGATCAGCGAGGGCAGCAGGAATGCCAGGTGGATCGAGAACGGCCCGACGATGGTGCGCAGCCACTGCTCGATCAACTGCACGATGCCCAACAGCATGAAGATCAGCAGTGCCTGCTGGAGCAGCGAGTAGGCGCGCAGCCGCTGATAGAGCAGCGCACACAGGAAGGCCAGCAGCGACAGGGTGAGGGCATTCTGGCCCAGCGGCGAGCCCTCGATCAGGTCGAGCAAAATCCCCAGCACGAAGCCGTGCAGCACGCCGACCCGCTGTGGCATCACCACGCACCAGTAGATCAGCATCAGACCCAGCCAATCGGGCCGCCACATCAGCCATACATCAGCCAGCGGCATCACCTGCAGGCACAGCGCCAGCAGCAGGCTCAGCCAGATCAGCAGGGTTCCGCGCAGGCCTATGGCAACCATTACGGCATCAACTCCATGGGCGGCTCGATGATCGAGAAGGTTTCGTCCCACAGCCGGTCACCCGGCTCGGGCTCGATGGTCGGCGGTGGAAACAGCAGCAGGAAGTGCCGCGAGCGCTGCAGCTGCGCCACCGGTGCCGCGGTGACCCGGGCGAAGGGCTGACCGGGATCGTGAACCACTTCACTGACCCGCGCCACCGGATAGCCGGCGGGGAAGCGCCCGGCCAGCCCCGAGGTGATCAGCAGATCGCCCTCGCGGATATCGGCGGTATCGGGAACGTGCATCACATTGAGGGTATCGTAGCGCCCCGAGCCCTGCACGATGAAGCGCAGACCGTTGCGATTGACCTGCACCGGCATGGCGTGATTGGCGTCGGCGAGCATCAGCACGCGGCTCGAGTAGGCCGACACCGCGGTGATCTGCCCCACCAGCCCCGAGGCGTCCATCACCGGCTGGCCGACGTAGGCGCCGTCGCGACGACCGCGGTCGATGACCATCTGATGGGTGAAGGGATCGGAGTCCAGCGACAGCAGCTCGGCGGTGATGTAAGGCATCTCGGTCTGCCCCGCCGCGTTGAGCAGCTCACGCAGTCGCACGTTCTCTGCGGTCAGGCTGGCCATGCGCTGCACGCGGTGCGACAGGGTCAGCAGCTGCTCACGCAGGCGGCGATTCTCGTCGACCAGGGCGCGCTGATCGGAGAGCGCCAGCGAACCCCAGGTCAGCACATCGCTGGGCACGCTGACCGCCCACTGGATCGGCGCGACCACGGTGGTCATCTGAGCGCGTAGATCTTCCATGCGCGAGAATCGGTGTTCCGCGAACATCAGCGCGAACGCCAAGATCGCACACAGCAGCATGCGATAGCCCGGCACCGGCCCGTGCGAGAACAGCGGTTTGATAAGCAATCCCCCCGAAAGCAGCCCAGCCGAGACCGGGCGTTAGTCGCTCGAGAGCAGCTCGAAGGTATGCTGGTCGATCATCTCCAGGGCCTTGCCGCCGCCACGTGCCACGCAGGTCAACGGGTCCTCGGCGACGATCACCGGCAGGCCAGTCTCTTCGGCGATCAACTTGTCGAGATCGCGCAGCAGCGCGCCGCCGCCGGTCAGTACCAGGCCGCGCTCGGCGATATCCGAGGCCAGCTCGGGCGGCGACTGCTCGAGGGCACTCTTCACCGCGGTGACGATCGAGGCCAGGGTCTCCTGCAGCGCATCGAGAATCTCGTGGGAGTTGAGCGTGAAGCTGCGCGGAATGCCTTCGGCCAGGTTACGGCCGCGCACGTCGATCTCGCGCAGCTCGCCGCCCGGGTAGGCACAGCCGATCTCTTCCTTGATGCGCTCGGCGGTAGCCTCACCGATCAGGCTGCCGTAATGGCGGCGCACATAGGCGGTGATGGCTTCGTCGAAGCGGTCGCCGCCGACGCGGATCGACTCCGAGTAGACCACGCCGTTGAGCGAGATGATGGCGATTTCGGTGGTGCCGCCACCGATATCGACGACCATCGAGCCCTGCGCCTCTTCCACCGGCAGACCGGCGCCGATGGCAGCCGCCATGGGTTCCTCGATCAGGAACACCTCGCGGGCCCCGGCGCCTTCCGCCGACTCCTTGATGGCGCGGCGCTCGACCTGGGTCGACATGCATGGCACACACACCAGCACCCGCGGACTCGGGGTGAGGAAGGTGCTCTGATGCACCTTGCGGATGAAGTGCTGCAGCATCTGCTCGGTGACGGTGAAGTCGGCAATCACCCCGTCCTTCATCGGGCGGATGGCGGTGATATTGCCCGGCGTGCGGCCCAGCATGCGCTTGGCGTCGACGCCGACGGCAGCGACGCTGCGCATGTTGCCGGACTGGCGGATCGCCACGACGGATGGTTCGTCGAGCACGATGCCCCGACCGCGAACGTAGATCAGTGTGTTGGCGGTCCCCAGGTCGATCGATAGATCGCTCGAGAACAGCCCCCGTAAACGTTTAAACATGAAAGTCTTTCACCTAGTGCAGACCGGAACCCTGTGCGGATGCAAACGGTATCACCGCCGCCGGTGTCCAGCAAGCTGAAGTGCCTGCCAGACAGGCCAAGATGTGGTACCGTTTGCGGCTATTTCAGCGCGGATGTCGGCCGCCGACATCCGTCGCCCCATCGATATCATGCTCAGGGGACGTTTTCACCATGGCGCTTGAACCCTCCGACGTGCAGCGCGCAGCTCATCTGGCGCGACTGGCCATGAACGATGCCGACGCCGCCGGCTACGTAGACGACCTCGGCCGAATCCTGGCCATGGTCGACCAGTTGCAGGAAGTCGACACCGACGGCGTGGCCCCGCTCGCCCACCCCCTCGATACCACCCAGCGCCTGCGCGCCGACGAGGTCACCGAGCGCGACCAGCGCGACCATTTCCAGCGCGTCGCGCCGGCCGTCGAGAACGGCTTGTATCTGGTGCCCCGCGTCGTCGAATGAACCCGCTTCAGGATCCTGCCATGCACGACCAGACATTGACCCAGCTCGCCCGCGCCCTGGCCGCCGGCGAGGTTTCCAGCCGTGAGCTGACGCAAACGCTGCTGGGGCGCATCGACCGCCTCGACGGCCGTCTCAACAGCTTCATCAGCGTTACCCACGAACAGGCCCTGGCCGCCGCCGATGCCGCCGATGCACTGCGCGCCAAGGGCGAGGCCGGCCCGCTCACCGGCCTGCCGCTGGCGCTCAAGGACATCTTCTGTACCAACGGCGTCAAGACCAGCTGCGGCTCGAAGATGCTCGACAACTTCATCGCCCCCTACGATGCGACGGTGGTCGAGAAGCTCAAGGCTGCCGGCACGGTCAGCCTGGGCAAGACCAACATGGACGAGTTCGCCATGGGCTCGTCGAATGAGAACAGCCACTACGGCCCGGTGAAGAACCCCTGGGACCTAGACGCCGTGCCCGGCGGCTCCTCCGGCGGCAGCGCCGCGGCGGTGGCCGCGGGTCTGGTACCGGCAGCCATGGGCACCGACACCGGCGGCTCGATTCGCCAACCGGCGGCCTTCTGCGGCATCACCGGCCTCAAGCCCACCTACGGGCGTGTCTCGCGCTACGGCATCATCGCCTACGCTTCGAGCCTCGACCAGGCCGGGCCCATGGCGCGCACCGCCGAGGACTGCGCGCTGCTGCTCGGCGCCATCGCCGGCCACGACCTGCGCGACTCCACCAGCGTGGCGCGCGGCGTACCGGACTACCTCGCCGAGCTCGGCGAATCGCTGTCGGGTCTCAAGATCGGCCTGCCCAAGGAGTATTTCGGCGACGGCCTGGCGCCGGAGGTCGAGCAGGCGGTGCGCGAGGCGATCAAGGTCTACGAGTCGCTCGGCGCCAGCGTCCATGAGGTCAGCCTGCCGCACACCCACTTCGCGATCCCGGCCTACTACGTGATCGCCCCGGCCGAGGCCTCCTCGAACCTGTCGCGCTACGACGGCGTGCGCTTCGGCCACCGCTGCGACGCCCCCAGCGACCTGATCGACCTCTACAAGCGCTCGCGGGACGAAGGCTTCGGCAGCGAGGTCAAGCGGCGCATCCTGATCGGCACCCACACCCTCTCGGAAGGCTTCTTCGACGCCTACTACACCCAGGCGCAGAAAGTCCGCCGGCTGATTCGCCAGGACTTCCTCGACGCCTTCGAGGAGGTCGACGTGCTGATGGGTCCGGCCTCGCCGACCCCGGCCTTCGATCTCGGCGCCAACAAGGATCCGGTGTCGATGTACCTGCAGGACATCTACACCATCGCGGTCAACCTGGCGGGCATTCCCGGTATCAGCGTGCCGGCTGGCGTCGCCGGCCAGCGGCCGATCGGCCTGCAGATCCTCGGCCCGCACTTCGCCGAATCGCAGCTGCTCAATGTCGCCCACCAGTTCCAGCAGGCCACCGACTGGCACCAGCGCCGCCCCGCCCTTGCCGAGGAGAGTGCATGATGCAATGGGAAACCGTGATCGGGCTGGAAGTCCACGTCCAGCTCGCCACCAAGTCGAAGATCTTCTCCGGCGCCTCCACCGCCTTCGGCGCCGAGCCCAACAGCCAGGCCTGCGCCGTCGATCTCGGCCTGCCCGGGGTGCTGCCGGTGTTGAACGAGCAAGCCGTGGCCATGGCGGTCAGGTTCGGCCTCGGCATCAACGCCGAGATCCCCGAGGTCTCAGTGTTCGACCGTAAGAACTACTTCTACCCCGACCTGCCCAAGGGCTACCAGACCAGCCAGATGTACCACCCCATCGTCGGCGCCGGGGAGGTCGAGATCAGCCTCGAGGATGGCGCCACCAAGCGTATCCGCGTGCACCATGCCCACCTCGAGGAGGACGCCGGCAAGTCGCTCCACGAGGACTTCCACGGCATGACCGGCATCGATCTCAACCGTGCCGGCACGCCGCTGCTGGAGATCGTCTCCGAGCCCGACATGCGCTCGGCCAAGGAGGCTGCCGCCTACCTCAAGGCGATTCATGCCATCGTCACCTACCTGGGCATCTCCGACGGCAACATGGCCGAGGGCTCGATGCGCTGCGACGTCAACGTCTCGGTGCGTCCCAAGGGCCAGGAGGCCTTCGGTACCCGCGCCGAGGTCAAGAACGTCAACTCCTTTCGCTTCGTCGAACGCGCCATCGCCTACGAGGTGGAGCGCCAGATCGAGCTGATCGAGGACGGCGGCACGGTGGTACAGGAGACCCGCCTGTACGACCCCGAGGCCGACGAGACCCGCAGCATGCGCACCAAGGAGGAAGCCAACGACTACCGCTACTTCCCGTGCCCCGACCTGCTGCCGGTGGTGCTCGACCGCGCCTACGTCGACCATCTCAGAAGCACCCTGCCGGAGCTGCCCGCCGAGAAGCGCGCGCGTTTCGAGGGCGAGCTGGGCCTCTCCGCCTACGACGCCAGCGTGCTGGCCTCGAGCCGCGCCATGGCCGAGTATTTCGAGGCGGTCAAGGAGGTCTGCGGCGATGCCAAGCAGGCCGCCAACTGGGTGCAGGGCGAACTGTCCGGCGCGCTCAACCGTGAAAATCTCGGCATCGAGCAGAGCCCGGTGGCGGCCGAACAGCTCGGCGAGCTGATCGCGCGGGTGCTCGACGACACCATCAACGGCAAGGCCGCCAAGCAGGTCTTCCAGGCGCTGTGGAACGGCGAGGGCGACAGCGCCGACGCCATCATTGACGCCAAGGGCCTCAAACAGGTCACCGACAGCGGCGCCATCGAGGCGATGATCGACCAGGTCATCGCCGACAGCCCGGTGCAGGTCGCCCAGTACCGCGACGCCGAACCGGACAAGCGCGGCAAGATGATCGGCTACTTCGTTGGCCAGGTGATGAAGGCCTCGCGGGGCACCGCCAACCCCCAGCAGGTCAACGCCCTACTAAAAGAAAAACTGGATCAGGCGTGATCCATGCGCGGCCGGCGCCACGCCGGCCGCCTTATCAGGAGATTGTCATGTCAGACGATGTCGGAGGGCGCCTGCGCGCACTGCGTACCCTGCGTGGGATATCTCAGCGCGAGCTTGCCAAGCGCTGCGGCGTGACCCATTCGAGTCTGTCACTGATCGAGCAGGGCAAGGTCAGCCCTTCGGTGAGCTCGCTGAAGAAGGTCCTCGACGCCATTCCGATCAGCGTCGGCGACTTCTTCACCATGGACCTCGAGAGCCGCGACCAGGTGTTCTATTCGGCGGATGAACTCACCGACATGGGCAGCGGCGACGTGATCTTCAAGCTGGTCGGTGCCAACCGTGCCAGCCGCGCGCTGTCGTTCATGATCGAGACCTATCCCGCCGGCAGTGATACCGGCCGTGAAATGATCGCCCACCAGGGCGAAGAAGCGGGGGTGGTACTGGAGGGCGAAATCGAGATCACCGTGGGCGGCGAGAGCCGCGTGCTCGGCGCCGGCGAGGCCTACTACTTCGACACCAACGTCCCCCACCGCTTCCGCAATCCCGGCGACGTGGCCTGCAAGCTGGTCAGCTGCTGCACGCCTGCCAAGACGTTCTGATCCTGCGCCCAGCCTTGCCTATCAGGGAAGATCGGTAGTTTGCGGCTGCGAAATCAAGCCAAGCCTGATGGCTTCATGAACCAAGCCGGCCGTATGCCCGACCCCAAGGCGCCGCATGATATGGGCGCGGTGCGTCTCGATGGTCTTGACACTTACATTGAGCTGATCGGCAATCGCCTTGTTGCGAAAACCCGTTGCTACCAGCCTCAGCACCTCGCTTTGTCGTGGCGTCAAGGGGGTTTCCTGCCGGGAGCCTTCGCCGACCACCGAGGCAGCATTGATGAATTGCTCCGGCTCCATGGCCGTGAGCACGAAGCGCTCTCCCTGTACGGCTTTATGGATGGCCGTTTCCAGATCATGGACATCCGCATTTTTGTGCAGGAAACCACAGACACCCTCCCGAAAGAGGCGACGAATATAGGTATCACTGGAATAGGCGGAGAGCACCACCACCTGGAGTCCAGGGTGAACCTCCCTAAGTCGAGTCAGAGATTCGAGCTCCTTGCTCGAGGCAATCGCCGCATCCACCAGCGCCACATCGGCCTCCCGACATGCGAGGACGGCGAGGAGCTCATGCGCCGACCCTGCCTCGGCAACCACCGCCATGTTGTCGAAGGTCTCGATGAGGCAGCGGATCGCGGATCGCACCAGCCGGTGCTCATCGACGAGCAGAACCCGGATATTGTCGGTTGGATATTTCATCAATATATGCCATGTCCCTTGGCACGGAGAGACTCGAGAAGAGCAAGGAACCTCGCGATAGCGCGAGGTAAACCGTAATAGGAAAGTGCATCGGAAACGCTCACCACATCAACCCCGCACGGTAGCGCACAAGGTATAATATTAGTATACGCAAAAACCCTGATCATGCCTCCTCTCTCAATATGCCCTGCCGCAAAGCGGAATCGATGATGGCCTCGATCTGATCAAGACCTTGTGAAGGGCCGACATCCAGCTCCGTCCGCGTCGAGACATGCTCCGAGAAGAACCCCAAACCCAGCTGCTTGATAATCGTTGGACAAAGAAACGTCTTTCCCGTTGCAGCGGCACGCAGGGCTATCTCGAGCTCGGCAGCACCTGCGTCCTGCAGCAGAAAGCCACTGGCACCCGATGCCAGAGCTCGCCTGATATCGCTGACCCCATGACTAACTGACAGGATCACAACGCGTGTGGTTGCACCACCTTCCTGCAAACGCCGATGTACGTCGAAACATGCCTCTCCAGGCAAGAGCGCATCGATCAAGGCAACATCGACGCGCTCTTGCCGGGCAATCTCCCCCAAGCCGTGCAGATGCCCGATACTGGCGACCACCTCGACACCCGTGAAGCGCTCGAGCATCAGGCAGAGCCCCTCGCGGATGATGCCACTGCAATTGACAACCAAGACCCTGATCGATGTCTCGGAACGCTTGTATGGCGTCATTTCCCACGCTCCTACGCTGATACCTGTGTCGCGTCCTGCCGAATTCGAGCACCGCCGGTCAATGCCGGGCAGGCGGCTATCGCTACCAGCTTCACGATGACGCGCACCGAAGCTAACACCAGGCTATCCATGACCATCACGGCGGACCTGGATACATAAAAACACGTATGCCAAGTATAAATCATCAGCAATAATACGTAGAATTACTCTCATGCATAGCCTCGGACTCCATCAACGCTTTCTTAATCGATCACAACCCGTATACGCTGGCCTCCATTTCTCTAAAAAACCTTTAACATCAATATATTGCAATGTAACCACCTGCCAAATGGTTGAATGACAACCCAGTCACGCTCCATTGATTTTTACTGCAGGAGAATCCCATGGATGACATGCAGCCTCGCAGTACGCGCCACACCGACGAGCACGCACGGCTTACTGAACTCCGCGCCCTCGGCATCCTGGACACCCCGCCGGAAGAACGTTTTGACCGCTACACCCGCCTGGTTTCACAGATATTCAATGCTCCTATCACATTGATTTCCCTGGTCGATGAGAATCGGCAGTGGTTCAAGTCATCAGTGGGCGCGGATGCCTGTGAAACGTCACGCGAGCTCTCATTCTGCGTCCACGCCATTCAACAGGACTATCTGGAAATTCCTGACGCCTTGGATGACGACTTCTTCCGTACCCACCAGGCGGTGGTGTCACCCCCCTATATCCGCTTCTACGCTGGCGTCGTCCTGCACGGCCCGAACGGCCAGGCTGTTGGGACCCTGTGCATCAGCGACACTAAACCTCGAGAGATCACCCCTGTGGAGCGATCCTGGCTCAGGACCTTCGGCAAGGTCGTCGAGGAACAGATCCATCTCTATGCCGAATTGGTCAAGGCCCGCCGCCAGGTGAGCCGAGTGACGCAGCGCGACACTCGAACAGGACTCCCCGACGAGATCCTGTTCGGGGACACCCTGAATAACCTGATTCGCCTTGCCGACACGGAAACTTTCAATCTAGCGGTCCTACATCTGCGCGTGAACAATCTCGACGAGATTAGTCGCATTCACGGTCGAAGCAACCGGGATGCCGTGCTGAAATGCCTGGCGGATCGATTGACAGCACCCGACATCAATATACTGGCGGCGGGCCACTTGGACCGAGATCGCTTCGGTGCGGTGATCTCCCTTTTCTCCGTGCGCGATATGTTCGGCATGATAGTGCCCATCGTGAACAGGTTGACCATGGCCATCGAACTGGAGGGCCATACATTACTGCCGGACATCGATGTTGGCATCAGTGTCTCCCCCGCTGACGGCACCAGCCCCGATGAACTCCTGGAGCGCGCCCGAACTGCCCTCAAGGGCCCCAGAACTCCTGAAGGCATGCATGTCTTCACCCAGGAGACCGAGGCCAGTGCCGTACGTCGGCACTGGATAGAACAACGACTGGAACCGGCCCTGCGCAACGACATGCTGGTCCAACACTACCAGCCCATCGTCCTCGCTGACGGCAGTGGCGTGCTCGGTTTCGAAGCCCTGGCTCGCTGGCAGGACGAGAAGCTGGGCCACGTAAGCCCCGGTGAATTCGTGCCAATAGCTGAAAAGAATCCGCGGCTGTCACGGCTACTGACGGACTGGTCACTCAGGGTAGTCTGCGAAAAAGCGATGGAGTGGCCCCTCAAGGAAGGCGATCCTCCACTGCGAATGGCGATCAACATCCCCGCCAATCAGTTTTATCAGGCGAGTTTTGTCGACCATATTCTCCAGGTACTTAAGGAGTACAATATAGCGCCGGAACGGCTGGCACTAGAACTGACCGAGGAAAGCCTGCTCACCGATATAGACCAGGCGGTGCAAACCATGCGTAGGCTAAGAGATAAGAATATTGCCATCGCCCTGGATGATTTTGGCACCGGTTATTCCTCCTTGAATTATCTCAAACGCCTCCCCATTGACGCACTCAAGATCGACAAGAGCTTCATCGATGAACTCCCCAATGATCGCAGGGCCGTCGATTTGGTCAAGGGCATCATCGGTATTGCCCGCGGCCTTGGCATGAGAGTCATCGGCGAAGGCGTGGAATCCCAGGCACAGCACAGCCTGCTTCAAGAACTGGGCTGTGATGCCCTGCAGGGCTACCTGTTCAGCCGTCCCGTCGTTGCTGACAAGGCGCTGGCTTTCGTAGAGTCCTGGCCTGGACGCGAAAGAGCTTGGTAATAGCATGCCTTACACGCCATCTAACTCAATGCCCCGAAACGATAGCGCCATGGTTAGCGAGATCTCTAACGCACCATCCACCCTAGAAGAGTGGCAGGCTCTTGCATGTACCCTGCAGAGAGTACAAAGGGTCGGTAGGCTCGGGTATTGGAAACTGACCATGTCAACAGGCGCCGTCTACTGGTCCGATATGGTGTATGACATCTTTGGTGTCGATAGCGCTGCCTTTACTCCTGACTGTCCGGCCTTCCTTAGGATGGTTTATCCGCAGGATCGGGCCAAGGTAGAGAAAAAGCTCGCGCAACTGCGAGGTCGCGGGCACTACGAGATCACCTATCGAATCACCCTCCCAAGCGGCGAGATTCGCTGGCTACATGAAATCGCCGACAATACCGCTCCCGACGCCCCAGACACTTTGATGGGCACGGTTAGAGACATCACTGTTTTCAAAGAACTTGAGCTAAAACTGCGAAAGCAGACCATCACAGACCATCTGACGGGGCTATTCAACCGGCGTTATTTCATGAAGCGCCTCACACAAGCCTTCGCCCTTTATCAGCGAAATGGCCAACGGGCTGCTGTCATGCTGCTGGACATTGACCACTTCAAAGCGGTCAATGATACCTATGGCCATGCCATGGGTGATCAGGTGTTGGTTCGTGTCGCGGATCTGTTCAAGGAAAGGTTCAGGAAATCCGATGTGGTTGGACGCTTGGGAGGCGAAGAGTTCGCAGTATTGTTGCTCGACAGCTGCCTTGAGCATGCCGCCGGAGTGGCGGAAGAGATCAGAGGGGCACTGGCAGGAATGGAATTCCACGCGAATGTCGACGCAACGTTCCGAATATCCGTCACCTGTGGCCTTGCCGGATTCGCCGAGGATGATGCATCAGAGGACAGTATCCTCAAGCGCGCCGATGATTCCCTGTATCTTGGCAAGCAGTCTGGACGCAACCAGGTCGTAGTGGAACGCTACTACTAAGCCAGTATTGCTCGCAGGAAGGTACTGAGTGATTTCCACCCGGTCGGTGGCATCGGCGAAAGGCCACCATGAGCTCAACGATCCGTCCCTAGGCATCGCGAACCGTCCGCAGTTGGTTGTCCAGCCACTGCCAGCAGCCTTCCGGTTGCGTTGACGATAGTGGAGCCGGGCATACCCGAGCACCGCACCTGAGGGGGATATCGAGACGGCACTCGTCCTGGGTGCCACCAGTGATGTCGGCCAGACACGCCGTAAACTCAACGCCGTAGGGTTCCACAATCAGGACCTACAGACTGCCAACTTGCAAATGCTCTACCCGCCAACCTAGCAGGCGCGCAAAACAGGCGTAAGCGTCCTGTGAACACAACTTCCCCGGAAGGCCCTGGCCCGCCACATTAGGTGCCCATCTATTAATAAGTGGGCACCTATTCATGACTCCCCCAAGCACCGAAAGAGAGATTCGCCGCCGTCGTCGCTATGCCCCTTCCTTCATACTGCGGTGGAGCCCGCAACGGCCGTGGCACAGCGAGCGATGCACCAATTGTTATCATATCGGAGCCACCGCTTAATAAGGTGACCATACCAGTGTCGGAGTTGGTACCTTGTCAAAATCGCGGCGGCGCACCATATTAAACTCTTCCAAACGTTACTCAGCGCTGCCTGAGCGCTTCGATCTCCGCACGCAGCGCTTCGGCCTCCTCGGTGAGGCTGGCGTTGGCACGCATGTCACCATTGCGCGCCGCCAGCATCGCCTGCTCCAGCTTTCGCTCATACTCTTTCTGCAGCTTCTTGCTCGGATCGCGGCTGAACAAGCCCATGGCATCTCTCCAGTGCTGGGTGAACGATCAGCCTACGCCAATAGCTATACAAAAGCGATACCAACACTGTACACAACTACTCTGAACTGATCTGGCGGCAGGCCTACTCAAGCGCTGCCTGTATCGTCGCGCCGCGGCCCTGGCTCGAGCTCGAGCCGCGCCCGCTCCACCAGCGCCTCGGGCAGCTCGCGCTTCACCGCCACGCCCAGCTCGCGAAACTCGTCGGCCTGCTTGATCAAGTTGCCACGACCGTTGACCAGCTGGCCGATGGCGTTGTCGTAGCTCTCCCGGGCGCCGTCGAGCTTGCCGCCCACCTCCTCCATGCTGGTGAGGAAGGTGCGCAGCTTGGCGTGGAATTTCTCGGCGCGGCTGGCCAGTTCGGCGCTGTGCCGGCTCTGGTCCTCGAAGCGCCACAGCTGGCGCACGATATTGAGACTGGTCAGCAGCGTGGTCGGCGTGGCCACCAGCACGTTGCGCTCCAGGGCGCGCTGGAACAGCGACTCGTCGTGCCGGAGCGCCTCGACGTAGGCCGACTCCACGGGAATGAACATCACCACCACGTCCGGCGAGTTGAGCCCCGGCAGGTCGTAGTAGTGCTTGTCGGCAAGCTCGTTGATGCGCTCGCCCACCGCCCGGGCGTGGGCCGCCAGCGCCTCAGCGCGGGTCGCCTCGTCGTCGGCGTTGACGTAGCGCACATAGGCCGCAAGCGAGGTCTTGGCGTCGATCACCAGATGCTTGCCCTGGGGCAGGTAGACCAGCGCGTCCGGCCGCCGCCGTCCCGCCTCGGTGGTGAAGCTGACCTCGCGCTGATAGTCCTTGCCGGCGCGCAGGCCGGCGCCCTCGAGCACGTTCTCGAGCATCAGCTCGCCCCAGTTGCCCTGCAGCTTCTTCTGGCCCTGCAGCGCCTCGGTGAGGCGGCTGGCCTGGTCGGTGATCTCGCGGTTGAGGGCCTGCAGGTGCTGCAGCTCGGTGCGCAGGCTGGCGCGCTGCTCGGTGTCGAAGCGATGGATCGCCTCGACCTTGTCGCGAAAGCCCTTCATCTCCGCCTGCAGCGGCTGCAGCAGGCCGTGGATATTGCGCTGGGAGAGCTCCGAGAAGCTGCGCCCCTTGCGCTCGAGAATCTCGTTGGCGAGGTTCTCGAACTCCTGCTTGAGCTGCTCGCGGCTGTCCCGCAACAGCGCCAGCTGCTGCTCGAAGTGGCTGCGCTGCTGGTCGAGGGTGGTGGCCAGGCGGGTGCGCTCCAGCTCGACGGCCTTGAGCGCCGCCTCGCGCTCGGCAAGCGTTGCGCTCAGCGCCTCGCGCGCTGCCTCGGCGGCGCGGCGCTCGCGAGCCTGGCGCCGCGCGGCGAGCGCGCTGGCCAGTAGGTAGGCGAGGATAAATGCCACGCCGGCGGCCAGCGCCGCCATCTGTTCGGGGGTAAGGGTCACGACACCACTCCGCCAGCGGGTGAACAATACGCACTCGGCCCCGCCGGCACATTCGCCTACGGGGCCGAGCTCATGGTAGCACGCCGCGGCGCCAAAACACTGGTCAAATCATCAGCTATCCAGCGAGATCCATACGCTCTTCAGCGAGGAGTATTCGGCCAGCGAGTGATGCGACTTGTCGCGCCCGTTGCCGGACTGCTTGACTCCGCCGAAGGGCATGCTCTGGTCGCCTCCGGCCCAGTTGTTGACGAACACCTGGCCGGACTGCAGGCGCCGGGTGACGCGCATGATGCGGTCGATGTCCTGGCTCCACAGCCCCGCGGCCAGGCCGTAGTCACTGTCATTGGCCATGGCCACGGCCTGCTCCTCGGTGTCGAAGCCGAACACCGCCAGCACCGGCCCGAAGATCTCCTCGCGGCCGATGGCCATCTCAGGCGTCACCCCGTCGAATACCGTCGGCGCGATAAAGTAGCCGGGGCGCTCCAGGGCCGCACCGCCGCCGCGCAGCTGGGCGCCCTCCTCGACGCCCTGACGGATGTAGTCGAGAATGCGCCGATGCTGGGTCTCGTCGACGATGGCGCCCATGAAGCTGTCGGGGTCCAGCGGGTCGCCAGGCTGCATGCGCTCGGCGGCGGCCAGCACCTTGTCGACGAACGCCTCGCGTATCGAGTTCTCCACCAGCAGCCGCGAACCGGCGATGCACACCTCGCCCTGGTTGTGGAAGATCGCCGCCGCCGCGTGCTCGGCCACCGCCTCGAGGTGCTTGCAGTCGGCGAACACCAGGTTGGGGCTCTTGCCGCCGCACTCCAGGTAGACGCGCTTGAGGTTCGACTCGCCGGCATACTGCATCAGCTGCTTGCCGACCTGGGTCGAGCCGGTGAAGGCCAGGCAGTCGACGCCCATTGACAGCGCCAGCGCGCGGCCCACGGTGTGGCCGAAGCCCGGCAGCACCTGGAACACGCCGCGCGGCAGCCCCGCCTCCCGGGCCAGCTGGGCAAGGCGCAGCGCCGACAGCGGCGACTTCTCGGAGGGCTTGAGGATCACGCTGTTGCCGGCGGCCAGCGCCGGGGCGATCTTCCAGGCGGTCATCATCAGCGGGAAGTTCCATGGCACGATCGACGCCACCACCCCGAGCGGCTCGCGCAGCACCAGGCCCAGGCTCTCCTCGCCGGTGGGCGCCACCTCGCCATAGAGCTTGTCGATGGACTCGGCCTGGTGGCGCAGGCAGCCGATGGCGCCGGCCATATCGCCCAGCGCACTCGATACCGGCTTGCCCATGTCGAGGGTATCCAGCAGCGCCAGCTCGTGCTTGTGGGCCGCCATCAGGTCCGCCAGGCGCAGCAGCACCGCCTTGCGCTTGCCCGGCGCCAGCCGCGACCACTCGCCGCGTTCGAAGGCGGCGCGGGCGTGCTCGACCGCCAGCTCGGCGTCGGCGGCATCGCAGCTGGCCACCTCGGCCAGGGTCTCGCCGGTGGCCGGGTTGACGCTGGCAAAGGTCTCGCCGCTGACGGCATCGACGAACTGGTCGTCGACGAAGGCGCGGGTCTCGAAGGTCAGCGAGGCGGCCAGCGCCTGCCACTCGGCCAGGGTAGTGGGACGGGTGCTCATGCCAGGGTCTCCTGCAATGGGGGTGTCGGGGTGTTGGCCAGGCGCCGCGCGGTCTCGTCCAGCGCCGCGCGGGCCTTGTCCACCAGTTCGTCGATCTCGTGGTGAGCGATCACCAGCGGCGGCGAAATGATCATGGTATCGCCTACCGAGCGCATCACCAGCCCGCTGGCGAAGCAGATGTCGCGGCACAGGTTGCCCGCGCCCAGCGACTTGTCGAAGCGCTCGCCGGTGGCCGGATCGATCAGCTCCAGGGCGCCGATCAGGCCCAGCGAACGCGCCTCGCCCACCAGCGGGTGCGCGGCGAGCTCGGTCCAGCGCCGGGACAGATAGGGGCCGAGATCATTGCGCACCCGCTCGATGATACCCTCGCTCTCCATCAGTTCGAGGTTCTTGAGCGCCACGGCGGCGCAGGCCGGATGCCCCGAGTAGGTGAAGCCGTGGAAGAACTCGCCGCCCTCCTCGATCAGCGTCTCGGCGACCCGGTCGCCGACCAGCACTCCGCCAATCGGCAGGTAGCCCGACGACAACCCCTTGGCGATCGGCATCAGGTCCGGCTCGAGGCCGTAGTGGACGCTGCCGAACCACTCGCCGAGGCGCCCGAAGCCGCAGATCACCTCATCGACCACCAGCAGGATATCGTACTTGTCGAGCACCGCCTTGACCGCCGGCCAGTAGCTCTCGGGGGGAATGATCGCGCCCCCGGCGCCCTGCACCGGCTCGGCAATAAAGGCTGCTACCCGCTCTTCACCGAGGGCCAGGATTTTCTCTTCCAGGGCCGCGGCGCACTCGCGGCCGAAGGCCTCGGGGTCCTGACCGTCCGCCTCGCCGAACCAGTAGGGCTGGCGAATATGGCAGATGCCCGGCACCAGCGGCCCGCCCTGGGCATGCATCGGTGCCATGCCGCCGAGACTCATGCCGGCCACGGTGGAGCCGTGATAGGCGTTGTCGCGGGCAATCACCAGCTGCTTGTCAGGCCGCCCCTTGAGCGCCCAGTAGCGGCGCACCATGCGCAGCACGGTGTCGTTGGCCTCGGAGCCAGAGCCGGTGAAGAAGACCCGGTTGATATGCGCCGGCGCCAGCCGGCACAGCGTCTCGGCCAGCTTCACCGCCGGCGGGTGGGTGGTCTTGAAGAAGCTGTTGTAGTAGGGCAGCTCGCGCAGCTGCCGGGTGGCGGCGTCGACCAGCTCCTCGCGACCGTAGCCGAGGTTGACGCACCACAGCCCGGCCATGCCGTCGAGGATACGGTTACCCTGATCGTCGACGATATACACGCCCTGGGCGCTGACGATGACGCGGCTGCCCTCTTCACCGAGCGCCTTGAAATCGCTGAAGGGGTGCAGGTAGTGGGCGCGGTCGAGCGCCTGGATATCATGGGTCATGGTACTCTTTCCTCAGCGTATCAGGCGTCGATCAGCATGGCGGCGCCACGACGCTCCGCGGCCCGCTCGCGGCAGGCCGCGGCGAAGCCGTGAAACAGGGCGTCGTAGAGAGGATGCTGTGCGGGCTGCCATTCGGGGTGCCACTGCACCGCCAGGGCGAAGCGCCGCGCGCCCTCCACCGACAGCGCCTCGATCACCCCATCCGGCGCCACTGCCTCGGCGCGCAGCCCCAGCCCCAGCTCGGCCACGCCCTGCTGATGCAGCGAGTTGACGCGACTCTCCGGCGAGGCATGCAGCGCCGCCAGCGTGCCACCGGGCAGGATCGTCAGATCGTGGCTCAGCGCATACTGGCTCGCCTTGTCGCCCTCTGGTTCGCGGTGATCGAGCAGCCCCGGCACCGTCTGAAGCGCCTGATACAGGGTGCCGCCGAAGGCCACGTTGATCTCCTGGAAACCGCGACAGATGCCGAACAGCGGCATCCCCAGGTCCAGCGCAGCAGGAATCCAGGCCAGCGCCGCGGCATCACGATGCAGGTCGCCGCGGGTATTCTGCGGGGCCGGCTCGGCACCATAGCGGGCCGGCGCCACATTGGTGTAACTGCCGGTCAGCAGCAGGCCGTCGAGCTCAGCGAGCAGGCTCGCCTCCAGGCCGCTGCCATCCTCCCATACCGGCAGCACCAGTGGGGCAAGCCCATAGTCGCGCAGCGCCTGGAGATACTTATCGGTGACCATGTGCGCGGGGTGGCCTTCCACCTCGCGACGACAGGCAATGCCCCCCACCAGCGGTCGACTGGACATACATGACTCCTTGCCTGTAACGGCTCGACAGAGGGTAAAAATGTTATGCTTTGCTCAACATTACATGCCAGCAAGCTCGCTGCCAACCCTGAAAAAGATGGCAGCGCAAGCTTATAAAAGCCAAAAAAAGTCGGAAAGATGGGATGTGTAGGGATATTGTCAGCGCTCGGCATGCCGAGCCAGGCCGTAAATAATTTGACAACACCCATCCCAGTCGGAAAAGATGACCCCATGCTTCCAATGATAAGGTACATCCCATGTCGGTGACTGCGTCTGCTGAGGCCGAGGCCTTTCTCGAGCGCCATCCCGATATCGACAGCGTCGACCTGTTGATCAGCGACCTCAACGGCGTGATGCGCGGCAAGCGCATTCCCCGCGACAATCTGATCAAGGCCTTCAGTGCCGGCATCAACCTCCCTGCATCGCTGTTTGCCCTCGATATCAATGGCAATACCATCGAGGAGACCGGCCTGGGGCTCTCCAGCGGCGACGGCGATCGCATCTGCCGCCCGGTGGCCGGCACCCTGATGCCGTGTCCCTGGCTGCGCAAGGGGCGCCAGGGTCAGCTGCTGATGACCATGTTCGAAGCCGACGGCAGCGGCTTCTTCGCCGATCCCCGCCAGGTCCTGCAGCGCGTCTTGCGACGCTTTGCCGATGCCGGCCTGACCCCGGTGGTGGCCGTGGAGCTGGAGTTCTACCTGGTCGATCGCAGCCGCGATGCCCAGGGCTACGCCCAGCCGCCCTGCTCGCCGGCCACCGGGGAGCGCGCCTCCCAGAGCCAGCTCTACTCGATCAACGAGCTCGACGAGTACGCCGACTTCCTGGAGGACATCCAGGCCGCCGCCGTCGCCCAGCAGCTGCCGCTGGACACCGCCTTGAAGGAGTGCGCCCCCGGGCAGTTCGAGATCAACCTGACCCACTGCGACGACGTGCTCAAGGCCTGCGACAGCTCGGTGCTGCTCAAGCGCTTGATCAAGGGCGTGGCCATCCAGCACGGCTTCGAGGCCACCTTCATGGCCAAGCCCTACGGCGACGAGGCGGGTAACGGCACCCATGTGCATATCAGCCTGGTCGATGCCCACGGCCGCAACGTGTTCGCCGCCGAGGACGATAATCCGCTGGGCACCCCGGCGCTACGCCATGCCGTGGCGGGCCTGCTGGCCCTGATGCCGGCGTCGATGGCGATCTTCGCCCCCAACATCAACTCCTTCCGGCGCTTCCAGCCCGGGCTCTACGTGCCCATGGCGCCGACCTGGGGCTACGACAATCGCTCGGTGGCGGTACGCATCCCCTCCGGCCCCAAGGCCGCCAAGCGCATCGAGCACCGCGTGGCCGGCGCCGACGTCAATCCCTACCTGCTGCTGGCCACCCTGCTGGCCTCCATCGACCACGGCCTGCGCCAGCAGCTGACGCCGCCGCCGGCGATCGAGGGCAACGCCTATGACCAGTGCGAGCCGAGCCTGACCAATAGCTGGCAGCAGGCGCTGACGCTGCTCGGCGAGGACGAGGTGCTAGCCGAGGCGCTCGGCGAGCCGTTCCTGCACGTCTACCTGGCCAACCGCCAGGCCGAGCGCGACCAGGCGATGCAGGCGGTTAGCCAGCTCGAATACGACTGGTACCTGCGCCAGGTCTAGGTTCGTCCGAGCAGTGGCCAACCCAAACGACACCGCCCGCGCCGATTGGCGCGGGCGGTATTGCGTAGCAGGGTTTCCTCTTAGCCTTCGCGGACTTTCCACTGCGGCACCCCATCCTGCATCAGCACCTGATTGCCTTGGGGCGCCTCCTCGAGGCGAACGCTGTAGACGCGATCCTCGAAACGATACTCGACGTCGTAACCCTCATGCTCATCGCGGGTATCGACCACGGTATTGCACTGCCGCTGGGTAGTGGTCCGGCCCTGGTTGGCCTCGACTCGGCCCTGGACTTCGCGGCCGGCCAGACCGCCGCCGACGGCGCCGGCCACGGTAGCCAGTTTCTTGCCGCTGCCGCCGCCGACCTGATTACCCAGCACGCCGCCGACCACCGCGCCGGCAGCGGTGCCGAGCAGACGGTTGGGGTCGCGGCTCGGCGCCTGCTGATGCACCACCACGTCTTCGCAGACCTCACGGGGGATCTCGACGCTGCGGGTCACCGCGTCGACGTTCAAGATGTCGGCGTAGGTCGGTTCACGGTCGAAGGTCTGCACCTGATAGGCGCCTACCGCCAGGCCGCCCAGGCCCAGCACCGCCAAGGTCGACCCGATCACGATTGACTTGTTCATCTCTGCCTCCTGATGTCTCTCGACTTGGCGTTGGCCGGACCGCCATGGCGGCCCGGAAAAAGTTCCAGGTCGTCGACTCCGGGCAATGTGCCGCCGGCTGGCTCGCTTCCTGCAAGCGCTGGCCGGCGCGATGCGATAGTCAGAGTATAGTTCGTGAACGCTGTTCGACAGCCGTTCTGGCGGGGTTCAACAATGCTTTCATAATCCCCATGGGGCGTCGCTCGATGGCGACAAGACTAGACACCGAAACGATCGCGCAGCGAGTAATACCACGCCCCCAGCGCCGACAGCGGCACCCGCAGCAGGCGCCCGCCGGGGAACGGCAGATGCGGCAGGCCGGCGAAGGCGTCGAAGCGCTCGCTCTCGCCTTCGATGACCTCGGCGATCAAGCGCCCGGCCAGGTGGCTGCAGGTCACACCGTGACCGGAGTAGCCCTGGGCGTAGTAGACATTGGCGTTGAGCCGGCCGAACTGCGGCAGGCGATTGAGCGTCATCAGGAAATTGCCGCTCCAGGCGTAGTCGATCTTGACGTCGCCGAGCTCGGGAAAGGTCTTGAGCAACTTGGGGCGGATCACCGCCTCGATGCTGGCGGGGTCCTGGCCGCCGTAGCTGACGCCGCCGCCATACAGCAGCCGGCCGTCGCCGGTCAGGCGATAGTAGTCGAGCAGGTAGTTGCAGTCCTCCACCGCCATGTCGTTGGGCAGCAGCGCCCGGCCACGCTCGCCGAGGGGCTCGGTGGTGACGATCTGGGTGCCGCAGGGCATCGACTTGCCTTCCAGCTCGGGTACCACGCCCTGCAGGTAGGCGTTGCCGGCCAGCACCACGCGCTCGGCTACCACCGAGCCTTCGGGAGTACGCAGCCGCACCGGCTCGCCGTGGGTGAGCTCGAGCAGCGGCGACTGTTCGAAGATCCTGCCGCCCAGCGCCTCCAAGGCCGCCGCCTGGCCGAGCACCAGATTGAGCGGATGCAGATGGCCGCCGGAGTGGTCGACCAGCGCCCCGACGTAGCGCTCGCTGCTCACCTCGCGCTTGAGCGCCTCGCCCTCGAGCAGCTCCAGCTCGCGGTTGCCGTAGCGCTGCCACAGCGCCTGGTGCTCGCGCAGCCCCTCCATCTGGCGGGCGTTACAGGCGGCGAACAGGTTACCGTTCTTGAGATCGCAGTCGATGGCGTACTGCTCGATGCGCGAGCGGATGATGCGGTTGCCCTCGAAGGCCATGTCGCCCAGGGCGCGGGCGGTGTCGAGGCCGTACTTGGCCTCGATGACGTCCATGTCACGGCTGTAGCTGTTGACGATCTGTCCGCCGTTGCGACCCGAGGCGCCAAACCCCACCCGCGCCGCCTCCAGCACCACCACCTTGTAGCCGCGCTCGGCGAGATGCAGCGCCGACGAGATGCCGGTGAAGCCGGCACCGACCACGCACACGTCGCAGCTCATCTCACCGCTGAGGCTGGGCCGCTCGGGGCCGGCATTGGCCGTGGCAGCATAGTAGGACGCCACGTGCGGAGTGGCAGGCGTCTGGGTCATGAGTCATCTCCAAATCGTGTATTGTCGCATGGCATCAGCCGGCGTCCTGCTGCGCCATGGCCATGCGCCGCTTGTTCTCACTGCGGCGCATGAAGTACCAGGCCAGGAAGGTCGCCAGCGACACCGTGAGGATGATCAGGGTGGCCAGGGCGTTGATCTTCGGCGAGACGCCCATGCGCACCGAGGAGAACACCACCATCGGCAGGGTACTGGCGCCGGGGCCGGAGACGAAGCTGGCGATCACCAGGTCGTCCAGCGACAGGGTGAACGCCAGCAGCCAGCCGGCGGCCAGCGCCGGGGCGATCATCGGCAGGGTGATCTGGAAGAACGTCTTGAGCGGCGGTGAGCCCAGATCCAGCGCCGCCTCCTCGATCGATAGGTCGACCTCGCGCAGCCGCGAGGCCACTACCACCGCCACATAGGCGCTGCAGAAGGTGGTATGGGCGATCCAGATGGTGACCATGCCGCGGTCCGCCGGCCAGCCGATCATCTGCGCCATATGCACGAACAGCAGCAGCAGCGACAGGCCGGTGATCACCTCGGGCATTACCAGCGGCGCGGTGACCATGCTCGACAGCGCGGTCTTGCCGCGAAAGCGCGTGAAGCGGGTCATGACGAAGGCCGCCATGGTCCCCAGGCACACCGCCATGGTCGCCGAGAAGAAGGCGATGCGCAGGCTGGTCCACACCGCCGCCAGGATCTGGCGATCGCGGAACAGCTCGATGTACCAGCGCCCCGAGAACCCGGCCCACACCGTCACCAGCCGCGACGAGTTGAACGAGTAGAACACCAGGATCGCCATCGGCAGGTACAGGAACAGCAGTCCCGCGATCAGCATCAGCGTGGTAAAGGATGGCTTCTTCATGGTCACTCCTTCAGCTCACGGCTCTGGTAACGGTGGAACAGCGCAATCGGGATGATCAGGATCGCCAGCATCACCATCGCCAGCGCCGAGGCCACCGGCCAGTCGCGGTTGTGGAAGAACTCCTCCCACAGCACCTTGCCGATCATCACCGTGTTGGGGCCGCCCAGCAGTTCGGGTATCACGTACTCACCCACCGCGGGGATGAACACCAGCATCGAGCCGGCGATGATGCCGCCCTTGGAGAGCGGCAGGGTCACCTTGAGGAAGGTATTGATCTTGCGCGAACCGAGGTCAGAGGCCGCCTCCAGCAGCGAGCCGTCGAGCCGCGACAGGTTGGCGTAGAGCGGCAGGATCATGAACGGCAGGTAGGCGTAGACGATGCCCAGGATCACCGCGAAGTTGGTGTTCATCATGCGGATCGGCGAGTCGATCAGCCCCAGCCACAGTAGGCCGTTGTTGATCAGACCGTTGTTGCTGAGAATGCCCATCCAGGCGTAGACGCGGATCAGGAACGAGGTCCACGACGGCAGCATCACCAGCAGCAGCAGCACCAGCTGCCAGCGCGCCGGCGCCCGCGCCATGGCATAGGCCATCGGGTAGCCGATCAGCAGGCACAGCAGCGTCGAGAAGAAGGCGATCTTCACCGAGCCCCAGTAGGCGGCGATATACAGGGTATCGGTGGTCAGGAACAGATAGTTGCCGAAGTTCAAGGCGATATTCAGCGTCTCGGCGCTGTAGTCGAGTATCGCCCCGTAGGGCGGCACCGAGATCGCCGCCTCGGAGAGGCTGATCTTGAGCACGATGCCGAACGGCAGCAGGAAGAATAGCGTCAGCCACAGCAGTGGCGCTGCGATCACCCAGCCGCGGCCGGGGCGCAGCGCGCGCGGCAGGCGCGCCAGCGGGGAAAGCTTCATGGCTCGCTCCTCACTCAGTCGCGCAGCACCACGGCGCTGCGGTCGTCCCAGTGGATGTAGACGGTATCGTCCCAGGTGGGGCGCTCGCCGCGGCGTTCGGTATTGGCCAGGCTGACCTTGACCAGATGCCCCTGCTCGGTACGCACGAAGTACACCGAAAAACCGCCCAGGTAGGCGATATCCTCGACCTTGCCCGCCGCCCAGTTGTAGTCGCCGCTGGGCCGCTCACGGCTGAGTCCGGTCTTTTCCGGGCGGATCGCCGCCCACACCCGGCGGTTGTCGGCCTCGGTGCTGACGCCGTGGCTGATGTAGATCTGGCGCCCCAGCTGAGGGCTGTCGATCACGCAGTGGTCCGCCTCATCGGCGACGATGTCGCCCTCGAACAGGTTCACGGTGCCGACGAACTCGGCCACCATGCGGCTGGCCGGGCTCTCGTAGACGTCCATCGGCGAGCCGACCTGGGCGATCCAGCCGTCGGCCATGATCGCCACCCGGTCGGCCATGGTCATGGCCTCCTCCTGGTCGTGGGTGACCATGATGCAGGTCACCCCGACCCGCTCGAGGATCTCCACCACCTCGAGCTGCATCTCGGTGCGCAGCTTCTTGTCCAGCGCGCCCATGGGTTCGTCGAGCAGCAGCAGCTTGGGCCGCTTGGCCAGCGAGCGCGCCAGCGCCACGCGCTGGCGCTGGCCGCCGGACAGCTGATGCGGCTTGCGCTTGGCGAAGCGCTCCATGTGCACCATCTTGAGCATTTCGGCCACGCGCGCGTCGATCTCCTGGCGCGGCAGCTTGTCCTGCTTTAGGCCGAAAGCGATGTTCTGCGCCACCGTCATGTGCGGAAACAGCGCATAGGACTGGAACATCATGTTGATCGGGCGCTCATAGGGCGCCATCTTGGTGATGTCCTCACCGTCGAGCAGGATCTGGCCTTCGCTGGGCTTTTCGAACCCTGCCAGCATGCGCAGCAGCGTCGACTTACCCGACCCCGAGCCGCCGAGCAGCGCGAAAATCTCGCCGCGGTGGATGCTCAGGTTGACGTCGTCCACCGCCAGCGCGCCGTCGAAGCGCTTGCTGATGCGGCGTATCTCGACCAGGGCGTCCTTGCCGAGACGCCGTTGATGGGCCTGCTCCAGGCTCCGGGATTGCGGCATCGTTGAGCCCCCGAATAAGATCACGAAAGAAATGCGGCCGGCCCGGAGGCCGACCGCAGGCCGGGCTTATTGGCCGGACTTGACGCGGTTCCAGATCCGCGTGCGCATGCGCTGGACGGCGAGCGGCTTCTCTTCCGCCACGTAGAGGTTGTCCATCACATCCTGGTCGGGGTAGACCGCTGGATCGTTGAGGATCTCGGGGTCGAGGTACTCGTTGGCGGCCAGGTTGGGGTTGGCGTAGACCACGTACTCGGTGATCGCGGCGGCGATCTCCGGCTCGAGGATGAAGTTGATGAAGGCGTGGGCGTTCTCAGGATTCGGTGCGTCGGCGGGAATCGCCATCATGTCGAACCACAGCGCCGCGCCCTCCTTGGGAATGCTGTACTCGATGGTGAAGTCGCGACCCGCCTCGGCGGCACGGTCGGCGGCCTGGAAGATATCGCCGGAGTAGCCGGCGGCCACGCAGATATCGCCGTTGGCCAGGTCCGAGATATACCGCGAGGAGTGGAAGTAGGTGATGTTGTCGCGCACCGCGGCGATCAGTTCACCGGCAGCCTCGAGGTCCTCGCTCTCTTCGGAGAGCGGCGACAGGCCCAGGTAGGCCATGGCCGGTGATAGCATCTCGTCGCCGGAGTCGAGCATCGAGATGCCGCAGCCGCCCTGGTTGAGGGCGGTGGTGATCTCGGGGTCGAAGATCAGCGCCCAGGAATCCAGCGGCGCATCGTCGCCGAGGATCTCGGTCACCCGCTCGAGGTTGTAGCCGATGCCGTTGGTGCCCCACATGTAGGGAATCGAGTACTGGCTGCCCGGATCGACATACTCCAGGTCATCCATCAGGTCGGGGTTGAGGTTGGCCATGTTGGGGATCTGGTCGTGGTCCAGCTCCATGTACACGCCGGCACTGATCTGACGCGTCAGATAGTGGTTGGAGGGCACCACCACGTCGTAGCCGGAGCGCCCCGAGAGCAGCGCGGCTTCCAGCACCTCGTTGCTGTCGTAGACGTCGTAGACGACCTCGATCCCGGTCTCCTCGGTAAAGCGCTCGAGGGTGTCCTCGGCGATATAGTCCGACCAGTTGTAGACCCGCACTTCATTGGCCTGGGCCGCCACGGCCGTAAGCCCCAGGGTGGCAGCGGCAACCGCTACCGACAGCGTGTGATATCGAAACATCGTGGCACCTCGTTCTTCGGATTGTTGTCGTCAGCCTCAGCGGCTGGCACCTGGCTAGCGTATCCGGAGCCCCCGGGAGGGTCGTCAACGCTGGGTTTCACTTACTGCTCGATGATCGGCATGCTCATACGCTCAACAGCAGGAACTCGCGCTCCCAGGAGCTGATGACGCGCTTGAAATTCTCGTTCTCGACCCGCTTCACCGCCACGTAGCCCTGCACGAACTTGCGGCCCATGTACTCCTCCAGCTCCTGGCAGTGCTCCATGCGCTCCAGCGCCTGCTCGAGAGTGAACGGCAGGCGCAGGTTGCGCCGCTCGAAGGCACGCCCCTTGACCGGTGCGCTGGGAGCGATCTGCTTGATCATGCCCATGTAGCCACACAGCAGGCTGGCGGCGATCGCCAGATAGACGTTGGCGTCGGCGCCGGGCAGGCGGTTCTCGACCCGCCGATTGTGCGGCGAACTATCCGGCACGCGCAGCCCGCAGGTGCGGTTCTCCTCGCCCCACTCGACGTTGACCGGCGCCGAGGTGTCGGGCAGGAAGCGGCGGAACGAGTTGACGTTGGGCGCCATCAGCGGCAGCGCCTCGGGGATGTACTTCTGCAGGCCCCCGACATGCCACAGGAACAGGTCGCTGTGGGTGCCGTCGGCGTTGGCGAACACGCTCTCGCCGCTGGCGATGTCGAGTACGCTCTGGTGCAGGTGCATGGCACTGCCCGGCTCGTTGGTCACCGGCTTGGCCATGAAAGTCGCCGCCACGTCGTGCTTGAGCGCCGCCTCGCGCAGGGTGCGCTTGAACAGGAACACCTGGTCGGCCAGCACCAGCGGGTCGCCGTGACGGAAGTTGATCTCCATCTGCGCGGTGCCCTCTTCGTGGATCAGGGTATCGATATCCAGCCCCTGCTCCTCGCACCAGTCGTACATGTCCTCGAACAGCGGATCGAACTCGTTGGCGGCGTCGATGGAGAACGACTGGCGGCCGGTTTCCTGGCGCCCGCTGCGACCGATCGGCGGCTGCAGCGGCAGGTCCGGGTCCTCGCAGCGCTTGGTCAGGTAGAACTCCATCTCCGGCGCCACCACCGGCTGCCAACCCTGGTCGGCGTAGAGCCTGAGGATCTTCTTGAGCTGGTTGCGCGGCGACAGCTCGATGGGGTTGCCCTGCTTGTCGAAGCAGTCGTGGATCACCTGGGCGGTGGGCTCCAGCGCCCAGGGCACCGGATAGGCGGCGCTGATGTCGGGCTTGCAGATCATGTCGATGTCGGCGGGGTCGAGCAGCGAATAGTAGATGTCGTCCTCGACGTAGTCGCCGGTCACGGTCTGCAGCAGCACGCTCTCGGGTAGACGCATGCCCTTCTCGCCGACGAACTTGGAGACCGGCGCGATCTTGCCGCGGGCGATACCGGTGATGTCACTGACCAGGCACTCGACCTCGGTGATGCGTCGCTCTTTCAGCCAGCTTTCCAGATCTTTCATGGGAACCTCTTGGTGGCTACCGCCCGACGGGCCGGTAGACGAAGCGTAGTGCTTTCATAGCCTGTCGCGCAGCTTGTAGTACTGGGTGGCCAGCACCAGCAATGGCGTGCGCAGACGCCGTCCGCCGGGGAAGCGACGGTGCGGCATGGCGGCGAAAATATCGAAGCGCTCATGCTGGCCGGCGATGGTGTCGGCCAGCAGCTGGCCGGCCAGGCCGGCCAGGGCCATGCCGTGACCGGAATAGCCCTGGGCGTAATAGAGATTGGTGTCGAGGCGCCCGAAATCCGGCGCGCGATTGAGGGTAATCGCCACGTCGCCGCCCCAGCGGTACTCGATGGGCACCCCGGCCAGCACCGGGAACAGCCGCGCGATCTTGGCATCGATACGCGCCTCGAGCCCGGGTGGCTCGCGGCCGTTGTAGCTCACCTCGCCGCCGTAGATCAGCCGCCGGTCGCCGGACAGCCGGTAGTAGTCGAGCACGAAGTTGGCGTCGGACAGGGCGTCGTTGTGGGGCAGCACCTGGGCGACCTGGGCCTCGCTGAGCGGTGCGGTGGCGATCATGTAGTTGGCGGCCGGCATGATGCGGCCGTCGAGCTCGGCGACCAGGCCGCGCAGATAGGCGTTGGTGGCCACCACCAGGCTCTCGGCGATCACCACGCCCTGGGGGGTGGCGACGCGCACCGGTGCGCCGCGCTGGATCTCCAGCGCCGGGGTGTGTGGATAGAATTCCGCCCCGGCCTGCTCTGCGGCACGCGCCAGGCCCAGGGTATAGTTGAGCGGGTGTAGATGACCGGCCTCGCTCTCGAACAGCGCCCCGGGGTAGGCGTCGCTGACCACGCGCTCACGCAGGGCATCGCCCTCCAGCCAGCTCAGCGCCTGGTAGTCGTAGTCGCGGGCCAGGCGGTCGCGGAAGTCCTGGAGTTCGCGCACGTGGCGCGGCTTGACCGCGGCGTGGAGATAGCCCCAGGCCAGATCGCAGGGGATCGCATGGCGCTCGACCAGCGCCGCGGTCAGGCGGACCGCCTCGCGGCTCATTTCCCAGATCTCGCGGGCCCGCGGCCGCCCCAGCGCCTTCTCCACGGTGGCGATGTCGGTGCCCAGGCCGGGCAGGATCTGCCCGCCGCTGCGCCCCGAGGCGCCAAAGCCTATCTCACCGGCTTCCAGCACCGCTACCGAATAGCCGCGCTCGGCCAGGTGCAGCGCCGTGGAGCAGCCGGTCACCCCGGCGCCGATCACGCACACGTCGACGCGGCGCTCGCCGGTAAGCGGCAAGCTCGCGTCGGGACGCACGTTGACGCTGTCACGGTAGTAGGATGCGGGGGCCTCGAAGGTCGGCTCGGCCATGCGAAATTCCTTGTCGTGCGAATCGTGTCGCCGGTTATTGTTGTTGAATTCTTTCACCACCCGAAGGCAAAACCTTGCCTCCTGATGCTAAGCATGGCCTACAGTCTGCCATCACACCACCAAGGCATGTCAAGTATTCAATAACGACAGACGTGGAATGGTCGATCACATGCAGTGTCATACCGCACGGGAACGGGCGGGGTCCGGCTCAGCGCACCGCACAGGCCGCACAGCCGGGATCGCGGGGCACCTTGAAGTGGCGCCACTCGCCGCGCAGACCGTCGAAGGTGGAGAGTCCCCGATGCACGTCGCCGGCGCCGCTCAGCAGCTTGACCGCCTCGAGGGCCTGGAAGGTGCCGATCACGCCGACCAGCGGTGCCACGACGCCGTTTTCGGCACAGCGCAGCGCGTCATCGGCCTCGCCTGCGTCTCCGGGCGGGTACAGGCAGGCGTAGCAGGGGCTCATGGGATCGCGCGGGTCGAACACCGCCAACTGACCGGAGAAGCGGATCGCCGCCCCGGAAATCAGCGGCCTACCCGCCGCCAGCGAGGCGCGGTTGATGGCGTAGCGGCTGGAGAAGCGGTCGGTACAGTCGATCACCAGATCACACTCGGCCACCGCCCGCGCCAGCGCCTCGCCGTCGAGATGCTCGGTGAGCACCTCGATACGGCAGCCGGGGTTCAGCGCCTGGGCAGACTCAGCGGCGGACTGGGCCTTGTTGCGGCCCAGGTCATGCATGCCGTGAGCGATCTGGCGCTGCAGGTTGGAGAGTTCCACCACATCCGCGTCGGCCAGGGTCAAGCGGCCAACGCCGGCGGCAGCCAGGTAGAGCGCCACCGGCGACCCCAGGCCACCGGCGCCGATCACCAGGGCGTGACTGGCCAGCAGTCGCTCCTGGCCGGCGATCTCGATCGGCTCGAGCATGATCTGGCGGCTATAGCGCAGCAGCGCCTCGTCGTTCATGGTGGCATCACTTATCACTGAGTTCCTCGATATCCGGCACGTGCAGGGAGAACTCCTCCTTGACCTCCTCCATCACCACGTAGCTCTTCGACTCCTTGACCCCGGGCAGGGTCAACACCACGTCGCCGAGCAGCTGGCGGTAGGCGGACATTTCAGGAATCCGGCACTTGAGGATATAGTCGAACTGCCCCGACACCAGGTGACACTCCTGGATCTGCGGCAGTTTGCTCACCGCGCGACGGAACTCGTCGAATACCGCCGGCGACTGGGTCTCGAGACTGATCTCGACGAACACCAGCAGGTTGGCCTTGAGCGCCTTGGGGTCGAGCACCGCCTTGTAGCCGCGGATGATGCCCGAGCGCTCGAGGCGCTTGACCCGCTCCAGGCAGGGCGTAGTGGAGAGCCCCACCTGAGCGGCCAGGTCGACGTAGGAGATACGTGCATTGTCCTGCAGGCAGCGCAGGATCTTGAGGTCGATACGGTCCAGCGAACGTGTCTTGGCTTTCATTATCGTATGCTATCCGGCCAATGGCAGTTGAGTTGGCACTTGCCAGCAATATCCACTGTTAAAATTAGAATAACAAGAAATAAACAGCAGCATATGGTGCTTTTGCCAGCGATCGAGAGCATGCAGCGGCATACCCACCCATTACTATTACCACAGTCGCCGATCGGCGCTCCAGCCAACCCTCGACTCAGCCGTCAACGCAGCCCAGGCTGACCCGCTCGCGCCCGCCGAGATCGTCGAGGGTCTCGACCTGCCGGTAGCCCGCGCCGTTGAGCGCCGACCGCACCGCCTCGCCCTGGGCCATGCCGTGCTCCAGCAGCAGCCAGCCGCCGGGAAGCAGGTGCTCGCGGGCCGTGTCGATCAGCCACGTCAGGTCGGCCATGCCGGCCGCCGCCGCCACCAGCGCCGAGTGCGGCTCGAAGCGCACGTCACCCTGAGACAGATGCGGATCGTCGGCAGCGAGATAGGGCGGATTGGCGACGATCAAGGCGAAACGCTGGCCGGCCAGCGCCGCGAACCAGTCGCTCTGGCAAAAGCGTGCATTGGCGATCGCCAGGCGCTCGGCGTTGGCGCGGGCCAGCGCCACGGCGCCGGGCTCGCGATCCACGCCCACCGCTTGCCAGCCGGGGCGTTCGCTGGCAAAGGCCAGGGCGATGGCGCCCGACCCGGTGCCCAGGTCGAGCAGCGACCCGCTGTCTGCCGTGGCCCTGTCCAGCGCCGCCTCTACCAGGCGCTCTGTATCCGGTCGCGGGATCAGGGTAGCCGGTGAGGTGGCCAGGGGCAGCCCCCAGAACTCGCGCTCGCCGGTCAGGTAGGCCACCGGCCAGCCACCGGCACGCAGCGCCAGCAGCGCCTCGAAGCGCGCCCGCGACCAGGCATCGATATCGCGATCACCCCAGGTGTAGAGCCAGGTACGGTCTCGCTCGAGCACGTGGCACAGCAGCACCTCGGCGTCGAGCCGCGGGCTCGGCGAGCCGCTATCCGCCAGCCGCTGGGCGGCGCGCGCCGCCAGTGCGTCGATGCGCATCACGCCTCCTGCAGGGCGGCCAGCTGCTCAGCCTGGTACTCGTGAATCAGCGGCTCGATCACCTCGTCGAGCTGCTCGCCGCTGACCACCTCGCCCAGCTTGTAGAGGGTCAGGTTGATGCGATGGTCGGTGATCCGCCCCTGGGGGAAGTTATAGGTGCGGATACGCTCGCTGCGATCGCCGGAACCGACCAGCGAGCGCCGCGCGTCGGCCTGCTGCTGGCGCTGGCTGTCCACCGCGCTCTGCTTGAGCCGTGCGGCCAGCAGCGACATCGCCTTGGCGCGGTTCTTGTGCTGGCTGCGCTCCTCCTGACACTCCACCACCACGCCGCTGGGCAGGTGGGTGATACGGATCGCCGAGTCGGTGGTGTTGACGTGCTGACCGCCGGCGCCGCTGGAGCGGAAGGTGTCGACGCGCAGGTCGCTGGGGTTGATGTCGATATCGCCCACCGCATCGGCCTCGGGCATCACCGCCACGGTGCAGGCCGAGGTGTGGATGCGCCCCTGGGACTCGGTGGCCGGCACCCGCTGCACGCGGTGCGCGCCGGACTCGAACTTGAGCCGCGCATAGACGCCGTCGCCCTTGACCCGCGAGATGATCTCCTTGTAGCCGCCCTGCTCGCCGTGGCTGGCGCTGACCACCTCGACGCGCCAGCCGCGCTTTTCGGCGTAGCGCGAATACATGCGAAACAGGTCACCGGCGAACAGCGCCGCCTCATCGCCGCCGGTGCCGGCGCGCACTTCGAGGAATACGCTGCGCCCGTCGTCGGGATCCTTGGGCACCAGCAGCCGCTTGAGCTCCTCCTCCAGCGCGGCGAGCCGCTCGCGGCCCTCGGCCAACTCCAGCTCGGCCAGCTCGCGCATCTCGGGGTCGCTATCGCCGGTCAGCTGCTCGGCGCCCTCGACGTCGGCCTCCACGCTACGGTATTGGCGCCAGGTCGTGACCAGGTCATCGAGCTCGGCATACTCCATCGAGTAGTCGCGAAAGCGCTTCTGGTCACCGATCACCTCGGGTTCGGCCAACAGGGCGGAGAGCTCCTCGAACCGTTCATGGAAGGATTCCAGACGCTGGCGCAGTGTGGCTTTCATTGACGATCCTGTAGTGGTGAAACGAAGCGCCCGGCGCTGCCGGGTCGGGCTTGGGCCGGCTAGGCGTCCTGGGACGGCGCCGAGGGGTCGATCAGCAGCGCCTCGGCGGCGGCGACGACGTCATGCCGCTCGGCACCGGAGGCCTCGCGCAGGCGCAGGGTGGGGCCGTGCATCAGACGGTTGGCGAGCTGACTGGCCAAGCGCGACACCACCCGCTGCGGGTCCTCACCCTTGGCCAGCTGGGCCAGTGCCTGGGCCTCGGCCTCGGCGCGGATGCCCTCACCCTGCTCGCGGTAGCGGCGAATCAGCTGGCCGGCACCGCGCACCCGCCGCTCGTGCTGCCAACTGCCTACGCCATGTTCGATCAGCGACTCGGCCTGATCGGCGGCCACCTGGCGGTGACGGCGATTCTCCTCGATGACCTCGTGGAGATCGTCGACGGTGTACAGGAAGATGTCCGACAGCTCGCCGACCTGTGGCTCGATATCCCGGGGCACGGCGATATCGACCATGAAGATCGGTCGATGACGGCGCTTTTTCAGCGCCCGCTCGACCATGCCCTTGCCGAGAATCGGCAGCGGCGCGGCGGTCGAGGAGATCACGATATCGGCGCGCTCCAGGGCGTGGGGGATCTCGTTGAGGGTGATCGCGGTGCCACCGAACTCACTGGCCAAGCGCTCGGCGCGCTCGCGGGTGCGATTGGCCACCACCAGCTCGCGCACGCCGGCCTCGTGCAGGTGGCGGGCCACCAGTTCGATGGTCTCCCCGGCGCCGATCAGCAGCGCGCGGGAGTGGGAGAAGTCATCGAAGATATGGCTGGCCATGCTCACCGCGGCGTAGGCCACCGACACCGGATTCTCGCCGATACCGGTCTCGGTGCGCACCTGCTTGGCCACCGCGAAGGTGTGCTGGAACAGCCGCTCCAGCTCGCCCCCCAGCCCGCGATGCTGGCGCGCTGCCTGGTAGGCGTCCTTGAGCTGGCCAAGAATCTGCGGCTCGCCGAGCACCATCGAGTCGAGCCCGACGGCCACCCGCATCAGGTGGCGCGCGGCGTCGTGGTCGAGATAGTGATAGGCGCAGCGCGACAGATCCTCGACACCCAGGCCGTGGAAACGGCCCAACCAGTCGAGAATCCGGCCTTCGCCTTCACTGTCGGTGACGCAGTAGAGCTCGGTGCGGTTACAGGTGGATAGCACCGCCGCCTCCGCAATCCCCGGCAAGGCGCGCAGCTCAGCGAGCGCCGCCTCCAGCTGCGCGGGCGTGAATGCCACCTGCTCGCGGACCTCCACGGCAGCGGTCTTATGATTGATTCCAAGGGCCAGAAGCGTCATGCAGTCAGCGTCTTCGCTAGGGGGAACGGCGAACTCGTCACGGTCAAACCTGTCCATTAAGACAGCGCATTCTACCACAGCCCGAGACGCGGGCACTCCCCGAGATGGCTTTGCTGCCGACTCGCAAGGCGTTTATGCTGAGCCCTCGGCTCTGGAAGCGAGATCATCATGCCAGCACGATTACCCCTCACCGCTGTGACGGCCGCTGCAACGCTGCTGTTGGCCGCCTGCCAGAGTACTGCGGTGACGCCTTTCGCCGAGCAGGATGATCCCATGGCCTCGGCGCCACCCATCGAGCGCGGGCTGGATGGCGAAGGCCTGGCCGCGCTGTTGACCGCGGAATTCGCCGGCCAGCGCGGCGACTACCGCACCGCCAGCCAAGGCTTCCTGGCCATGGCCGAGCGCTATCAGTCGGTTGCGCTGATCGAGCGCGCCGCCCTCGCCGCGCGCTTCAGCGACGATCCCGCGCTGTTCGAGACCACGGCACGGCGCTGGCGCGAGCTGGCGCCGGAGGCCGAAGCCCCGGCACGACTGCTCTCAGGGCTCGCCATGCAGCGCGGCGACTGGCAGGACGGCCTCGAGCAACGCCTGTCACTGGCCAGACGCGGCGGCCACGCCGAGCTGACCAACTTCGTCGAGCAGGCCATCGACGCCGGCGCCAACCTGCCGCCGCTGCTCGACCTGATGCTCGAGCATCTCGAGGTCGTCGACACCTCGCGCACCCAGCATCACGATGCGGTGCTGGCCACGGCCCTGCTCGAGGCGGCAAGCGGCCAGCCCAACCGCGCCCAGCGGCGCCTCGACAGCCTCGACGACAGCCACGCCGAGCTCCCGGAGCTGTGGCTGACCCGTGCCCGCCTGGCCCTCGACCGCGGCGATGCCGCTGCCGCCCGCGACGCCTCGCAGCGCGGCCTGGAGATCTCGCCGGACGATGGCCGTTTCATCCTGATGCTGGCGCAGAGCGAACTGATGCTGGGCAACGTCGAAGCCGCCGAAGCCCAGACCGACGCCCTGCTCGAGCGCCACGGTGCCAGTGACGACCTGCGCCTGGCGCTGGCCCAGCTGTATCTCGACGAGGACTACCCTGAGCCGGCGCGGCGGCTGCTGCTGCCGCTGGTCAGCGGCGACGACACCCCGTCGCTGGCCTTCACCCTGCTCGGCGCCATCGCCGAAGAGGAGGGCGAGGTCGACAACGCCCTGCTCTACTACCGTCAAGTTCCCCCCGGCGAGCACTTCCTCCAGGCGCGACTGTTCGCCGCCCGCATGCTGATGGATGACGAGCGCCTGCCCGATGCTCGCGCCTTCCTGCGCATCGAGCGCCTGCGCCACGACGACGAGGCCGCCAGCCTCGCCGCCCTGGAGGTCGAACTGCTCGACCAGCGCGGTCTCGACGCCGACGCCGACGAGCTGCTCGAACAGCAGCTCGAGGCGACTCCCGACAGCGACGAGCTGCTCTATCTGCGTGCCATGCGCGCCTTCAACGACGGCGACCTGGAGGCCATGGAGCGCGATCTGCGGCGCATCATCGACAACGACCCCAACCATGCCATGGCCCTCAACGCGCTGGGCTACACCCTGGTGGATCTCACCGAGCGCACCGCAGAGGGCATGGCACTGGTCGAGCGGGCCTATCAGCTGGCACCGGACAACCCGGCGATCCTCGACAGCATGGGCTGGGGCTATCATCGCCTCGGCGACGACGAGCGCGCCCTACCCTATCTGGAGCGCGCCTATGCCCGCATGCCCGACCAGGAGATCGCCGCCCACCTTGCCGAGGTGCTGTGGGAACTGGGTCGTGAAGAAGAGGCCCGCGACGTGATCCGCGAAGCCTATGCCCGTTTTGACGATCGCCCGGTGGTCGACGAGCTCCTCGAGCGTCGCCCCGAGCTGTCCCCCGAGCCCTAACCCGGCATCTCAGCCTGCATCGTCAGTGATCCGTGTCAGTCAATCGACCAAAGGAAGCCCCCCGATAATGAAGCCCAACCAGACAGTGACGTCGCTGGCACTGATACTCACCCTGTTGATCCTGGCTGGCTGCGCCACGCGCGCCCCGGATCCCGACGCCCTCGCCGAACGCGGCGAGTGGGGCGAGCAGCGCAGCGCCGTGGAAGCGCTGGAGCGCTGGCGACTGGCCGGCCGGGTCGGCATCCGCGCGCCCGGCGATTCGACCACCGCCAACCTCGACTGGCTGCAGCGCCCTCACTATTACCGCCTGCTGCTGAGCGGGCCGTTCGGCGCCGGCACCAGCATTCTCGAAGGCCGCGACGGCCAGGTCAGCCTGACCACCAACCAGGGCCGTTTCGAGGCCGAGAGCCCCGAGGCGCTGATGGAAGAGCAGCTCGGCTGGGCGCTGCCGGTATCGGCCCTCGACCACTGGGTGCGTGGCCTGCCCGACCCCGACAGCCGCCACGACCTGGACCACGACGACCAGGGCTTTCCAGAGCTGCTGCGCCAGGACGGCTGGGAGATCGAGTACCGCGACTGGATCGACACCGAGACGCTGTGGCTGCCGCGCCGGCTGATCATGACCTTCGACGAGATTCGCGTGACCCTGGTGGTCAACGAGTGGCGGCTGGAGGAGAGCGGTGAGTGAGGCCAGCGAGCTGGTACTACCGGCACCGGCCAAGCTCAACCGCATGCTGCACATCACCGGACGGCGCGCCGACGGCTATCATGAGCTGCAGACGCTGTTCCAGTTCCTCGACCACGGCGACGAGCTGCGCTTTCGCTGCCGCGAGGACGGCGCGATCCACCTGAGCCCTGCACTAGCCGGGGTGGCCGATCGCGACAACCTGATCGTGCGCGCCGCCCGGCTATTGCAGCGCGACAGCGGCTGCGCGCTGGGCGCCGATATCCACCTCGACAAGCGCCTGCCGCTGGGCGGCGGCCTGGGCGGCGGCAGCTCGGACGCCGCGACCACCCTGCTGGCACTCGACCGCCTGTGGGGGCTGGATCTCGGTGAGCAGCGCCTGGCCGCTCTTGGCCTGACACTGGGAGCCGACGTGCCGGTGTTCGTGCGCGGCCGCGCCGCCTGGGCCGAGGGCATCGGCGAACGGCTCACCCCGGTCGAGCTGGACACGCCCTGGTTCGTGGTGATTCATCCCGGCGTAGCGGTCTCGACCCCGGCGGTGTTCCAGGCCCCGCAATTGACACGCAACACCCCCCCCATTAGTATGGCGCGCGCACTGCAGGGGGCGGCAACGTGGCGCAATGACTGCGAAACCACGGTGCGCACGCTGTATCCCGAGGTTGCCCGCGCCATCGACTGGCTCGCGGGCCAGGCACCGACCATGCTGACCGGTACCGGCGCCTGCCTCTTCGCCCGATTGACGAGCGAAACGCAAGCCGATAGCATTTTGCGGCGAATACGCCATGACTGGCAGGCCTTCAAGGCTCGTGGTCATAACGTTTCTCCCCTTCATGCGGCACTGGGATATTATACAGGCAGCGCGACTGCCTCCTGATGGCCCGACGCGTCGTGCTGACGCGGGGAGCAAGCGGAAAGGTTGCTGGGGTATAGCCAAGTGGTAAGGCACCGGTTTTTGGTATCGGCATTCCCAGGTTCGAATCCTGGTACCCCAGCCATTCCCTCCTATCTCCCAGGCCAGATGCATCCCTGAACGAGACCCAAGACTCCCCAAAAGGTGGCTGCGCGTGTCAAAACTGATGGTTTTCGCCGGGAATGCCAATCCCGAACTCGCCCGCAAGATTGCCGAAGGACTCGATAACCGCCTCGGCCATGCGACGGTCGGCCAGTTCAGCGATGGTGAAATCGCGGTCGAAATCAATGAGAACGTGCGCGGCAAGGATGTCTTCATCCTGCAGTCCACCTGCGCGCCGACCAACGACAACCTGATGGAACTGATCCTGATGGTGGATGCCCTGCGGCGCGCCTCGGCGGCACGCATCACCGCGGTGGTGCCCTATTTCGGCTACGCTCGCCAGGATCGCCGGGTACGCTCCGCCCGCGTGCCGATCTCGGCCAAGGTGGTCGCCGACATGATGGTCAAGGCCGGCGTCGACCGGGTCATGACCATGGACCTGCACGCCGACCAGATCCAGGGCTTCTTCGACGTGCCGGTGGACAACGTCTACGGCTCGCCGATCCTGCTCGACGACATCGAGCGCCAGAATTACGACGACCTGGTGGTGGTCTCGCCGGACGTGGGCGGCGTGGTCCGCGCCCGGGCCATCGCCAAGCAGCTCAATGCCGATCTCGCCATCATCGACAAGCGTCGCCCCCAGGCCAACCAGGCCCAGGTGATGCACATCATCGGCGAGATCCAGGACCGCACCTGCGTGGTGGTGGACGACATGATCGATACCGCCGGCACCCTGTGCAAGGCCGGCGAAGCGCTCAAGCAGCACGGCGCTCGCCGCGTGGTGGCCTACGCCACTCACCCGATCCTATCGGGCCCGGCGGTGGACAACATCATGGGCTCGGTGCTCGACGAAGTCGTGGTCGCCGATACCATCCCGCTGTCCGAAACCGCCCGCCGCAGCGGCAAGATCCGCCAGCTGTCGGTGGCCGGCCTGATCGCCGAAGCGATCCGCCGGGTCAGCAACGAAGAATCCGTCAGCGCGATGTTCCACTGACAGCCGTCACGGCACAGCGCGCGGATACGTGCCCGGCACCGCCGGGCTCCGAGGGCGCCACTCGTCTGGTCGCGGGCAGTGGCGTTCTCTTGATTAACCATGAGGTTATACCCAATGTCAGATTTCACTCTTACTGCCAGCGTTCGTAACGACCTGGGGAAAGGTGCGAGCCGCCGCCTGCGTCGTGCGAACCAGCAGGTGCCGGCCATCATCTACGGTGGTGAAGCGGCGCCTGAGTCCATCGCGGTGGACAAGACCGCCTTCTACAAGGCGATCGAAGACGAGTCGTTCTTCTCCTCGCTGATCAATCTCGAGGTGGAAGGCAAGTCGCAGCAGGTCGTGGTGCGTGACCTTCAGCGTCACCCCTACAAGCCGCTGGTCACCCACGCCGACTTCATGCGTGTCGATGCCACCCACGAGATCACCCTCAACGTGCCGTTGCACGTGGTCGGTGAAGACCAGTGCGCGGCGATCAAGGACCAGGACGGCGAGCTCCACGTGCTCAACAACGAAGTGGAAATCAGCTGCCTGCCCAAGGACCTGCCGGAGTACCTGGAGATCGACATCACCGACGTCGAGCTGGGCACTACCCTGCACCTGTCCGACCTCAAGGTACCGGCCGGCGTGACCGTCGTCGCCCTGACCCACGGCGAGGATCACGACAACGCCATCGTCAGCATCACCAAGGCCAAGGTGCGCGTCGAGGAAGACGACGAAGCACCGGAAGCCCCGGAAGCGCCTGAAACCAAAGGTGACAGCGCTGAAGACGAGGACAAGTCCGAGTAATCGGATCGCGTCCGGGACACCCTCCCTCGAGGGTGTCCCCGTGAGGTACGATCAAGCGCTTCGGCGCTTGATTTTTTTTGCCTGCACTGTTCAAGGAGGACCCGCGACATGCCTCAGGTCAAGGCGCTCATCGGACTCGGCAATCCCGGTGACAAGTACACGGAGACGCGCCATAACGCCGGCGCCTGGCTGGTCGAGGCGCTCGCCAAGGACCACCACACGCCGCTGCGTGCCGAACGCAAGTTCCTCGGCTACTACGCCAAGGTCGTGCTCGCCGGCCACGAACTGCACCTGCTCAACCCGCAAACCTACATGAACCGCAGCGGGGGCGCCGTCGCGGCGCTGTGCCAGTTCTTCAAGATCGCCCCGGACGAGCTACTGGTAGCCCATGACGAGCTCGACATCGCCCCCGGCACCGCGCGCTACAAGAGCGGCGGCGGCCACGGGGGACATAACGGCCTGCGCGATATCATCAGCGCACTGGGCAACGACAAATCGTTCCACCGCCTGCGCATCGGCATCGGCCACCCCGGCGAAGCCGGCCAGGTGGTCAACTACGTGCTGGGGCGTCCCGGCAAGGCCGAGCGCAGCGCCATCGACGCCGCCCTCGGCGAAATCGAAGCCACCCTGCCCGACGCCATCAGCGGCGACTGGGCCCGGGCCATGAATCGGCTGCACAGCTTCAAGGGCTGAATGCTGGGCGCTCCTGCCAGCTTGCCGTAGAATACCGGCCAATCGTCACTTTCGAACACTTTTCAGGATGCTCCAATGGGTTTCAACTGCGGTATCGTCGGCCTGCCCAACGTCGGCAAGTCCACCCTCTTCAACGCACTGACCAAGTCCGGTATCGACGCCGAGAACTTCCCATTCTGCACCATCGAGCCCAACGTCGGTATCGTGCCGATGCCCGATCCGCGCCTCGACAAGCTGGCGGCGATCGTCAAACCGCAGAAGGTGCTGCCCACCACCATGGAGTTCGTCGATATCGCCGGCCTGGTGGCCGGTGCCTCCAAGGGCGAGGGCCTCGGCAACAAGTTCCTGGCCAATATCCGCGAGACCCAGGCCATTGCCCACGTGGTGCGCTGCTTCGACAACGACAACGTCATCCACGTCGCCAATCAGATCGACCCGCGCAACGACATCGAGACCATCAACCTCGAGCTGGCGCTGGCCGACCTGGATACCGTCGAGCGCGCCATTCAGCGCCTGACCAAAATCGCCAAGGGCGGCGACAAGGACGCCATCGCCACCAAGGCAATTCTCGACCGCATCCAGCCGCACCTTGCCGAAGGCCTGCCGCTGAGAAGCGTCGGCCTCGATAGCGACGAGAAGAGACAGCTCAAGAGTTTCGGCTTCTTGACCCTCAAGCCGACCATGTACATCGCCAACGTCAACGAAGATGGCTTCGAGGCCAACCCCTACCTCGACGTGGTGCGCGAGATCGCCGCCGAGGAAAACGCCGTGGTGGTGCCGGTATGCAACCAGATCGAGGCCGAGATCGCCGAGCTGGATGACGAGGAGCGCGCCATGTTCCTCGACGAGATGGGCATGGACGAGCCCGGCCTCGACCGCGTGATCCGTGCCGGCTATGCGCTGCTCGACCTGCAGACCTACTTCACCGCCGGGGTCAAGGAAGTCCGCGCCTGGACGGTGAAGGTCGGCGCCACCGCCCCGGAGGCGGCCGGCGTGATCCATACCGACTTCCAGAAGGGCTTCATTCGCGCCGAGGTGATCGGCTACGACGACTACGTCGAACTGGGCGGCGAGCAGGGCGCCAAGGACGCCGGCAAGTGGCGCCTGGAGGGCAAGGAGTACGTGGTCAAGGACGGCGACGTGATCCACTTCCGCTTCAATGTCTAAGCAGAAAATGATTGACGGATCATGCCCTTACCCGTATGATTCGCCCCCGTTGGCTACGTAGCTCAGCTGGTTAGAGCACATCACTCATAATGATGGGGTCCCCTGTTCGAATCAGGGCGTAGCCACCACGAATCGATTACCCCGCTGCTCCGGCAGCGGGGTTTTTCGTATGCGTCGGACTCAGGCGACACAGTGCGATCACCACCCCCAGCAGGGCGACCAGCATGCCCAGCAGGCCGTGGCGCCCCGGCAGCTCGCCGAACATCAGCGCTGCCCATACCAGGGTGACCGGCGGCGTCAGGTAGACCAGCGTCGAGGTCTGGGTCACCCCCAGTCGCCGCAGGCAGGCCACGAAAAAGCCATAGCCGCCGAGGCTCGAGAGCACGATCAGCCAGGCGATGGCACTCAGGGTAATGCCGTCCAGCACCGGCAGCGCCAGCCGCCCCTGGCCGGCGATCAGCGCCGCCAGGGTGAAGATCAGGGTGGCTGCCCACAGCTGCACCGTCAGCGTCGCCGCCATCGGCAGCGGCGTGGCGCGGCGCACGCTGAGAAAACTGCCCAGGGTCACCGAGACCACCGAGAGTAGCGGCAGCGTATAGGCCCAGAGCGGCGCCGCCTGGGCGCCGTTGATATCGTCGACGACGCACACCGCCACCCCGAGGGTCGCCAGCAGCATGCCCAGCCAACCCTGGACGCCGAGGCGCTCCCCCAGCCAGCGTCCGGCCAGCGCCGCGGCCAGCAGCGGCTGCAGCGCCGCCACCAGTGCCGTCAGCCCGGTGCTGACGCCGAACTGCAGGGCCAGGATCACCCCCAGCAGGTAGCCGCCCATGGTCAGCGCACCGATACCGGCCTCGGCCAGTAGCGCCGCGGTCGGCAGCCGCTGGCGCCGGGTACAGCACCACAAGAGCCCGGTGATCAGGCTGGCGAACAGGAAGCGCCAGGCGAACAGCGCCAGAATCGGCATCGATGCGCCCATCGCCAGTCGGCCGCCGACGAAGCCGGAACTCCAGCACACCACGAAGCCGATGGCGCAGACCAAGGAAATCAGCGCGGGGGGCATATGCAGGGCCTCTCTCGGTGAATGGGCCTTGATCCTGCGCCCCGCCAGGGCTTTAATAAATCGAAATCACCTTGATGGAGCCTTCAACATGCCTGAAGTCTTGGCAGCCACGCTGGACCTCGAACTGCTGCGCAGCTTCCACGCCGCGGCCAGGCTCGGTTCGCTGGCGGCGGCCGCCGAGGAGCGACACCGCACCCTGGGTGCCATCAGCATGCAGATCAAGCGCCTGGAGCAGGCATTGGGGGCACGGCTTCTGGAGCGCGGCCCCAGAGGCGTAACGCCCACCGCCACCGGCGAGGCGCTGCTCCAGGAGTCACGCGAGCTGCTGCGCCTGCACGATGCGATGCTGTCCCGTTTCACCGGACGCAGGCTGGCGGGCAAGATCAAGCTCGGCCTCCCCGAGGACTACGCCAGGGAGCTGCTCACCGGTGTCCTACCAGAATTCATGGCCCACCACCCCGATGTGCTGCTGGAGGCGGTGACCGCCACCAGCGGTGAGCTGGCGCGCCAGCTCACTCGCTCCCAGCTATCGTTGGCGGTGGTACTAGACCGCCCTCACCGTCTGCCCGACGGCGAGCCGCTGTGGCAAACCTCACCGGTGTGGGCCGGCCCGCGCAGCGGGGATCTCACCCAGCGCCCCAGCGTGCCGCTGGCACTGCATGAGGTGGACTGCCCCTACCGCGAGCTCGCTACCCAGTCGCTGGAGGCGGCCGGCACCGCCTGGCATGCGGTGTTCACCAGCACCAGCATTCATGCGGTGGAAACGGCCGTCGAGGCGGGGCTGGCGATCAGCGTCATCGACCGCGAGCGGCTGACACCGGCGATGCGCGAGCTGGGCGCCGACGAGGGGTTACCGCCGCTGCGCCCCTGCGAAGCGAGCCTGCACATGGCACAGCATATCGAGGCGGCCTCGCGCCCGGCCGTGGAGGCGCTCGCGGCGCTACTGCGCGAGCGCCTGAAGGCGCGCGGCCCATGGCGGGCCCTGCCGCTGACGTGAGGGGATCAGTACAGCGTAGGGCGATTGACGAACGCCTTGAGGGCGCGGATCAGATGCGCCACATCGCGGCTGCCGGCGGTCTCACGAATCGAGTGCATGCCCCACTGGGCGACGCCCACGTCCAGCGTCGGCACGCCGAGCTCGGTGGCGGTAAGCGGACCGATGGTACTGCCGCAGCCCATGTCGGCGCGGGTCACGAAGGTCTGTACCGGCACCCCGACCTCGCGGCACAGCTCGCGGAACATCGCCGCGGTGGCGCTGTTGGTGGCATAGCGCTGGTTGGCATTGACCTTGATCACCGGCCCGCCGTTGATCGCCGGGCCGTGGGCGGCATCGTGCTTGTCGGCGAAATTGGGATGCAGCGCATGGGCGTTGTCGCAGGAGATCATCCGCGATGCCTGTATCAGCCGGACGAACGACTCTTCACCCGGCGTGCCGAGCTGCTCGCAGACCCGGCGCAGCACGTCGGCCAGGAACGGCCCCTGCGCGCCGCAGGCACTGGCACTGCCGACTTCTTCATGGTCGTTGGCCACCAGCACGGCGCCCTGGCGACCGTCAGAGTCGAGCAGCGCCTCTAGCCCGATGAAACACGACAGCAGGTTGTCGAGGCGGGCACTGGCGATCAGCTCGCCGTTGACACCGACCCGCGCCGGCGGCTGGGTATCATAGAGCGCCAGTTCGAAATCCAGCACCTCGGCCTTCTCCAGGCCATGCTGCTCGTAGAGCCAGCGACCCAGCAGCGGCGCCAGCCCAGGTTCTTCGGCGCCCTGCATCACTACCGGCGCCATCTGGGTCTGCGGGTTGATGGCGCGGCCGTTATTGGCCTCGCGGTCGAGATGGATCGCCAGACTCGGCACGATCGCCACCGGCCGCTCGACGTTGAGCAACACCCCCTGCAGGCGCCCATCTTCACGGCGAAGGTGGACGCGGCCAGCGAGCCCCAGGTCGCGATCGAACCACGGCGCCAGCAGCGCCCCGCCGTATACTTCCACCCCAAGTTGCAGCCAGCCCTGCTGTTGCAGCGCCGCATGGGGCTTTAGACGCAGCCCCGGGCTGTCGGTGTGCGCACCGATCATGCGCAGCGCGCTGAGCGGCTCGCTGGGGAGCTGCAGGGCGATGATCGAGGAGTCGTTGCGGGTCACATAGACCCGCTCTCCGGGGCTGAGCTGCCAGGCCTGTGTCTCTTCAAGGCGACGGTAGCCGGCACGCTCAAGACGCCGCGCCATATTGGTCGTGGCGTGCCATGGCGTCGGAGATGCTTGCAGAAAGGACAACAATCGTTCCAATGTAGGGTCGTGGGGCATGATCATCCTCATCCAAGAGTCTGTGTCTGGAGACGCAGGCTGCTACAATGCCGGCTCGGCCATGGCAACTCAGGTGCCGGACGCTGGTCTAGGGAAGAAGTGTACATGAAACCGGGAGTGCTTCATTGATGAGCCTGATTGCAGCCATTCGGCAATTGAGTGCCCTTGTGCTGGTGCTGACGATAAGCACCGCCATACATGCCCAACCCGAGCCCTCCGACGCACAACGTCAGGCTGCCACCGAGGTTGCCGAATCGCTACGCTATGGCCACTATGCCGATGTCAGCCTCGGCAAGGCCTGGTCGCGAGAGGCCTTCCAGCGTTACCTGGACGTCCTCGACGGACAGCGCGCCTATCTGACCCAGGCCGATGTGGATGAATTTCGCGACCTCGAGGGCCAGCTCGACAACGTGCTCTACGACGGTGAGCTGGAACCGGTCTTCGCCCTCCACCAGCGCTACCAGCAGCGCCTGGAGTCGCGTCTCAACTGGATTCTCGACCGCCTCGACGAGGGCCTGAACTACACCTACGACGACGAAGACCGCCTCGAGCTCGACCGTGAGGAAGCGCCCTGGGCCGACAGCCAGGACGAGCTCGACGAGCTATGGCACAAGCGGCTCAAGAATGCCGCCCTCAGCCAGCACCTCAATGACCTCGACGACGAACAGGTCATCGACAACCTGCGCCAGCGCTACGAAGGCCAGCTGTCGCGGGTGCGCCAGACCAACAGCGAAGACGTCTTCGGTCTGTTCATGGCCGCCATGACCAGCACCATCGACCCGCATACCGAATACATGTCGCCGCGCCAGGGCGAATCCTTCGATATCCAGATGCGGCTGTCGCTGGAAGGCATCGGCGCGCTGCTGCAGAGCGAAGGCGAGTACGTCAAGGTATCGAGCCTGGTGCCCGGCGGCCCCGCCGAGCGCGCCGGCGTGCTCGAGCCCGCCGACCGCATCATCGCCGTCGGCCAGGAGGACGAAGAGGAGATGGTCAACGTCATCGGCATGCGCCTCGATGAAGTGGTCGACCTGATCCGCGGGCCCAAGGGCTCGGTGGTGCGTCTCGACGTGGTGCCCGCCCAGGCCGTCGACATGACCCGCTCGCGGGTGGTGGAGATCACCCGCGACACCGTCAACCTGGAGGACCAGGCGGCCAGCAGCGAAGTGGTCGACATCCGCCGTGACGGCCGCGACCATCGGATCGGGGTGATCAAGATCCCGACCTTCTACGTCGATTTCGACGCCTGGCAGGCCGGCGAGGACGAGTATCGCAGCACCACCCGCGACGTGGCCCGCGAGGTCGAGTCGCTCAAGGAGCAGGGCGTCGATGGCATCGTCCTCGACCTGCGCAACAACGGCGGTGGCGCCCTGCAGGAAGCCAACTCGCTGATCGGCCTGTTCATCGACCGCGGTCCCACCGTTCAGGTACGCGACGCTCGCGGCCGCATCAGCCTCTACGGCGACACCGAGAGCGGCAGTCTCTACGAGGGCCCCCTGGGCGTGCTGGTGAATCGCCTGTCGGCCTCGGCATCGGAGATCTTCGCCGGCGCCATCCAGGACTACGGCCGCGGCGTGGTGCTCGGCAACCGCACCTTCGGCAAGGGCACGGTACAGACCATCAACGACCTCAGCCACGGCCAGGTCAAGCTGACCCGCGCCAAGTTCTACCGCATCTCCGGCGAGAGCACCCAGCACCGCGGCGTGGAACCGGACATCGTCTTCCCCAGCCTGCTCGATCCCGAGATCATCGGCGAGAGCGCCCTCGACAACGCGCTGGAGTGGGACACCGTGCGCGCCGTGCAGTACCGCAACTACGGCGAGCCATGGCGCTACCTCGAAGAGCTGAGTGCGCGCCATCGCGAGCGGGTCGAGACTCACCCCAACTTCATCTACCTCGAGTCCCAGGCCGAGCTGGCCCGCGAGCTGCGCGAAGAGCAGACCAGCGTCAGCCTCAACCGCGAGCAGCGCCAGCGCGAGATGGAAGAACTGGAGGGGCGCCAGCTCGGCCTCGAGAATGATCGCCGCCGCGCCCTCGGCCTCGAGCTGCTCGACGACTGGGTCGACGCCCGCGGCGAGGCCGAAGAGGAGAGCGAGCCCGCCGAGCGCGCCAAGCTGCTCGAGAGCGCCGAGGTACTGCTCGATTACGCCTTGCTGCTCGAACGCCGCTAGCCTTTCCCGGCTCCGCCTACCCCACTGCCCCGCCACCCTGGCGGGGCAGTGGTTTGTGTATTCGACTACGCTGATATCAACGCCGCGCCACGCGCGGCAGCGACAGGGATGTCAGCATGTACACCGACTCGACCCTTGGTAGAGGGCGACCGCGGCGCCGCCTGCAGCTACTTATCTTCGCTCTCCTGAGCAGCCTCGCCTGGCCACTGCTGGCCGACCAGTGCCGTCCCATCGACGAGGCTAGCCGCGCCCAACTGGAGGCACGGCTGGCCGAGTGGGACGCGGCCTATTATCAGCGCGGCGAGCGGCTGGTCGACGATAGCCTCTACGACCAGACCCGCCAGCGGCTGGCACAGTGGAAGGCCTGCAGCGGAGAGTCATCCGCCGTCACGGCACATGAACCCGACGGGCCGCTCGACCACCCGGTGGTGCAGACCGGCCTGGCCAAGCTCGACGACCGCGACGCCGTGGCGCGCTGGATGCAGCGCCGCCGGGAACATTCACTGTGGGTGCAGCCAAAGGTCGACGGCGTCGCCGTGACGCTGGTCTATGACGATGGCCAGCTGGCCCAGGCGATCAGCCGCGGCGACGGCGAGCGCGGCAGCGACTGGCTGGCGCATCTGCGCCGGGCGCCCCACGTCACCCAGCGGCTGACTGCGCCTTACCCGCCCCGCGTGGTGCTGCAGGGCGAGCTCTATCTGCGCCTCGAGCAGCACATCCAGGCCGAGCACGGCAGCGCCGGGGCACGCAGCGCCATCATCGGCCTGATGGCGCGCCACGCCTGGCAAACAGAGGATGCCGAGCGGGTTGGCCTGTTCGTCTGGGACTGGCCGGACGGCCCAGCCGACATGCAACAGCGCCTCGACCGGCTCGCCGCCTGGGGCTTTGGCGATAGCGTGGCGATGACCCAGGCCGTGACGCAGGCCGATGAGGTGGCCGCCTGGCGCCAGCGCTGGTATCGCGGCGCCCTGCCCTTCGCCACCGACGGCGTGGTGGTGAGGCAGAGCCAGCGGCCCGCCCCGCACACCTGGCAGCCGGCACCGCCGGCCTGGGCGGCGGCCTGGAAACATCCCGCCCAGCAGGCGCTGGCCGAGGTCCGCGGCGTCGAGTTCCGGGTCGGCCGCACCGGGCAGATCACCCCGGTGCTGCAGCTCTACCCCACCGCCCTCGACGACCGCACGATACGCCGCGTCAGCCTTGGCTCGCTGAACCAGTGGCAGCAGCACGACATCCGACCCGGCGACCACGTCACGATTCGGCTCGCCGGACTGACCATTCCTCAATTCGAGGCCGTGCTGACCCACCGCCAGCCGCGCCCGCCCCTGGAGATCCCCGACCCCGAGGCATTTCACCCCCTCAGCTGCCTGCGTCTGACGCCCGGCTGCGAGAGCCAGTTTCTGGCCCGGCTGACGTGGCTCTCCGGGCCGGACGGGCTGGACATGGCCGGCCTCGGCGAAGGCAGCTGGCAGCGCCTGATCAACGCAGGGCTACTCGAGGATCTGCTCGACTGGCGCGACCTCAGCCCGACTCAGCTGCAGCAGGCCCACGGCGTCGGCGAGGTGCGCGCCGCGCAGTGGCACGCCCTGTTTGCCGAGAGCGCCGAGCAGACGCTGCCTCGCTGGCTGGCGGCACTGGGGATGCCCAGGGTCGCGCCAACGGCATTACAAGACGCCCATGGCGAGGTCACACTGGCCGAACTGCGTCAGCGCTCCGCGGCCGACTGGCGCGCCCGGGCAGGCATCGGCGAGATCAACGCCGAGCGGCTGGTGGCGTTCTTCAGCGATCCACGCATCACCGCCTGGCTCGACTCCCTGGTCGACTCAGCCGAGGGCTGACTGCACCTCGGCCAGGCGGCGTTCGAGAAAGCGCCGCTCGGCGGCCTGGGGCGATAGCGCCAGCGCCTGGCGATAGGCCTGGGCGGCCTCATCGAAGCGCCCCAAGCGCCGCAGCAGGTCGGCGCGTACCGCCGGCAGCAGGTGGTAGTCCGGCAGGTGAATCTCATCGAGCAGCGCCAGGCCGGTTTCCAACCCGTCGGCCATGGCGATCGCCACGGCACGGTTCAGCGCCACCACCGGAGTCGGCTGCATGGCGTAGAGCAGGCTGTAGAGCGCCGCGATGCGTCGCCAGTCGGTGTCGGCGGCGCTTGGCGCCTCGACGTGCAGTCCGGCAATCGCGGCCTGCACGCAATAAGGCCCGAGCGGTCCTTGCCGCAACGCCGGGGCGAGCTGGGCGCGGCCCTCCTCGATCATTTCGCGATCCCAGCGCGAGCGTGCCTGATTCTCCAGCAGCACGATATCGCCGTGCTCATCGAGACGCGTCTCACGCCGCGCATCGTGAAACAGCATCAAGGCCAGCAAGCTCCGCGCCTCGGGCTCGGCGGGCAGCAGGCCGACCAGCAGGCGGCCCAGGCGGATGGCTTCGTGGCATAGCTCCTCGCGTACCAGGCGCTCGCCGCCGCTGGCAGCATACCCTTCGTTGAAGATCAGGTAGATCACCGCCAGCACCGCGTCGAGGCGCTCGTCGAGGGCATCGTCGTCCGGCACCTCGAAGGGGATGCCGGCATCGCGAATCTTGGCCTGGGCGCGCACCAGCCGCTGGGCCAGGGTCGGCACCGGCAGCATGAACGCCCGGGCGATCTCCTCGGTGGTCAGGCCGCCCAGGGTGCGCAGGGTCAAGGCAACCTGGGCGGGACGCCCCAGCGCCGGGTGGCAGCAGGTAAACATCAGCCGCAGGCTATCCAGCGGCACATCGTCATCATCCGGCGCCGGCGGCTCCCCCAGGGTCTGCTCGAGATGCACGACCAGCTCGCCCTGCTTGCGCTCGAGCATCTGGCGATGGCGCAGTTGGTCGAGCGCCTTGTGTCGGGCGGTGGCGGCCAGCCACGCTAGCGGACTGGGCGGTGTACCCTGCTCCGGCCACTGGCGCATGGCGGCCTCGAAGGCCGCCTGCAGGGCATCCTCGGCCAGGGCGAAGTCGTTGAATCGGCGAATCAGGCCGGCCAGCAGGCGGCCATGAGCCTCGCGATAGAGTGCGTCGAGGTTCATCGCCTACAGGCGGTAGGCGGGGTCCACCGGCCGCACCTCGACCGAGCCCCCGACGCGCAGTGGTGGAATGCGCCGCGCCAGCGCCAGTGCCTCGTCGAGGTCGCGACACTCCACCACATGGAAACCGCCCAAATGCTCGCGCGCCTCGGCAAAGGGCCCATCATGCGTCACCACCTGGCCATTCTGCTCGCGCAGCGTAGTGGCGCTCTCTACCGACTGCAGCCGCGCCCCGCCGCGGTAGGCGCCGCTGGTGACCATCTCCTGGATCAGCGCATGGTAGTCGTGCATCACCGCATCGCGGGATGCTTCCGGCAGCCCTTCCCATAGCGCCTCATCGATACAGCACATCAGCATATATTGCATGACGGTTCTCCCGGTTGCCTGGCAGGGCGACGTGCCCTGGTCACCCCTCTATCGTCACAGGCCGGCACCTTTCGACATCGCCAGCTGGCGTCAGCGCTGCTTCATGGCCGCCACCGACAGCCCCGTGACCACGAAGGTCAGGCCGGCACCCACGTTGAGGCCGGCGACCACCCGCGGTCGCGCCTGCAGCCAGGCGGACAGTCGCGCCGCAAACACCCCCATCAGCGAGAAGCCCACCGCGGTCAGGGCGGCGAACCAGACACCGTAGACCAGCATCTGCGCCGTGACGGAACCCGCCGCCGGATCGACGAACTGCGGTATGAAGGCCAGCACGAAGAGCCCCGGCTTGGGGTTGAGGGCCGCAGAGAGAAAACCGATGGCGAAGATACGCGACAGCGGCTGACGCCGGGCGGGAGCGAAGTGGATCAGGTTACGCGCCCTCAGTACCCGAATGCCGAGCCAGATCAGGTAGCCGGCACCGAGCGCCTTGACCACCCAGAAGGCCAGCTCCGAGGTCTGCAGCAGCAGGGTCAGGCCGAAGGTCGCGGCCAGGACATGCAAGAGGATCCCGGTGCCGGAAGCCAGCCCCGAGGTCCACGCCGCGCGCCACCCCTGGCTCAGGCCGCGTCCCACCGCCAGCAGGTTATCCGGCCCCGGAGCGAGCACCAGCAGAATGCAGGCTGCGGTATAGGCGACCCAAATCTCGAACGTAAACATTGGCCTCTCCTTGGTGCACACCTCGTCCCGGTCACCGAAAAGGATAGAACGCCCTGCCAAGGGCGCCACTGCTTGGCTTATCTCAAGGCTGCGGCGTGATCGCCTGGAACGCCGCCGCTGCCCTGCTCGGCTTCGGCGACAAGGAGCCCGGCGAGCGCAACATGATGCGCCTGCTGTTCGCCGACCCCCCACTACGCAGAAGGCTGCCCGACTGGCATCAGGATGCCGCCCGTCTGCTGGCCCAGTTCCGCTGCGACCTGGCGTCCGCCCCCGAGGACCCGGCCATGCAGGAGCTGATCGACGCCCTCACCAAGCTCTCGCCGGATTTTCGCCGCTGGTGGGAACAACCCAACCTGGAGGCCTACCGCTACGGCATCGGCACGCTTCTCGATGCCGACTCCAATCCGAGGGAGTACCAGCACGCCACGCTGCTGGTCGACGAGCATCGGCATCTCAGGATGGTGGTTTATTTCTCTTCTTCATCCGGATAAACGACAAAGGCCAATTTATTGCCGTCGCCATCACGCACATAGGCCGCGTAGAACCCTTCAGCGTACTGCGGCCGATAGCCTGGCGCGCCTTCGTCACTGCCGCCATTGCTGATGGCTATCTCATACAGCTTGTCGACCCGTTCCGGTGTAGTGAACTGGAAAGCCGTCATGGCGCCGTTTCCCACACTGGCTGCCTGGCCATCGAAGGGATAGCCGACAAAGAACCTGGGGAAGTCGAGATCGCTTTCTTTTCCATAGGAAACGCAGGAATCATCTTTCCAGCAGACATCCCAGCCCATTTCAGCAAAAAGCGGGTCATAGAGCTGCAGTGCTTTAGCAAGATTCTGCGTACCCACCATCGTGTAGGCAATCATGCTGTTACACCTCCTCTCCAACGTCATCATGTCTCCGAATGGCAGCGTAGCGCAGCCTGTTTCCTGCGCCACTGCCCCAGCGCCTAGCCCAGGGCCGGCAGTACGAGCATCGCCGACGCCCAGGCGCAGGCGGCAAAGCCGAAGTGGGTGAAGATCGGCCGGTAGAGCAGCGCGCCAGCAAACACGCACAGGTAGGTAATGGCACTGTATAGCCCCATGATGGCCCCGCGCTGCGTCGGGTCTAGCTCGGCAAGCTGTCGCATGAGCAGGTTCAGGCCCAGGTGATTGCCCACGCCCCAGGCAGGCATTGGCGAAACGATCCTGGAACTCCTGCAATAGCTGATCCGGGTCGCTGCCGAAGGAAATGGCGCAAATCCCTTTTTCGCTGGTCGCGACTAGAATGCTGCCCAGCGAGCATTCTCCCAGGGCGAAGCGAATCTCCATGTCCTTTCCTCCCGAGCGGTAACGTTTCGGCGTCATGCTGAGCATGCGATTGGAACCGGCATAGAAGCGCCCGCTGGAATTGAAGCCTGCCTCATAGATCGCCTCGGTACGGTTGCTCGGTGTGCCAGCGCCTGGCGAGCACGTTCCGCCCGGCAGGCGACCGCATACGCCTTGGGCGTCAACCCCGTGGCCGACTTGAAGACGCGATGGAAGTGAAAGCGGCTCAGCCCGGCGGCTTGCGCCAATTCGTCGAGCGAGGGGAGTTCGTCGGATGTCTCGATCAGACGGCAGGCCCTGGACCCGCCTGGCACAATCCGTCCCTTGCTTTCAAAGTGAACCCGCCTCGTCGCGGCATTTCGTAACATTCGCAGCATAGCATCGCACGCAAGCCTGAATGACCACTCTGGGAGGCTGCTACTCTGTTCCAAATGACTATCCCACAAGCATTTACTTACCTGGAAGGGCCTACATATCGACTCTTGGCCGGAATTGTCTTGGCGCATCTGCAGGAGGCGGCATGGAGTTTCTCGTCAACCTGGACGTGGACGACGTAGGCTTTCGGCCCCGAGGTCGGGCTACGACGAGATCGCGACCGCTTGATCATTCTCTGGCGAACCGATCACGACCCCTAACTCGCGTGCCAGTGCCTGATGCCCCAACTCGCTGATACTCACCACCCGCGAGTGCTTCTGCCGGCCGATCCAGCCCAGTTTCAGCATACGCTCGGCCATGGCTGCCCCCAGCGCCCCGCCGAGATGATCGCGCCGTTCGCTCCAGTCGAGGCAAGGATAGGCGAAACGCCGGCGACGCTTGCGCAGGGAAGCGATATCGATGCCGAAGTTCGAGAACCAGGCCTCGCCCCGCTCCGTTACGTCCAAGGCCTCGCCATCCGTCACCAAGTACTCCCTTTCGAGCAGTACCGCCGTCATCCTCGTACCCAGTTCACCCGCCAGGTGGTCGTAGCAGAATCGCGCAGCCCCCATGGCACCGGCTGGCCGCCTGCACGGCGACACCGCCTTCATCGGTTTGGCCACCACCATCAGCGCCTCGACGGCATGCGCCACCTTGGCTGTCGCCAGCCGGTAGTACTTGTGCCGCCCTTGTGCCGCCGAGGCAATCAGCCCATCGCGCTGGAGCCGCTTGAGATGCTCCGTCGCCGTACCCGGCTGTACCCCGCAGCCGTAGGCAAGCTCCTTGGCAGTCAATGCTCGCCCCTCCATCAGCAGCGCCAACATGCCCATCCGGGTAGGCTCGCCAATGGTACGGGCGAGGCGCGACAGGTCTGGCTCATCCATAGTTCGCTCATCACCTAACGGTTTATGTCTGACAAGCATAGGCCAAGGAGACACAATGAAGCGACATTGAACAAGACGAAGCGGGATCATCGCTTCAATACCGATAAGTCAAAATGGAGTGCCCTATGATCGCCATTATTTTCGAAGCCACACCAAAGCCCGACCGCCGCGACCAATACTTCGACATCGCTGCCAGCCTGCGCCCGCTGCTCGATGAGATCGATGGTTTCATCTCCATCGAACGCTTCGAGAGCCTCACCCAACCGGGCAAGGTTCTGTCGCTCTCCTTCTGGCGCGACGAGGAGGCCGTCGCCGAGTGGCGCCGGCTCGAGCGCCACCGCAGCGCCCAGGCCATGGGCCGAGAGGTGGTGTTCGACGACTATCGCCTGCGCGTGGCCGGGGTAATCCGCGATTACGGCATGCATGAACGCGAACAGGCGCCGGCCGACAGCCGCGAGCGCCACGAGCGCCTTTGAGCACCGACTCACTAGCGCCCAGTCGCTGGTACCTTGCGGGTCGCTTCAATCACCCGATTGAGATAGCCTCATTGTCGCTTCCAACCCGCTTGGTACCTCCCCATGCTCAGCCTGCGCCATCTCACTTTCGCCTTTCTCCTCAGTGTGTTGGGCGCTATACCTGCCAGCACCCAGGCTAACGAGGCAACCTGGCAGGCGCTGCAGGAGGGCGGCCTGGTGATTCTGATGCGCCATTCGCTGGCGCCGGGTGTCGGTGATCCGACTGGGTTCGAGCGTGGCCGCTGTGACACGCAGCGCAACCTTTCCGCCGACGGGCGTGCCCAGGCCGAGGCGGCCGGCCGGGCGTTACGCCAGCGAGACGTCCCGATTGCGGCGGTGTTCTCGTCTCAGTGGTGTCGGGCCTTGGATACCGCCGAGCTAATGGATGTCGGTGAGGTAGCAGCGTCGCAGTGGCTTGACTCCTTCTTCCGTGAACGTAGCGAACAAGCTGAGCGCACCAGGAGCGCCCGCGAGCGCATTCTGGGCTGGCAAGGCCCGGGTAACCTGCTACTGATAACGCATCAGGTGAACATCTCGGCGCTGGTTGGCGGCGGCGTGGGGTCTGGCGAAATGATCGTGGTGCGCCCAGATGGCGACGATATGCAGCGGGTGGGACGGCTAAGCATTCGCGCTGATTAAGCAGCTGCCAATGTTTGCCTGCCACCAGGTAGGTGTCGAAAGCGACTATGTTGAATCGATGTAGGGAGGTAGCACCAACAACACCCCTGGAGACCCACCATGCAGCTTTCCACCTACCTGCTCTTCGACGGCAACTGCCGCGAAGCCTTCGAGTTCTACCAGCGTTGCTTCGACGCCAAGCTCGAGGCCGTATCCACCTACGCGGAGATGCCCGCCAGCGAGGGCATGGACGTTCCCGCGGAAGCCAGCAACCTGGTCATGCATGCCCGGCTGCGCATCGCTGACCAGCTGTTGATGGCCTCGGATAATGCCCCCTTCTGCCCGGCGCCCTATGAAGGTATCAAGGGCGTGAGCATTGCGGTCGGTGTCGATTCGGTAGAGGAGGCCGAACGCCTCTTCAATGTCCTGGCCGACAGCGGCACCGTGCAGATGCCGCTCGAGGAAACCTTCTGGGCACACCGCTTCGGCATGCTAACGGACCGATTCGGTGTCGCCTGGATGATCAACTACGACAAGGAGGAGCAGGCCGCCGCCTAGCGCACTGCCGCCTTGTCCGTCACCGGATCGGCCTTGGCGCCGGCCGCTTCGCGGCGCTCCGAGTAACGGTCGACCAGAGGCTCGGCGTGAGGTCGCAGCAGCAGGGTAAAACGCACCAGCTCCTCCATCACATCGACGATACGGTCGTAGAGCGGCGAGGGCCGCATGCGCCCCGCCTCGTCGAATTCCTGGTAGGCCTTGGGCACGCTGGACTGGTTGGGGATGGTGAACATGCGCATCCAGCGCCCCAGCAGGCGCAGGGTATTCACCGCGTTGAACGACTGCGAGCCGCCGCTGACCTGCATGACCGCCAGGGTACGCCCCTGGGTGGGGCGTACCGCCCCCATGCTCAGCGGCAGGTGGTCGATCTGGGTTTTCATTACGCCGGTGATCTGGCCGTGGCGCTCGGGGCTGCACCACACCTGCCCCTCCGACCAGATGGCCAGCTCGCGAAGTTCGCGCACAGAAGGGTGATCGTCGCCAGCCACCTGGTCCGGCAGCGGCAGGTCGGAAGGGTCGAAGATACGCGTCTCGGCGCCGAAGTGGCGCAGCAGCCGTGCGGCCTCCTCCACTGCCAGGCGCGAGAAGGAGCGCTCGCGCAGCGAACCGTAGAGCAGCAGGATGCGCGGCGGATGCCCCAGCGGATCGGGCAGGCCCTGGCCAGGGGGCTGGCGAGCGAAACGCTCATCAAGCGCGGGCAGGTAATCGGGGTCAGACAGCGTGCGAAGCCTCATGTCGCCTCCTTCATGGCGTGGGTTTGCAGAACGAGCAGCGCCACCAGGGCGGCGAGCCCCAGGGCGGAGGAGAACAGTAGCGCCTGGGTGCCAAAGCGCTCGATCAGCAGGGCGAAGGTGAGCGGCGCCAGCGCCTGGCCGAAGCGTGCCGGCACCATCAGCACGCCCTGGCGCAGGCCATAGCCGTGCGGGCCAAAGATGGCCAGCGGCAGCGTGCCCTTGGCGATGGTGAGAATGCCGTTACCGGCGCCGTGCAGCAGCACGAACAGCGTGGCCAAGGGCGCCCCCAGCGTCATCACGCCGAGCGCTCCTATGGGGTGGGCGATCACCGCCAGCTTGGCCGAGAGCAGCGGATGGAAACGCTGCAGTAGCGAGAACTCGAGCAGACGCGCCGCCACCTGCGCCGGCCCCACCAGCGCCGCGGCGGCAATGGCACCAGCAGGCGACAGGCCTGCGATCTGCAGCAACCATGGCAGGTGCGCCGCCATGCCGGTACTGACGAACCAGGTCACTGCGAAGACGAAGGCCAGCAGCGCCATGGGCAGCCAGGTCGTCTCCCCTTCGGCCGCGGACGCCTCGGTTCGGGGAGCGGGCGGTTGGATGCCGAAGGGAATCAACAGGCGGTTGAGCGGCAGGCCCAGCAGCAGGTGCACCGCCGCCCAGGTGAAGCAGGCGTTCTGCCAGCCGAATTCGGCGTTGAGCCAGCCGGTGATCGGCCAGCATACCGTGCTGGCAAAGCCCGCCAGCAGTGAAATACCGGTGATGGGGCCGCGCGCCTCGCGGCCGTAGAGCCCGGCCAGGGTCGAGAAGGCCGACTCATAAAGCCCCATGCCCATGCCGACGCCGATCACCAGCCACCCCACCCACAGCATCATGGGCCCGCTAGCCAGCCCCAGCAGCACCAGGCCCAGGGCGAACACCAGGCTCGACACCGTCAGTACGTCGCGTCCGCCGAAGCGGTCGATGCGCCGCCCCACCGCGGGCCCCAGAATCGCCGAGACCACCAGCGCCGAGGAGAACGCCGCGAATACCGTGCCGGTGGAAAGGCCGAGATCCTGCGCCATGGGCACGGCGAGAATCGCAGGCAGGTAATATGTCGAGCCCCAGGCCAGGGTCTGGGAGACACCCAGGGCAATGACCACACGGGTGCGGCTGTTCACCTTATACCTCGATCAACGAGGTATCGAGGCCTGAAAAAACGCCTTGGGCTCATTCTTCATGCTCCTCCTGGTTCACCCGATTAGCCGTCGCCACGCCCGCCATGCGGCGACTCTCGACGATGCAATCGGTGGCTTCCAGCCAGGCATCTACCGCTACCTGGAAGGCCTCCCGCCCCTTTTCCGTCAGCGCGTAGACCTTACGCGAGCGCCCCTGCACCACCTCCGCAGTGGAGCTCAGGTAGCCGCCCGCCTCGAACTCGTTGAGCATCGGGTAGACCGTGCCCTCCGAGGGGCTGCAGCAGCCCTTGGTGCTCTTCTCCACCGCCTGCACCACCTCGTAGCCGTGCATCGGCTTGCGATGCAGCACGCTGAGCACGAAGAACTTCGACAGCGACATCTTGATCGTGCCGTGCCAGTACGAAGGCTCGCTGTAGTCGGGAATCTTGCGGCCGGTGGCCGCATAAGGCGTTGTCTTGGTCATGACGGAAATCTATACCTCGATGATCGAGGCGTCAATATTCTCGCATGTCGCCAAACGCCCTCCTGTCGAATCCGCCCCCATCAGGACGACTACCTCGTGCCAAGACAGCAACAGGAGAACTTCTCATGTCAGCGCACGATGCTATATCCCGTCCCGTCGTCTCTCGTGAAGAATGGATCGCCGCCCGCAAGGAGCTTCTGGCAAGGGAAAAGGAGCCCACCCGCCTCCGCGACGACCTGAACGCCAAGCGCCGCGCCTTGCCATGGGTAAAGGTCGATAAGGAGTATGCCTTCGATACGAACGAAGGCCGCAAGACGCTCGCCGAGTTGTTCGATGGACGCAGCCAGTTGATCGTCCACCATTTCATGTTCGGCCCCGGCTGGGGAGAAGGCTGCATCGGCTGTTCCTTCACGGCCGACCACATCGAAGGCACGCGGGTGCACCTCGAACACCACGACGTGAGCCTGGTTCGGGTCTCCCGCGCCCCGCTCGACGAAATCGAGGCTTACCGGCGGCGCATGGGCTGGCTGGTGACGTGGGTCTCCTCGCACGGCAGCGACTTCAACTACGACTACCAAGTCTCGTTCACTCCCGAAGCGATCGCCCAGGGAACGGTCACCTACAACTACGCCACGGCCAAGGTCTCGATCGAGGACCTGTCCGGCCTCAGCGTGTTCTATCGAAACGCCGATGGGGAAATCTTCCACACCTACTCGACTTACGGGCGCGGCGACGAACTCGTCGACAGCACCTACATGCTGCTCGACATGACGCCCCACGGCCGCAACGAGACGGGGCCTCACCGCAACCTGATGGACTGGGTGAAGCGCCACGACGAGTACGAATCACCGGGATAAGCTGCCCCACCGCCCATCTTACTGCTGAGGTTCGCGACCATACCGCCGCCGCACATGGTCAAGATAGCCGCCCGGGGTGACGCCGGTCACGGACTTGAAGTCGTGGATGAAGTGCGACTGGTCGAAATAGCCGGCGGTGAAGGCAGTATCGGTCAAGGAAGTGGCACTCCCGCCCAGCTTGATCAGCTCGCGGCTATGGGCGACACGCAGCAGCCGGGCGTAGCGCTTGGGCGAAAGCCCCACGTGGCGCTGAAACAGCCGCTCCAGACGGCGCTGGCCAAACGGCAATTCCTCCACCAGCGCTGCGATGCTGACCTGGCCTTGGTGTTGCTGCAACCAGCCAAGCGAGAACACCAGCCCCGGCGGCACCGGCGCCGCGTTAAGCAGCCTGCCCAGCAGATATCCCTCCAGCAGTGCCAGGCGCCCGGCCAGGTCAGAGACCTGCCACAGCCGCTCATGTAGCGTTTCGAGCTCGAGCCGGCGCAAGGCATCTCCCTGCGTCAGTCCCCCACCGGCCAGAGCCGACAACGCCTCACTAACGAAGGGAAACGCCATGCCCGGCAGGAAGCGTACACCGAGCAGGTCCAGCGTTTCCCCCACCGCCAGCCGCGCCGTGCGCCGCTTGGGGCCATCGACCCAACAAGCGCCACCCACTCGCTCACCGTCGCGCTCGAGCATGCCACCGAAATTGAACAGCAGGCCGGCGGCACCATCCGGATGTAGCAGCTCCACCCCCGCCGCTTCGCTACTCGCTTGCCCCCTGGCCTGCCAGAAACACTGCAAGTAGGGACGCAGTGCCGCGCAAGGCTGGAACCGACGAAGCATCAGGCCTGCAGCAGAGCGACCAGCAGGTCGAAAACCTACAATGCCACCGCTGTCTGTCTGGCTAGAGTGGGACCCTACTTTCACTCAGGAGACCTCCCAATGCGCATGAACTACTTCTCGGCCAGCCCCGAAGGCCTCAAGGCGATGCTCGGCCTACAGCAGCATGTCGCCAGCTCGGCAAAACAGGAAGCGCTGGGTGACGGCCTGATGGAGCTGGTCTATACCCGCGTTTCACAGCTCAACGGCTGCGCCTACTGCATCGACATGCACACCAAGGACGCGCGCAAGGCCGGTGAAACCGAGCAGCGGCTCTACGCCCTCAGCGCCTGGCGCGAAACGCCCTTTTACACCGAGCGCGAGCGCGCCGCTCTCGCCTGGGCCGAGGCCAATACCCTGATTGCCGGCAACGGCATCGACGAGGCCTTGTACGAAGCCACCCGCGAGCACTTCTCCGCGAAGAGCCTGACCGATCTAACCCTGGCGGTCTGCACCATCAATGCCTGGAACCGCCTGGCAATCAGCTTTGCCGCCGAGGCCGGCAGCTACCAGCCCACGTGACTATTGCGTCGCGCCTTACCCTGCGGCACCGGCTCAATGCTCCAGGCTCACCGCCTGGCCGGTGACGACGATGCCGCCAGTAAGCGGGACATCCACCTGCAGGCGGCTGGGCCGGCCCATGGCCTCGCCCTGCCGGATCGTCAGCTGGGCAGGCGCCTGTAGCAGGCCGGCATCGCGCAGGTAACCACCCAGCGCCGCGGCGGCCGCACCGGTGGCAGGGTCTTCCACCACACCGCCCACCGGGAACGGATCACGGGCGTGGAAGTGCCCTTCGCTCTCGCGCCATACCAGCTGCAGCGTGGTCAGCCCTTCACGCAGCATCAGCGCCTTGAGACGCTCGAAATCGTACTCGAGCCGTTCGAGGCGCTGCTGTGTCTTGCATGCCAGCACCAGGTGCCAGACTCCGGCATAGGCTCGCGCCGGCGGAACATCGAGATCGAGTTCATCCATCTGCCAACCGAGCAGTTCGCACACCGACTCGACCAATTCATACTCGGCGGGGCGAAACTCCGGCGTCACCGACACCAGCGACGCCCGCCACTCCCCTTTCACCTGATTGACCGTGACGCTCACCTCGCCCACTGCCGTATCGAGCAGGTAGCTGCCCGCCCCGCTCAGCTGACCCATCAGCACACCGCTGGCCACCGTGGCATGGCCGCAGAAGCTCACCTCCGCCTCGGGGCTGTAGTAGCGCACCGTGCGACGCTCACCCTTGGACGGGGCGATAAAGGCGGTTTCGGAATAACCCACCTCTGCAGCGATACGCTGCATCTCGGCCGGCTCGGGCAGCGCCTCGCCCAACCACACCCCCGCAGGGTTGCCACCGCTCGGGGTATCGGTAAAGGCTGCAAGCCGATGGAGGGTACCGCTCATGGGAGTCTCCTCGGTGATAAAGGGTGCCCAATCATAGTAGGCGGAAGGGAAATGATAGAGCAGGCAGGACGATAGCGAAGCGACTATGTTTAAGCATTTCGTAGCCCTGCACCGGCCACGCACAACAACACACCCCCGAGGCGCCAGATGAAAGTCAAACGCATCATGTCCAACTCGGCCACATCGGATCTCGACAAGGCTGCTACCTTCTATGGTGACATTCTGGGTCTCGATCTGCTCATGGATCACGGCTGGTTTCGAACCTACGGCTCGGACGAGAAAATGATGGTTCAGGTGAGCTTCGGCACCGAGGGTGGCTCCGGTACACCGGTGCCCGATCTCTCCATCGAAGTCGACGATATCGAAACGGCACAGGCACGCTTCGAGAAGGCCAGCATACCCATCGAATACGGACCGGTAAGCGAGCCCTGGGGCGTGCGAAGGTTCTACGTTCGAGACCCGTTCGGCAAGCTCATCAATATCCTGCAGCATGAGTGAGCCATTTGCTCAGAACATTCTCCGTGCAGATTGGGAGGGAGCCATGGACGAAGACCTGGACAAGATGACCCGCGAACAATTGATCGCAGAAGCCAAGCGGCTACGCCAAGGCATTCGTGAGCACCGCGACTGTAGCGGGCACGATCTGTGCTGGCACCACCCAGCCCTCTGGGCATTGCTGCCCGACAAGAGCGACCCGGTTCCCGTGGTACCTGAATGGCCGGAATTCATCCGTGGCTGCATCAAGTACCGGCAGTCACTCGATGAACAGATGCCAAACGCCCCGCGTACCGATGAGCCGTATGGTGAATAGCCCTACTGCCCAACTGGACCGTCAACTAGGCCGACGCCTCGACTAGCGACTCAGCCCGCCTCAGCAGCGCCGCTTCCTGGTGCGGCGCAAGCACAAGGCCGAAGCGCTTGCGCAGTATCTGCGGCAGCGCCTCGGCATCGAGTCGCTGCAGTTCAGGCGCCTCGCCGGGACGGAAGATCTTCAGCTCCAGATCGGTCAACGCCAGGCGCTCCTCAGCGCCGTTGTGCTGGGCGACGATGCGGCGCACGAAGGGCGAGTCCGGATGATGGGAGACGAGATAGTTCTGCTCTTCAAAGTCGGCACGGTAGTAAGGCTCGTCGCTGAACTGGTAGAGACTGAACCAGCCGCCGTGGCGGTGATGGCGCAGCAGCCAGTACCCCAGCGATGAGCGCTCCAGCCGATACTCCCAGCGGCCGTGGCGCGCCTCGACGCCCTCGTCGAGACGGATCGGCTCGCGCGGCCCAACGTTGCCGACCCCCACATCGACCAGCCACTGATGCCCCGCCACGGTGACGTTAAGGATGGTGTGCCCGAGTGGCGTCACCTTGTCCGCATCGTCGCCCATCAGTATCCGCGCACTGCGCCCTTCGACGACGAAGCCGAGCCGATCAAGCACCGTGGCAAACAGGATATTCTGCTCGTGGCAGTAGCCACCCCACCGCCGCCTCACCAGCTTGTCCTGCAGGCTCTCCAGGTCGAGGCGGATCTTGCCGCCGGTGACGATCTCGAGATTTTCGAAGGGCACCGCCGCGAGATGCGCACGCTGCAGCTCGTGCAGCGTACTCAACGTCGGGGTTAGTGGTCCGCGATAATCGATGCGCGCCAGGTAGGCGTCGAGGTCAAGCGGCGATGTTTCCCACCGAGCCGAATCGTGAAGAGCGGATCGAGGCAGCGTAGCGGTCATATGTGAAGACTCCCTATCCCAGCGGCACACCGCCGCTGATGGCCTTGCCATGCCGACACATAAGGGCCGGCCCACTCTTCGGAGCCTAATACCTAAAGTTCAGTTGAGATCAATGAAACCGCAGGCTATCGCCGTCATAGCGACCGCCAATGCTGACTTTCATCCCGTATCGCGGACTATCACACCGTCGAGGAGGCAGCAATTGCTTACCTGCCTCCTCAACGAATGAACGTCACTCAGCCAACGCGACCAGGTGCGTCGCCTACGACTCATTCAGCGGCTCGAGTGGCTGCCAATCGGAGCGTTCGGCCAAAAACTCAGGTCTTGGCCGGTTGCCGCAGTACGGTTCGTGGAGCGTGTTCTCGACACTGTTATAGACGAAGAACAGATTGCTCCTTGGCCAACATGACATATTGATATTCGAGCCGTGCAGGGTATTGCACTCGAAAATGATCAGCGACCCGGCAGGCCCTTTGGGCGCTTCGATGTCGTTCTCCAGCATCAGCTCACGCAGGCTGCTGGCGGGCGGCACCCCGACCTCCTGGCTCTTGAGCGACTCCTTGTAGTTGTTCTCCGGCGTGCGCCCTACACAGGGCACGAAGTAGCGGTGCGAACCGGGAATCAGCATCAGCGGCCCGTTGAACTCACCGTTATCGGTCAACACGATGGAGCAGCTCAGCGCACGCATGCGGGGCATGCCGTCCTCGCTGTGCCAGGTCTCGAAATCGGAGTGCCAGTCGAAGCCCTTGCCCTTGAAGCCGGGCTTGTAGTTGATCCGTGACTGGTGGATGTAGACATCGCTGCCCAGCAGCTGCTTGACGATTGCCAGCAGGCGAGGGTCACGCGTCAGACGGTTGAAACGCTCGGAAACCTGATGGATGCCGAATACGGTGCGAATTTCCTCACGACCGGGTTCGAGAATCGTGCCCTCGGACAGCTTCAGATCGGCATCGTCTTCGTAGCCCCGCAGCTCGTCGATAAAGGCCTGCATATCGTCCGCATCGAAGAAGCCGTCGAACGACAGAAACCCGTCGCGCTCATACGCTTCGATCTGCGACTTGTCCAACGGGCCGTTGGCGAGCTGTGTTTCATCGCCGTATACCACCGGATCGATGCGCTCGAACATGCCCAGCTTGCGTTCCAGGCGGGTGGGAAAGAGATCTTGCGAGTCTCTCATAGCAAACTCCTCCATTAGTCTGCATTTAGCCGGTGCGTCACTGCACCCATTCCTAACGTAGCCGCCATCCCGCTTCCCAGCAATGCCCGACAGCCCGCGCCGCGCGCACCTTCCCCAAATACTCGTTCGCTCGCTGTGCCATGGACAATGCGTGCCGCCCACGTTGGCCAAGGCAATGTGGAAGGCTGCTCAGCGGTGGGTATCGCCAAAGGCACCCACCACATGCCCTGCCAAGGCGTCGCCGGCTTCGCTGAGGTCACTACGCTTGACCAGCGCGATCTGGTAATCGCCCAGCGGCGGCAGCTGATCCTGCTCGATACGCCGCAGCGGTGCACGAATCAGGCTGCGTGGAAAGGGCGCCACGGCAAGGTCGGCGAGCATCGCCGCCTCCTGACCCGCGGAGTGCTCACAGGTATAGGCGACGCGGTGGCCGATGCCGGCACCGTCGAGAGCATCCAGCGCCATTTTTCGCCAGGCACAGCCCTGGTGGGCCAGCGCCACCGGCAATGGTGAACGCTGCACGGCCACGCCCCCCTCGCGGCCCACCCATACCAGCGGCTCGCTATGCACGATCTCGCCGCGCGGCTCTTGGCCGGGGTTGCCCGCGGTGATGAGTATCAAGTCCAGCTCGCCGGCATCCAGGCGCTGCAGCATGCTGGCGCTACTGCCCACCACCACATCGACATGCACCGCCGGATGCGAGCGTGCGAACTGGGCCAATACGCCGGGCAGGATGCGCGTGCCGACATCGTCGGTGGTACCGAACCCCACCCGCCCCTCGAGCGCGGGCGCCAGAAACTGCGTCACCGCCTCCTCGTTGAGCTTGAGCAGCCGCCGGCCGTAACCCAGCAGCATCTCGCCTTCGGGTGTGAGCCTTACCTGGCGGGCTTCGCGCACGAACAGCGGCTGGCCCAGGGTCTCCTCGAGGCGCTTGATCTGCATGCTGAGCGCCGACGGCGTACGGAAGACCTGCTGAGCGGCGCGCGTGAAGCTGCCGCTCTCGGCAATCGTCACGAAGGTCCGCAGCACATCGCTATCCAGCAGAGGCAAGGCACGATGGCCGGAGAGTGAGGGCATCTGTGTCATGGTCACACCTTTCAATTTTTCTTAACTGAAACTGTAGACCTTTTCGTTTGTTTGATCAAAGAGCCCAAGCCATGCTGTTACCCAGAGGTCGCGACCCTCCATTCACAACCAGAGAGACATCGCAGCCGCCGCTAACGGCTACCTGTATGGAGGTGCGAGATGACCCAGTATCAGCCCATTCATCGTTCAACGCCGACTGACGACAAAGCACCCACACCGCCGCCCCGACTGGCGCTATATATGCCGGCCACGCCACCGCTCGGACTCATCTATGCACTTGAGCTCTGGTGGTGGCGATACCGCCGGCGCCGCCAGTTCCGGCAGCGCTTCCTGCCACTGCTGGCGCATGACGACCATATCCTCGAGGACATGGGGCATCAGCGTGACGACATCCAGTGGGCGTCGCGCCTGCCGCTGAAAGAGGATGCGCACAAGGCCCTCACGGAGCGCCGAGCGCGGCACAAGCGCTAGCGGTTTGATCAGCAGCGTGTTCGAGGATCCCTATCATGCCAGCGCCGAGCAACGCACAAAGGGGGGACCGCCCCCCCCTTTGTGCCTTCTGACACCGTATCCCGGCAGATCTCATGTCACTCAGGGACTCTCTTCACGTGACAGTTGCTGCAACGGTAACGGGCCTGCCTGCTTAACGGTCTGGATGGCAAAGTTGCTGCGGATATCACTCACCCAGGGCAGTCTTAGCAATGTCTCGGTCAGGAATGACTCATAGGCAGCCAGGTCAGGCACCACGACCTGGAGCAGGAAGTCGGCCTCCCCTGATACCAGGTGGGCGGAGATCACTTCTGGCAGCGCCTGAACCGCTTTCCGAAAAGCACTCGCCTGCTCCTCATGATGCCTCTCCACCTTGATACCAACGAAAACGGTGAGACCAAATCCTGTCTCGCTGCGCCCCAACTCTGCATGGTAACCACGAATGACACCTGCGGCCTCCAACCTGCGCACTCGACGCAGACAGGGCGAAGGCGACAACCCAACCTCTTCGGCAAGCTGAACATTGGTCAGGCGGGCGTCGCGCTGCAGCGCGGCAAGAATCCGCCGATCCAAGTTGTCTAGCGCACGTTTTAGCATGATTCACACATTCCGGGAGATATAGGGGCACAGTATGCCAATATTTATCTTTATAACGGCAAACTACGCAAGGACATGCCTGGAGGACGCCCCATAAACTGACGCAGGTATCAGCCAACCTTGGAGACTGCGTCGTGGAACTCTGGGTATTTACTAGCACACTGGTCATAGTCTATCTGTTGCCGGGACCGGACATGATCCTGGTACTACAAACTGGCGTCGCCAACGGGCGCCTCCCTGCATTGGCCACTGCGGCGGGACTCGCCGTGGCACGAGGCGCCCACGTCTTGCTCGCGGCCACCGGGCTTGCCGCCCTCTTCGCTGCAAGCCCCTGGACCCTGGATGTCATCCGACTGGTGGGTGCCTGCTATCTGATATGGCTGGGTATCCAGATACTGCTATCGGGCCCAGGCCTCGCAGTTGTCGACGCGATCCGGCCCCCCACTCCCTCGATGGAACTGAAAGCGGCTTGCAAGCGTGGACTGCTCACCAACCTGCTGAACCCCAAGTCGTTGCTCTTCTGTTCCGTCCTGTTGCCCCAGTTCCTGAACGCCGAGCGAAGCGACATTCTGCTGCAATTTCTGCTCCTCGGTTCACTCGTGGTTGGCGTTGGGATCCTATTCGACACGCTCTATGCCATGGCCGCTTCGCTGCTCAGAGAGTGGCTGACCAGCCATCCAATGATGCAGCGTCTACAGCGCGGGGTTTTCTCTGCTTTGCTCATCGGCTTCGGCGCACAGCTGATGGCTTCCTGAGCGAAGAACTCATGCACGGCATCACTGGTTAGAGCACTCAAACGCGGTTATCGACGAGAATCGCGGCAAGAGCCAGCCGTGGCAGGCGGCGTAGTCTTTCGAGGGCCGTATCACCTCGCCAGCAGGGCCGATCCCGGCGCAGCGTTAGGGCCCACCAGACAAGCCGTGCCAGCGATGAACGACACGACCTCAAGCTTAGTTTAGACATCCCTACTTGTCGTACGACTCTCCCTCCAGCCCATCGAGCAGCTTGCCGAGCAGTTGGCCGAGCGCTGCCTGCTCTTCACGGGTCAACGCCGCCAGCATGTTCGCCTCGTTCGCCACGTGTAGCGGGACGAGCCGGTTAATCAGCGCCAGTCCATCGTACGTCAACGACACCAGGGTGCCACGACGGTCGTCGGGATTGGGATTACGCCTGATCAGCCCCGCCCGCTCCAGGCGATCCAGCCGGTTGGTCATGCCCCCGGACGAGACCATCAGCGCGCCGAACAGCTGGGTCGGCGTCAGGGCATAGGGCGCCCCGGCGCGGCGCAGGGTCGCCAGCACGTCGAACTCTCCCGGCTGCAGGTCATGCGCCTTGAAGAAGGCCTCGAGCCGGTTGCGGGTATGCAACTGGCTGGTCTTCAGGTAGCCGACCACCTCCATCGGGAGCAGGTCAAGGTCAGGCATCTCGCGCTGCCACTGGGTGATCGCCGATTTCACTCTGTTCATTGCCAACCACCTATCTTGGTACTAAGATATTTTATCTCGATGACAAGATACTTTTTGAAGAGATACTTTATGTCGAGATTTAGGAGGAATGATGTCGAATGCACGACTGCCGCGCAAGGGTGCGGACCAAAACGGGCTCTACGCCCTGGGCTGCCTGCTGCTGGTGGGTACTTTCCTGGCGCTGTCGCTGGTAGTGGCCAAGCTGGCCGACGGTGCAGGAGCACCGCGGCTGACCTTCCTGATGGCCGCCATGACGGGTGCCGGCCTGGTGCTGAGCGTGATCGGAGCGATACAGCGTCAGACGATGAGGATCAATCTGCGCAACCTGGAGTATGCCGCCGTGGCGGGCGCCTTGTTCGCCGTACCCAACGCCTTGGCCTTCCTGGCGATACGCCACGTCGGGGCCGGGTTCATCTCGCTCAGCTTCGCCTTCCCGATCCTGATCACCTGGGTGCTGGCCGTTTGGCTGAGCCTGGAGCGCTTGCGCGCCCTACGCCTGCTGGGCGTGCTATTAGGGCTCTCCGGCGGGCTGGTGCTGGCCACGGCCAAGGCCGGTGGCGCAGGCGATGCCCAGGGCTGGGTGCTGCTGGTATTAGCCATGCCGCTACTGATCGCGCTGGGCAACATCTACCGCACCCTGCGTTGGCCGACAGGCACCTCGCCGGTGTTCCTGGCAGCCCTGATGATGTTTGGCGGCGCCACGACGCTGCTGCCCTTCGTGCTGCTGTTCGAGCCCGGCGAGTACCGGGCACTGCTGACAAGCGGGGCCGCGATGCGTCTGCTGCTGGTGGAAATCGCCGTATTCTCGGTGCTCTACCTCTTCTATTTCGTGCTGCAGAAACTCGCCGGCCCTGTCTACCTGAGCCAGATCGGCACGGTAGCGGCGCTGGTCGGCACGCTGATCGCGGTACTGGCGCTCGGCGAGGCGCCGCCCCCCAACCTGGGCCTGGCCGCGCTGCTGGTGGCGCTGGGCACCCTGCTCTTCCATCGCGGCGTCCGCGCCGCATCCATGTCGAGGGACGCAACGCCCACATGATGGCGTCACCCTCGCAATTCCCTACACGGAGTAACCCATGAACCTCATCGATGCCTTGAACTGGCGCTATGCCACCAAACGCATGAACGGCAAACAGGTGCCCCAGGCACAGCTCGACAGGATCCTCGAGGCAGTGCGCCTGGCGCCCTCCTCCTACGGCCTGCAGCCCTATTCCGTGCTGGTGATCGAGGACCAGGCGCTGCGCGAGCGGATCAGCCCGGTGGCCTTCGGCCAACCACAGATCATTGAGTCCTCGCACCTGCTGGTATTCGCCGCCTGGGAGCCCGTGGAGGAGGCCCACGTCGACGACTTGATCGAGCTCACCGCCGAGACGCGTGACCTCCCCGCCGAGGCGCTGACAGCGTACGCAGGCGCCATCAAGGAGACCGTCAACGGCTTTGCCTCTGATCAGGACAAGTTTCAGTGGGCCGCCAAGCAAGCCTATCTCGCCCTGGGCACGGCCCTGGCCGCAGCCGCCATGGAAGGTATCGACGCCTCGCCCATGGAGGGCTTCGACCCGGCGGCGCTGGATGATCTGCTGGGGCTCATGGAACGTAACCTGCGCAGCGTCGCACTGATGGCGCTAGGCTATCGTGACAGCGAAGCCGACCGCTACGCCGATCTTGCCAAGGTGCGCTGGCCGCGCGAGAAGCTGTTCATCCAGATGCCGCCAGCGGCACCATGAACCTCGTCTGCAAACGGCGAAACGGCTGATGCCATGGCGCCTCGATGCTAAGCTTTGGTCTTCTCGAAACCCTTGGCAAGGAAGTTCGCATGAAATATCTCGGTGCCCACGTCAGTGCCGCCGGCGGACCGGATCAAGCCGTGCTGCGTGCGGTGGAGATCGGCGCCGATGCCTTCGCACTGTTCACCAAGAACCAGCGCCAGTGGAAGGCCAAGCCGCTCACCGACGAAGCCATCGAGGCGTTCCGCAGCGCCTGCCGCGAACACGGCTTCGGGCCGGAGCAGATCCTCCCCCACGACAGCTACCTGATCAACCTCGGTCACCCGGATGCCGCCGGGCTCGACAAGTCGCGCGCCGCCTTCCTCGACGAGTTCCAGCGCTGCGAGCAGCTCGGCCTCTCGCTGCTCAATTTCCACCCCGGCAGCCACCTAAAGAAGATCAGCGAAAGCGAGTGCCTGACCCGCATCGCCGACTCCATCAACCATGTGCTGGCCGAGACCCGGGGCGTCACCGCCGTGATCGAGAACACCGCCGGCCAGGGCACCAACCTGGGCTGGCGCTTCGAGCACCTGGCCGAGATCATCGACCAGGTCGACGACAAGTCGCGGGTCGGGGTGTGCATCGATACCTGCCACGCGTTTGCTGCCGGCTACGACCTGCGCACGCCGGAGGCCTGCACCGCGACCCTCGATGAGCTCGGCAAGGTGGTCGGCTTCGAGTACCTGCGCGGCATGCACTTGAACGACGCCAAGAGCGCCTTCGCCAGCCGCGTCGACCGCCACCACAGCCTGGGCCAGGGCAACATCGGCCTCGATGCCTTCACCACCATCATGCGCGACCCGCGCATCGACGGTATCCCCCTGGTGCTGGAGACCATCGAGCCGGCGATCTGGGCCGAGGAGATCGCCTGGCTGCGCGCCCAGCAGCACTGATCGCCATGAAACTGATCCTAAGCCGCAAGGGCTTCGACTCCTCGGCCGGCGGCGTGCCCAGCCCCATCTTGCCGGATGGCCGGCTGCTCGCACTGCCGATCCCGGATGCTGCCTCGACGATTCACTATGCGGATATCAACTTCGACGGCGCGCCGCTAAGCCGGCTGGTCGAGCCGCTCACCCGCGGCAAGATCACGGCAGAGCATGGCGCCCACCTCGACCCCGACCTGATCCCCGAGATGCTGCCACGGTCGCCCGGCTGGCGACCGCTGTTCGGTCAGAGCGGCCAGGCCCAGGGGCATCTGCGCAACCACGGCGTCGGCCCGGGGGACCTGTTTCTCTTTTTCGGCCTGTTTCGGCGCGTCGAACGTCATGTCAGCGGCTGGCGTTGGGTGCCTGGTTCGAGGCCCCGGCATGTGATCTGGGGCTGGCTGCAGGTCGCGTCAGTGGTGCCGGTAAGCGCGGTGCGCACGGATGATTATCGCTGGGCGGCCTATCATCCCCATTTTCAGCGCCAGGACGCCCCCAACAACGTGCTCTATCTGGCCCGCGCCCAACCGGCCAGCGGAGGCCAGGAAGATGGCGTATCCCGCGCCGGGGTATTCTCCCATTTTGCGACTCAGCGACAGCTGACCGCAGCGCAGGCAACGCGGGTCTCCCAGTGGCGGCTGCCCCTGTGGTGCTACCCACACGCTGGCCGTACGCCCCTGACCTATCACGCCAACCACCAGCGCTGGCGCCAGCACGCCGACCACACCGAGCTCAACGCCGCGGCGCGCGGACAGGAGTTCATCCTGGATTGCGACGAGTATCCCGAGGCCCTTCCATGGGCAGGTGCACTGATGCAAGGCGGCCGGCCTGTCTAAATCAACGCCCGCGTATCTGCCTGTCCCCACGACGCTTGACCTCAAGTGAAGTCCAGGAACTAGCCTCGCTGACGAACGAGCCGACAACCGGCTCGCCGATATGCGAGGAGACAGCAGATGCGAATCATGATCGTGGGTGCGAGCCAGGGGCTGGGTCGAGCCTTCATCGAAGGGCTGTGCGACAGCGGCGATAGTCTGGTCGGCGTATCGCGCAGCGTGCCGACGAGGCTGATCGAGCGCGCCGGCATCGACATCGAGTGGATTGCCGCCGACCTGGCCTCGCCCGAGACGGCGGCCGCCAAGGTGGCCAAGGCGATGGCAGGGGGCAAGCTGGATGTGCTGATCTATAACCTGGGGCTGTGGGAAAGCCGAGCCTTCGAGCCCGACTACCGCTTCCTGGCAGACAGCCCCGCGGAGATCCAGCGCATGGTCACGGTGAACGTCAGCGGGGCCATCCTGCTGATCCAGGCGCTGCTTCCCGCGCTGCTGAGCTCCGCCGCCCCGCGCATCATCCTCACCGGCTCGACCTCCGCGCTACCCGGCCACGGCAGGCCGGAGGTCACCTTCAGCGCCACCAAGTTCGCCCTGCGCGGCATCGCCGAGGCGCTACGCGAGGGCTTTCGCGACCAGGGCCTGGCGGTCACCTGTTTGCAGCTCGGCTATCTCAATACCGAAGACGACCTTGCCGTGCCCCTCGATCGCGCAGCCCAACGCGACGAGGGCGCGTCCATTCCGCTTCACGACGTGGTCCATTTGGTTCGCACTTTGCTGGCGCTGTCGCCGAACACCTACCTCAGGGAAGTGGTGATGCCGGCCATCGGCGATACGCGCTTCTAGCGGTATTCAGCTCTATTAGTCAACCATATGGTTGACAAACCAGCATCCGCCGACTATTTAAACCATATGGTTGAATTTAATGAGACGCATCTGGACCGGATCTTCCACGCCCTGGCCGACCCCACCCGTCGCCGGCTTCTCGAGCGGCTGGCAGCCGGTGAGCGCAAGGTCGGCAAGCTGGCCGAGCCGTTCGCCATGTCACTGGCTGCCGTTTCCAAGCACGTGCGCGTGCTGGAGCAGGCAGGCCTGGTTGAGCGGCGCATCGAAGGACGCGCCCACTACTGCCGGCTGCAACCGGAGCCGTTGGCTGCGGCGGAACAGTGGCTAAGCTTCTACGAAGGCTTCTGGAGCCAGCGCCTGAATGCGCTGGAAGCGGCGATGAAGGCTGCACCGGATGGCAAGCCGTCAGAGGAGGGAAAGGCAGATGAACGACGCTAACCACGGCCGGCCAATCGCCGAGGACAGCATCCGCTTCGAGCGCCTGGAGGAGGAGTACCGATGCCGCATCATGTCACCCCGCAGCTGATGTTCGACGGCAACGCCGAGCAGGCCATCAGGTTCTATGTCTCGCTGTTCGACGATTCCGACATCGTCCGGCTCGAGCGCTACGGCCCAGAGGAACCGGGCAGGGAAGGCAGCATCAAGCAGGCCGAATTCACCCTGGCGGGCAGGCGCTACACCTGTATCGACAGCCCGGTAAAGCACGATTTCACGTTTACGCCTTCGATATCACTGTTCGTCGAGTGCGAAAGCGCCGGAGAGTTCGAGCGGCTTCTCGCGCAGCTGTCGGAACAGGGCCAGACGCTGATGCCACCCGACGACTACGGCTTCAGCACGCGCTTCACCTGGCTCAACGACCGCTTCGGCGTGTCGTGGCAGCTCAACCTGGCTTGAAGGAGCGGCACGATGACGACCTCGCCCCTGCCTCCGATCGTCTCCGAGAGCGAATGGCGCACCGCCCTGGAAGCGCAAATCGCCCGCGAGAAGGCTCACACAAGGGAACGCGACAGGCTCAATGCCGCCCGCCGCCGCCTGCCGATGGTCGAGGTGAGCGCCGACTACGTGTTCGATGGGCCACATGGTAACACCACCCTGATCGACCTGTTCGAGGGACGCCGCCAGCTGATCGTCTACCATTTCATGTTCGGCCCCGACTGGGAGGCCGGCTGCGACGGCTGCTCCTGGGTGGTGGACGCCATGACCCACCCCGCCCACCTGCACGCCCGCGACACCACCCTGGTGCTGGTCTCGCGGGCACCGAGGGAAAAGCTTCTACGCTATCAGGCACGCATGGGCTGGCAGCACCCGACGTGGTACTCGTCGCTCGGCAGCGACTTCAACCAGGACATGGGCGTGACGAGCTGCAATTGTCATGCTCCCGACACCGATCGCGGCGAGCGGCATGGCATCAGCGTCTTTGTGCGCGACGGCCAACGGGTGTTTCGCACCTACTTCAGCGGCAAACGCAGCGTGGAGTACCTCGGCAGCCTGTGGTCCTACCTGGACCTGACGCCCTACGGCCGCCAGGAGAACTGGGAGGACTCACCGGCGGGCTGGCCGCAGACACCGCCCTACGTGTGGAACCGTCGCCACGATGAGTACGAAACCTGAGCAAGCGGCCCAGCGAGTTAGCAGCTAAGGCCATTCACGCCGAGGAAGCGGTCAAATGGGCACTCGGCGATTAAGGAGTCCCCTGAACGACGCCCATTCGCTTCAGCTAGCCATTGATGAGCCGGTAAACCTGGCCGATTACAACCCTGACTAGCCGGCACGCTACGCCGCGCTCAAGCGCGAGCTCGCCGCCAGCCACCATGAAGATCGCGAAGCCTATACCAAGGCCAGGGGGGAGTTAATCTCCTCGGTGCTGGCAAGCTCCAGATAACCGTACCCTTGCCGCCAGGCTAGAGCGACAAGCAGATCTTGCCGAAATGACGCCCCGACTCTTCGTGACGGAAAGCATCGGCGATTTTTTCCAGCTCGAAGGTGCTGTCGATGATCGGGCGTACGCCAATGGCCTCGATGCCGCGCACCATCTCCTGCTGCTGGGCGCGGCTGCCGACGATCAGCCCCTGCAGGCGCGCCTGCTTGGCCATCAGCTTGATGGTCGGCACCTCGCCACCGCGGCCGGTCAGGATACCGATCAGCGCAATATGGCCGCCGATACGCACGGCATCGATGGACTGCGGCAGGGTGCCGGGTCCGCCGACCTCGATCACGTGATCCACGCCCCGCCCGTTGGTCAGTGCCTGTACCGTCTTGCCCCACTCCGGATCGGTCTTGTAGTTGATGGTGTGGTCGGCACCGAGCTCCTTGAGTTTCTCGATCTTCTCATCGGAAGAGGAGGTGGAGATCACCCGCGCGCCCATCGCCTTGGCGAACTGCAGGGCGAAGATCGAAACGCCGCCGGTGCCCAGGGTGAGCACGGTATCGCCGGCCTTGAGGTTGCCGTCCACCACCAGCGCACGCCAGGCGGTGAGTCCCGCCGTGGTCAGGGTAGCGGCCTCGGCGTGGCTGTAGCCCTTGGGCGCGTGGGTGAAGCAGGTGGCCGGGCGAATCACCTGCTGGCGGGCGTAACCCTCGACGCCGTCGCCGGGGGTGGTCTTGAAATCCGCCACCCGCGCCGGGCCGTCGAGCCAGTAGGGGAAGAAGGTGGAGACCACCGCATCGCCCACCGCGAACTCCTCGACGCCTTCGCCCACCGCCTCGACCAAGCCCGCCCCGTCGGACATGGGGATGCGGCCATCGTCGGTGGGGATCATGCCGGCGGCCACGGCATAGTCATGGAAGTTGAGGGAGCTTGCCTTCACCGCCACGCGGATCTCTCCTGGGCCCGGCTCGCCGGGCGCATCGCGCTCGACGACTTGCAACTGGTCCAGCCCACCGGGGCTGCGCAGTGTCACTACTTTCATGGCGTACTCCTTCTTGAACCTAAAAATGAGCGTGCTAAGAGACTAGCCCAACATGCCGGCGGCAGGTCAAGCAATGGTTCGCTGCATATAACCCGCCAAGGCTTCGACCTGCGACCTGCGCAGCGCCAAAGTCTGGCAGCAGGCCATAGCGACTATACTGGTTGCACCAGCGACAGCACTGGGGTGTGGTCCGTCGCCATATCCCCTCCTAGAGATGACCCAATGCGCCAGTTTTCGGGTATAGCCGCGTCCACCCTGCTTGTACTGATAGTGCCACTCGCCAGCGCCGATCCCATCGCCCAGTCCGCCATCGACAAGGCCGAGGTGCTGGAGCAGGTCATCGCTCCGGACGTGGAGGCCGCACCACCCGAGGCCCCTATCACACGGCCCGAAGCCCAGGCCGTGGATCCCGCCGGCCAGGCCGCGCTGGAAGACCCGCTTACCTGCCTCGCCCGTGCCCTCTACTGGGAGGCCAAGGGCACCCCCGAGGCCGCGAAAGTCGGTGTCGCCCACGTGGTCCTGAATCGGCTGGCGCATCCGGGATTCCCCAATACGGTATGCGAGGTCATCACCGATGGCGCCGAGCAGGGGCCTTGCCAATTCTCTTGGTGGTGTGACGGCCGTGCCAATGACGTGGTAGAAGACGATGCCTACGAGACCGCCAGGGAGATCGCCCGCCAGGCCCTCAACCAGACACTTCCCGATAGCACCGGCGGGGCACTCTATTTCCACGATCGCAGCGTGCAGCCGGGCTGGGCCGCGGTGTTCCCGCTGACCGCAGAGACCGACATCTTCCTGTTCTATCGCCCCAGCGACGGCGCCGCTCGCTAACCGTTGTCAGCAACTGCCACCAGCCGCCAACGGCCACGCTAGCCTCGCGAGCACCTTTATAGCGCCAGGAACCCTCTCGCCCCCAAAGGAGTCAGAGAGGAGGCTGAATCGATAAGGAGATCACATGCCAGAGCACCACAACGACCCCACCCTGCCCAGCCCGCACTTTCCCGGTAGTCATATCGTGATGGACGACCGCTACGCCTTCGTCTCCGGCCTGACCGCCGCGGATATCCACGGCACCGAGGGCGATATCGGCAATATCAAGGAGGAGACCCATCGCGTCATGCGCGAGCTACAGCGCATGCTGGAGATGGTCAACGTGCACATGAGCGACGTGGTGAGAGTCGATGTCCACCTCGCCGACCTCGATGAGATCCACGAGATGGACAGCATCTACGCGGAGTTCTTCGAGGGGCCGGACTATCCGGCGCGCACCTGCACCCAGTCCCCCAAGCTGTTCGGCGGCTGCCGCGTCGAAATCACGCTGATGGCGCGCCGGCCGGACTGATCGCCGTCTCGCCGTCGAGATCCACGCCCAGAAAGCCCCCCGACTGGCGCCGCCACAGCGCGGCATAGAGGCCATCCTCGGCCAACAGCTCGCGGTGAGTGCCGGTCTCGACGATACGGCCCTCGTCGATCACCACCAGCCGGTCGAGCATGGCGATGGTCGAGAGCCGATGGGCGATGGCGATCACCGTCTTGCCCTCCATCAGGGTGTAGAGCTGCTCCTGAATCGCCGCCTCGACCTCGGAGTCCAACGCCGAGGTCGCCTCGTCGAGCACCAGGATCGGCGCGTTCTTGAGCAGCACCCGGGCAATCGCGATACGCTGGCGCTGGCCGCCCGAGAGCTTGACCCCGCGCTCGCCGACGTGGGCATCCAGCCCGCGCCGGCCCTGCACGTCGACCAGGTCATCGATGAAGCTGTCGGCGTGGGCGCGGCGCACCGCCTCCAGCACCTGGGCCTCGCTGGCATGCGGGCTGCCGTAGCGAATGTTGTCGCGCAGCGAGCGGTGCAGCAGCGAGGTGTCCTGGGTCACCATGCCGATCTGCTGGCGCAGCGAGGTCTGGGTGACCTCGCCGATATCCTGATCGTCGATCAGGATGCGGCCCCCCTCCAGGTCGTAGAAGCGCAGCAGCAGGTTGGCCAGGGTCGACTTGCCGGCACCCGAGCGGCCGATCACCCCGACCTTCTCCCCCGGCGCAATGGTCAGGCTCATGCCGTCGAAGACCCGCTGGGCCTCACCGTCCGGCCGCGCATAGCCGAAGCGAAGGTCGTCGAAGCGGATTTCGCCCCGCGACACCTCGAGCGGCCGGGCGCCGGGCGCGTCCTTGACCTTGGGCTCGCGGGCGATGGTATTGATGCCGTCCTGCACCGTGCCGATGTTCTCGAACAGCCCCGCGACTTCCCATAGGATCCAGTTGGACATGAAGCGGATGCGCATCACCAGCGCGATGGCCACCGCGATCACCCCCAGCGACACCGCCTCCAGGTACCAGGCGCCGATGGCGATTGCCGCGACCCCGGCCAGCAGCAGCGAGTTGAGCAGCGTCAGGCTCACCGTCAGCTTGGTGGCCAGGCGCATCTGGCGGTGCACCGTGGCCATGAAGCCCTCCATGGCATCGCGGGCGTAGTGCTGCTCGCGTTGGGTATCGGCAAACAGCTTGATGGTCTGGATATTGCTATAGCTGTCGACGATGCGACCGGTCATCCGCGCCCGGGCGTCAGCCTGCTCCATGGAGACCTGGCGCAGGCGCGGCACGAATACCTTCATGATCGCGATATAGCCGACCAGCCAGGCCACCAGCGGCAGCATCAGCCACGGCTCGGCGCTGCCCATCAGCAGCATGGCGCCGATGAAGTAGACGATCACATAGACCAGCAGGTCCATCAGCTTCATCACCGTCTCGCGAATCGCCAGCGCCGTCTGCATCACCTTCTGCGAGACCCGGCCGGCGAACTCGTCCTGATAGAAAGCCATGCTCTGGCCGAGCATATGGCGATGCGCCAGCCAGCGGCCGATCATCGGGTAGTTGCCGAAGATGCTCTGGTGGGTGATCAGCGACTGCAGTAGCGTCAGCAGCGGCAGGCCGACCACCACCAGCGCCGCCATGCCGGCCAGGCGCCAGCCATACTCGGCGAAGAAGCCCTCGCGCTCGGCGGCCGCCAGCCAGTCGACCAGGTCGCCCATATAGCTGAAGAACAGCACCTCGACCGCCGACACCAGCGCGGTGAGTAGCGACATCACGATCAGCAGCGGCAGCACCGGCCGCGAGAAGTGCAGGATGAAGGCGCCCAGCCCACGGGGCGGCGTCTCGGGCACGCCAGGCGGATAGGGATTCACCAGGTTTTCGAAGAAACGGAACATGTCATCACCTTGTGTGGAGGCGATTAGCAGGGTAAAACCTCAAGTAAACTACAGGTCAAGGAAAATCTCATGTCCCGTAGCATCCCACGCGAACTCAGTGTCGGGGAGGTCGCGGCGCGCAGCGGTGTGGCGGTCTCCGCCATTCACTTCTACGAAGCCAAGGGGCTGATCGCCAGCCGCCGCAACGCCGGCAACCAGCGGCGCTTCACCCGCGACGTGCTGCGCCGGGTGGCGATCATCAAGGTGGCCCAGCGCACCGGCATCTCACTGGCCGAGGTGGGTGAGGCCTTCGCCACCCTGCCCGACCACCGTGCCCCCAGCGCAGCAGACTGGCAGCGCCTCTCGGCCACCTGGCGAGAAACCCTCGATGAGCGCATTCGCTGCCTGACCCAGCTGCGCGACCAGCTCGACCACTGCATCGGCTGCGGCTGCCTGTCGATGGACGACTGCCCGCTGCGCAACCCGCGCGACACCCTCGCCGAGCAGGGCAGCGGGGCGCGCCTGTTGGAGCCGAACTGAATCCTCACAGCAGGCTGTCGAATCGACAAGGCCAGGTTCGACACACGGGGGTACCCACCAGCGAGGAGAGATCGCATGCGCTTCATGATCATCGTCAAGGCCAGCCAGGAGAGCGAGGCCGGCGCCATGCCGGAGGACAGCATGGTCGCCGCCATGGCCGAGTTCCACGAGCAGCTGGCCAACGCCGGCGCCCTGCTCGACGCCTCGGGCCTGCAGCCCAGCGCCAAGGGCTGGCGCATCGAGTACCGCGACGGCGAACAGCTGCTCACCGACGGCCCCTTCAGCGAGGCCAAGGAGCTGATTGCAGGCTACACCCTGATCAAGGTCGCCTCACGCGAGGAGGCGCTGGCGTGGACGCAGCGCTTCCCCAACCCCGGCGGCCCAGGGGGCAACGCCGAGATCGAGGTGCGCCAGCTGTTCGAACTGGAGGATTTCGCGCCCGGCGAAGGGATACAGCGCTTCCGGGCGCTGGGCACGGTTTAATCCGGTACCCTTACCCACCCCTCCATCAGCACCCGGGCGCTGCGGCTCATGGTGACCTGCTCGACCTGCCAGTCATCTCCCGCCCGGCTGGCCTTGGCGCCGACCCGCAGCGTGCCCGAGGGGTGGCCGAAGCACACCGAGTCGCGCTCGGCGCCGCCGGCGGCCAGGTTGACCAGGGTGCCGGGGATCGCCGCGGCGGCGGCGATGGCCACCGCCGCGGTGCCCATCATGGCGTGGTGCAGCTTGCCCATGGAGAGCGCCCGCACCAGCAGGTCGATCTCCTCGGCGTCGACCCGCCGGCCGCTGGAGGCCGTATAGCCTGACGGCGGTGCCACGAAGGCCACCTTGGGCGTGTGCTGGCGGCTACCCGCCTCGCTGACGTCCTTGATCAGCCCCATGCGCAGCGCACCATGGGCGCGCAGCGTCTCGAAGCGCAACAGTGCCGCCGGGTCGCCGTTGATCGCCTCCTGCAGTTCGGTGCCGGTATAGCCGAGATCGGCGGCGTTGACGAAGATGGTCGGAATGCCGGCGTTGATCAGGGTCGCCTCGAGGCGCCCGCCCGCCACCACCTCGGACGGCACCTCCAGCTCATCGACCAGGTTGCCGGTGGGGAACAGCGCGCCCTCGCCGTCGGCGGGGTTCATGAAGGCCACCGGCACTTCCGCCGCCGGGAAGGTCACCCCGTCGAGCTCGAAGTCGCCGGTCTCCTGCACCTGGCCGTCGGTGACCGGCACCCGCGAGACGATGGTCTTCTCGATATTGGCCTGCCAGATGCGTACCTCGACCACCCCGTCGGCGGGAATCCGCGCCGGGTCGACCAGACCGTTGGCAATGGCGAAGGGCCCCACCGCGGCGGAGAGGTTGCCACAGTTGCCGCTCCAGTCGACGAAGGGCGCGTCGATGGAGACCTGGCCGAACAGGTAATCGACGTCGTGGTCGGGGCTCGCACTCGGCGACAGGATCACCGCCTTGCTGGTGCTGGAGGTCGCCCCGCCCATGCCGTCGACCTGCTTTTGATACGGGTCGGGGCTGCCCAGCACCCGCAGCAGCAGCGCATCGCGGGCCGGCCCGGGCGCCTGGGCCGCGGCCGGCAGATCGGCGAGGCGAAAGAACACCCCCTTGCTGGTGCCGCCGCGCATATAGGTCGCGGCAATGCGGATCTGCGGCGTATGGCTCATGCGCTGGCCCCCGCGCTGGATTCGAGGAAGTCCTGGGCGAAGCGCTGTAGCACGCCGCCGGCGGTGTAGATGGTCAGCTCCTCCTCGGTGTCCAGGCGGCAGATCACCGGCACCCGCTGGGTCTCGCCGCTGGTGCGGTGGATCACCAGGGTCAGTGTCGCCTGCGGCGCCGCCGCGCCCTCGACGTCATACACCTCGGTGCCATCGAGCTCAAGGGTGTGGCGGGTGGTGCCCGGCTCGAACTGCAGCGGCATCACGCCCATGCCGACCAGGTTGGTGCGGTGGATGCGCTCGAAACCCTCGGCCACGATCGCCTCCACGCCGGCCAGCGCCACGCCCTTGGCCGCCCAGTCCCGCGACGAGCCCTGGCCGTAGTCGGCGCCGGCGATGATGATCAAGGGCTGGCTGCGCGCCATGTAGGTCTCGATGGCCTCCCACATGCGCGTTATCTTGCCCTCCGGCTCGATCCGCGCCAACGAGCCCTGGCGCACCTTGCCCGCGTCGTCGCGAACCATCTCGTTGAACAGCTTGGGGTTGGCCAGGGTGGCGCGCTGGGCGGTGAGGTGGTCGCCGCGGTGGGTGGCGTAGGAATTGAAGTCCTCCTCCGGCACGCCCATCTTGTCCAGGTACTCCCCCGCCGCGCTGTCGAGCTGGATGGCATTCGACGGCGACAGATGGTCGGTGGTGATGTTATCGGGCAGGATCGCCAGTGGCCGCATGCCCTTGAGGCTGCGCTCGGCGGACATCTTGCCCTCCCAGTAGGGCGGACGGCGGATGTAGGTGCTCTGCGGGCGCCAGGCATAGAGCGGCTCGGTCCTGGCCGCCGCGCTCTTGTCCAAGTCGAACATCGGGATATAGGTCTGGCGGAACTGCTCCGGCTTCACCGCCCGCTTGACGATGGCGTCGATCTCGGCGTCGTCGGGCCAGATATCCTTGAGCGTCACCGGATTGCCGTCGGCGTCGACGCCCAGGGCGTCCTTCTCGATATCGAAGCGGATGGTGCCGGCGATGGCGTAGGCGACCACCAGCGGCGGCGAGGCCAGGAAGGCCTGCTTGGCATAGGGGTGGATGCGGCCGTCGAAGTTGCGATTGCCCGACAGCACCGCCACCGAGTAGAGGTCGCGGTCGATGATCTCCTGCTGAATGACCGGATCCAGCGCGCCGGACATGCCGTTGCAGGTGGTACAGGCATAGCCCACCACGCCGAACCCCAGCGACTCCAGCTCGCCCATCAGGTCGGCCTCTTCGAGGTACATCTTGACCGTCTTGGAGCCCGGCGCCAGCGACGACTTCACCCACGGCTTGCGGATCAGGCCGAGGCGGTTGGCGTTGCGGGCGATCAGCCCCGCCGCCACCATGTTGCGCGGGTTGGAGGTGTTGGTGCAGCTGGTGATGGCGGCGATGATCACCGCGCCGTCCGGCAGCTTGCCGGCCTGCTCCTCGGCGCGGGCGGCGTCGAGCCCCACCGCCACACCGCGCTTGGCGAGCTCGCTGGTAGGCAGGTGGGCGTGGGGATTGGAGGGCCCGGCCAGGGTGCGGGTCACGCTGGAGAGATCGAAGCGCAGCACTCGCTCGTACTCGACCTCGGCGAGGCTATCGGCCCACAGCCCGGTGTGCCTGGCGTAGGTCTCGACCAGCGCCACCTGCTCGTCGTCGCGGCCGGTGAGGGTCAGGTAGTCGATGGTCTGGCCGTCGATGTAGAACATCGCCGCGGTGGCGCCATACTCCGGCGTCATGTTGGAGATGGTGGCACGGTCGCCGATGCTCAGCGCCTCGGCACCCTCGCCGTAGAACTCCAGGTAGGCACCCACCACCCGCTCGCGGCGCAGGAACTCGGTGATCGCCAGCACCATGTCGGTACCGGTCACGCCGGGCTGCAGCTTGCCGGTCAGCTCCACGCCGACGATGTCCGGCAGGCGCATCATCGAGGCGCGGCCGAGCATCACGCTCTCCGCCTCGAGGCCGCCGACGCCCACCGAGATCACCCCCAGGGCATCGGTCATCGGCGTGTGGCTGTCGGTACCCACGCAGGTATCTGGAAAGGCGACCTTCCGGCCGCTGGCATCGGGCTGGACCTGCACCACCGGCGACATCTTCTCCAGGTTGATCTGGTGCATGATGCCGTTGCCGGGCGGGATCACGTCGACGTTCTCGAACGCGGTCTTGGTCCAGTCGATGAAGTGGAAGCGGTCGTCGTTGCGGCGGTCCTCCACCTGGCGGTTCTTGTCGAAGGCGTCCGCCTCGAAGCCGGCGTGCTCCACCGCCAGCGAGTGGTCGACGATCAGCTGGGTGGGCACCACCGGGTTGACCTTGGCCGGGTCGCCGCCCTGCTCGGCGATGGCGTCGCGCAGGCCGGCCAGGTCGACCAGCGCGGTCTGGCCGAGGATGTCGTGGCACACCACCCGCGCCGGGTACCAGGGGAAGTCGAGGTCGCGCTTGCGCTCGATCAACTGGCGCAGCGCATCGCTGAGCAGCGCCGGGTCGCAGCGTCGTACCAGCTGCTCGGCCAGCACCCGCGAAGTGTAGGGCAGCCCGGCGTAGGCGCCGGGGGCGAGGTCCTCGACCGCGGCACGCGCATCGAAGTAGTCGAGCTCGGTGCCGGGAAGCGGTTTGCGGTAGTCGATATTCATGGTGTCACCCCGTGGTCGGTGAGCTCAGTCGCGCTGCTCGATAGGCAACCAGTCGCGGGCGTCGGGCCCCACATAGTCGGCGCTTGGGCGAATGATGCGATTGTTGTCGCGCTGCTCGAAGACGTGGGCGCACCAGCCGGTGACCCGCGAGCAGACGAAGATCGGCGTAAACAGCTTGGTCGGGATATCCATGAAGTGATAGGCGCTGGCGTGGAAGAAGTCGGCATTGCAGAACAGCTTCTTCTCGCGCCACATCACCGCCTCGACCCGCTCCGAGACCGGGTAGAGCACGCTGTCGCCGACGTCGTCCGCCAAGCGCTTTGACCACGCCTTGATGATCGCGTTGCGCGGGTCGGACTCGCGGTAGATGGCGTGGCCGAACCCCATGATCTTCTCTTTACGCTCGAGCATGCCGAGAATCTCGCGCTCGGCCTCGTCGGCGGAGCGCCAGTGCTCGATCATCGCCATCGCTGCCTCGTTGGCGCCGCCGTGCAGCGGGCCGCGCAGCGAGCCGATGGCACCGGTCACGCAGGAGTGCATGTCGGAGAGCGTCGAGGCGCACACCCGGGCGGTGAAGGTCGAGGCGTTGAACTCGTGCTCGGCGTAGAGGATCAGCGACACGCTCATGACCCGCGCGTGCAGCTCGCTGGGCACCTCGTCGCGCAGCAGATGCAGGAAGTGGCCGCCCACCGAATCGTCGTCGGTCTGGGTATCGATGCGCACGCCGTCGTGGGTGTAGCGATACCAGTAACAGATGATCGACGGCAGCACCGCCAGCAGGCGGTCGGCGGCGTCCTGCTGCTCTTCGAAGCGCTCCTCGGTCTCGAGGTTGCCGAGCATCGAGACGCCGGTGCGCATTACGTCCATCGGGTGGGCGTCGGGGGGAATCTGCTCGAGCACCGCGCGCAGCGGCGCCGGCAGGCCGCGCAGGCCCTTGATCTTGGTGATGTAGGCGTCGAGCTCGGCCTGGGTGGGCAGCTTGCCCTTGAGCAGCAGGTAGGCGACCTCCTCGAAGCGCGCCTTGTCGGCCAGCTCGGCGATGTCGTAGCCGCGGTAGGTCAGCCCCGAACCGCTCTGGCCCACGGTGCACAGCGCCGTGCTGCCGGCGCTCTGGCCACGCAGGCCGGCGCCTGCAAGGGGTTTATCAGCCATGACGTGTCTCCTTCTCCCGGGCCCCTGCGGGCCGGTGAATGTGGGATGTTGTTATGGAATCGGTAACGGTCAACTGCTGCGCACGCTAGGCGTTGTTCTCCTGCACGAACAGCGCATCGAGCTTGCGCTCGAAGTCGTGATAGTTGAGGAAGTCGTAGAGCTCGTCGCGGGTCTGCATCAGCTCGACCACGTCGCGCTGGTGGCCGTTGGCGTGGATGCTCTGGTAGACCTTGAGCGCCGCGGCGTTCATGGCGCGGAACGCCGAGAGCGGATACAGCACCATCTGGCAGCCCACCTCGGAGAGTTCCTGCTGGGTGAACAGCGGCGTGGCGCCGAACTCGGTGATATTGGCCAGGATCGGCGCATCGACCCGCTCGCAGAACGCCTGGTAGTCGTCGAGGCTGTGCACCGCCTCGGCGAAGATCGCATCGGCGCCGGCCTCGACGCAGGCATTGGCGCGCTCGATGGCGGCGTCCAGCCCCTCCATCTGGAAGGCGTCGGTGCGCGCGATGAGGAAGAATTCCGGGTCGATGCGCGCGTCGGCGGCGGCCTTGATGCGGTCGACCATCTCGGCCTGGCTGACGATCGCCTTGTTGGGGCGATGCCCGCAGCGCTTCTGGGCCACCTGGTCCTCGAGGTGCACGGCGGCCACCCCGGCGCGCTGCATCTCCTTGACCGTGCGCGAGATATTGAAGGCGCCGCCCCAGCCGGTGTCGATATCCACCAGCAGCGGCACGTCGGTGGCGCCGGTGATGCGGTGGGCGTCCTGGACCACGTCGTTCATGGTGGTCATGCCCAGGTCGGGCAGGCCGAAGGAGGCGTTGGCCACACCGCCGCCGGAGAGGTAGATCGCCTGGTGCCCGACCCGCTCGGCCATCAGCGCGGTATAGGCGTTGATGGTGCCGACGATGGGCAGCGGCTGATTGGCGTTGAGCGCGGCGCGAAAGCGGGCACCGGGAGTGGCATGGCTCATGGGGCTCTCCTTGTAGGGTGGCAGTGTAGTGACGGTCGGTTACGACGCCGGCTGGCCGGCTTCCTGTTCGAGTACCGCGGCGTAGCGCTCGGCGACGTTGGCCCGCGAGGCGCTGACGTGGCGGCGCATCAGCAGCTCGGCAAGCTCGGCGTCGCCGCTCTCGATGGCATCGACGATGCGGTGGTGCTCGACGAAGGCGCGCTGCGGCCGCGTGCCGCTGGCACTGAACTGAGTACGATAGAGGCGCACCAGGTAGTAGAGGTCGTCGCAGAGGATCGTCATCAGCATGCGATTGTGGCTGCCCTGGACGATGCGATAGTGAAAGTCCAGGTCGCCCTCGCGCTGGAAGTAGGCCTCGCCGCGCTTGAGGTCGGCCTGGCGCTCGTGCAGCGCCAGCACCTCGCGCAGCCCGGCGATCTCCTCGGCGGTCATGTGCTCGGCGGCAAGCCTCGCAGCCATGCTCTCCAGCGCCTCGCGCACGTCGAACAGCTCGAGCAGCTCCTTCATCGACAGCTTGACCACCCGCGCGCCGACGTGGGGCACTCGCTCGATCAGGCGATGCACCTCGAGGCGGCGCATCGCCTCGCGCAGCGGCCCGCGGGAGATGCCGTAGGTCTTGGACAGGCCCGGCTCGGTGATCTTGGCGCCCGGTGCCAGGTCGCCGCGCACGATGGCCTCCTGCAGCTGGTTGAAGACCCGCTCGGCAAGGGTGCGAACTTCGGGTGTGTTCAGGTCTGGCGTGGCTTGATTCATGATTAATTGTCGACAATTGGGTTCTAAAGGCACTCTAACCAGCCGCCGCCCAGGAATCAAGCGTAAGCCGCGCTGTGCGGCCTACGCCTTTGGGCGTAGAGCCCGGATAACGCGGGCTCGCCCGGGGCCACATTGTCAACAATGATGCTATTTTAGCATAAGCCGTTGATAGGCCGTCTTCATCCAACGCTCGGCAGATGAGACAAACGCCGGGACGACGCCTAGAATGAGGCGCTCGTTGAGGAAAGCGCCGCGCATGACATCACCACTCGAGATCACCGCCCTACCCTATCAGCCCGATCCGTTGGGCTACTTCGCCGCCCTGCGCCAGCAGCCGGGCGCGGTGCTGCTCGACAGCGGCCGCCCCCACGGCCCCGGCGGCCGCTACGACATCCTCAGCGCGCGGCCCCTGGAGACCCTCGAGATCGACACCCGCGGCCAGGCCCGCGACGCCCAGGGCAAGCCCCTGCCCGGCACGCCCATCGAGGCGCAGAAGGCGCTGCTGGCCAGCCTCAGGGGCGACCCGCCCGACAGCGAACTGCCGTTTCTCGGCGGCCTGATCGGCTTCTGGAGCTACGACTTCGGCCGCTGCCTGGAACCGCTGAACGGCGCCGCCCGCAGCGCCACCGCCCTGCCCTGGAGCCGCGTCGGCCTCTACGACTGGGCGCTGATCCAGGACCACCAGGCCCAGCAAAGCTGGCTGGTGGCCAGCGCCGCGCGCCGCGCCGAGGTCGAGCAGTGGCTGGCCGCAGCGGCGCCCGAGGGCGCACCGTTCAAGATCACCGCGCCGTTTACCGCCGAGCTCGACCGCGACGGCTACGGCCAGCGCTTCCGCCGCGTGCAGGCCTATATCCAGGCCGGCGACTGCTACCAGATCAACCTCGCCCAGCGCTTCAGCGCGCCCTACCACGGCGATCTGTGGCAGGCCTACCTGCGCCTGCGCCGGGCCACCCCCACGCCCTTCGCCGGCTACCTGGCGTGGGACGACAAGGCGGTGCTGTCACTGTCGCCGGAGCGCTTCCTGCAGGCCCACCACGGCCAGGTCGAGGCGCGGCCGATCAAGGGCACCCGCCCCCGCGGCGCCACCCCGCAGGAGGACCGCCGCCTGGCCGAAGCGCTGCTGGCCAGCGACAAGGACCGCGCCGAAAACGTGATGATCGTCGACCTGCTGCGCAACGACCTGGGCCGGGTGTGCCGTCCCGGCAGCGTGCGGGTGCCGCAGCTGTGCGGCCTGGAGAGCTACGCCAACGTCCACCACCTGGTCAGCAGCGTGCGCGGTGAGCTGGCCACGCAGCGCTCGACCCTCGACCTGCTGGCGGCCTCCTTCCCCGGCGGCTCGATCACCGGTGCGCCCAAGGTGCGCGCCATGCAGATCATCGACGAGCTGGAGCCCAGCCGGCGCAGCGCCTACTGCGGCAGCCTCGGCTACGTCGACCAGCGCGGCCATATGGATACCTCGATTGCCATCCGTACCGCGGTGGCCGACGCCGGCCAGCTGCATCTGTGGGGCGGCGGCGGCCTGGTCGCCGACTCCGACGAAGAGGCCGAGTACCACGAGACCCTGGACAAGATCCGCCACCTGCTGGGTGCCCTGGACCACGACAGCGCCACGCCTTGAGATCAACGGCGCTGCTTAGCACGTTACGAACTAACAGAGCGCCCGCAAGCTCGCTTTTCGCTATATAACGACCTAACCAAACGATATTGGGGCGAGGCCCGACGCCTTTGGTAATCTGGCGCCATACACCAGAGCGGCGGCTCTCCGCCTTCAGGAGCTTTTGATGGAACTCGATATCGACAGCATCAACCAGCAGCACGGCCACGACCCCGAGGCCCTCACCCGCTGGGCGCTGAGCCTCGGCAAGCGCGCCATCTGCACCACCAATTTCCGCCCCTTCGAAGCGGTGATCCTGCACATGGTCACCCAGGTGCAGCCCGACATCCCGGTGGTATGGATGGACAGCGGCTACAACACCCCCGCCACCTATCGCTTCGTCGACGAGGTGGTCAAGCGCCTCGGCCTCAACCTGATCACCTACCATCCGCAGCGCTCCCGCGCCCATCGTGAAGCCCTGGAAGGCGACTTCCCCGGCATCGACGACCCGCGCCACGCCGCCTTCACCGAAGAGGTCAAGCTCGAGCCCTTCCAGCGCGCGCTGCGCGAGATGGCCCCCGAGGTGTGGTTCACCGCGCTGCGCGCCGAAGACACCGCCGAGCGCGCCCGCATGCAGCCGGTCTCGCGCAACGCCGACGGCCTGATCAAGGTCGCCCCGGTGCTGCACTGGACCGCCAAGGAGATGTACCAGTACCTGCAGCAGCACGACCTGCCCAACAACTTCGACTACTTCGACCCCACCAAGGTGGAGGAGAAGCGGGAGTGCGGTTTGCACCTTCAGCACTGACCCCCGCACCTATGTCACCAAAAGGCCCTGCCGGTATCCCACCCGGCAGGGCCTTTTGTTATTGCCTGGCGCGCGTTTAGCGCGTCGGCAACTCGATATTCTCGAACAGCTCCTGCTCATGGCGCGGGCCGGCAGCCAGGGCGGCATCTACGCGATTACGGTCGAGGTGGGCGGCGAAGCCCTGCACGAAGTCGTACATATAGCCGCGCATGAAGGTGCCGCGACGAATGCCGATCTTGGTGGTGGAACTGGCGAACAGGTGGCTGGCATCCAGCGCCACCAAGTCGCTGTCGGCCTCCGGGTCCACCGCCATGTGCGCAACGATGCCGACCCCCATCTTGAGCCGCACATAGGTCTTGATCACGTCGGCGTCGGCGGCGGTGAGCACCACATTGGGGGTCAGGCCGCGGGCCTTGAAGGCGTCGTCGAGCTGCGAGCGGCCGGTGAAGCCGAACACATAGGTCACCAGCGGATACTCGGCCAGCGCCTCCAGGGTCAGCGTCTCGACGTCGGCCAGCGGATGCCCCTGGGGCACCAGCACGCAGCGGTTCCAGCGGTAGCAGGGCAGCAGTACCAGGTCGTTGAACAGCTCCAGCGCCTCGGTGCAGATGGCGAAGTCGGCGTGCCCCTCGCTGACCATCTGGGCGATCTGCTTAGGCGTGCCCTGCTGCATGTGCAGCGCCACGTCGGGGTACTTCTGGGTGAAGTCGTGGATCACCGGCGGCAGTGCATAGCGCGCCTGGGTGTGGGTGGTGGCGATGGAGAGGCTGCCGCGACGCTCGTCGCTGTGCTCCTGGGCCACCTGCTTGATGTTCTCGGCGGTGCGCAGCACCTGGCCGGCCAGCTCGATGATCGCCTCCCCGGCCGGCGTCACCCGGGTCAGGTGTTTGCCGCTGCGGGCGAAGATTTCCACCCCCAGTTCGTCCTCGAGCAGGCGGATCTGCTTGGAGATGCCCGGCTGTGAGGTGTACAGGCTTTGCGCGGTGGCGGAGACGTTGAGGTTGTGCCGCGTGACTTCCCAGATATAGCGCAGCTGCTGCAGTTTCATCCCCGAAACCTCTTGCTGATGGTCGGCCATCACGGCCGGTCGGCTAACCCCATAAGGCATAAGCCAGCATGATTAAATTACTTTATAGCATATAAGCCTATCCCTCGAAACGGCTACGCCCGGCCGGGCGAGTGGCCGCTCTTGAGCGCGTCAATAACAAGCCGCTATCACGTCGATCAACCAGGCGATATTTGCCAGCAACGCGGGCTGCCGCTAACATCGGCCAGCTAACCTTGCAAAAAAGCACGCTCGACTAAGCGCAAAGCAACTGGAGATTTACATGGCTAATAACGTCGATGTCACCACTGCCAACTTCGAGCAGGAAGTGCTCAAGGCCGACAAGCCGGTCCTGCTCAAGTTCTGGGCACCCTGGTGCGGCCCCTGCAAGATGATGGCGCCCGTGGTCGATGAAGTCGCCGATGAGCGCGCGGAGAACATCAAGGTCGTCAGCGTCAATGTCGACGATGCCCCGGAAATCGCCGCCGAACACGGCGTGCGTGGCGTGCCCACCGTGATGCTGTTCAAGTCCGGCGCCAAGGTCGCCTCGCTGGTAGGCGCCCAGTCCAAGACTCAGCTCGCGCAGTTCATCGAGCAGAACGCCTGATCGATCGGCTAGTGCCTGCTGGCCGCTACTCGGCGCCCCGTTGATGCTCATCATCGGGGCGCTGTCGTTTCAGGCGCACCCGTCCCGGCAGAATCTCATCGCCCGCGGCACTCTTCTCGGCTCCCGGCCCCAGTAGCCGCGCGATCCAGCGCGTGTCCGGGTGGCTGTCGAGGGCGATCTTGAGGGTCATGGTCAGCAGCACCGATAGCAGCATGCCCACCGTGCCGAGTATCCAGCCCCACACCACCAGCGACAGAAACGCCACGAAGGTCGACAGCCCCAGCGCTCGCCCCATCACCCGCGGCTCGACCAGGTTGCCCATCACGAAGTTGATCGCCAGATAGCAGAGTGCCAGCACCACTGCCGAGCCCCAGCCGGCGTCCGGCGATACCAGCAGCAACAGTACCGGCGGAATCGCCGCCAGCGCCGAGCCGATATTGGGAATGAAATTCAGGCCGAAGGCCATGGTGGCCCACAGCAGCGGGAAGCCCACGCCGACCGCCACGCAGGCGATCCATACCAGCACTCCGGTGATCAGGCTGATCACCGTCTTCACCGCCAGGTAGCGCTTCAACGTCAGGCTGAACTCGCTGAGCCGGCGCAGGCTGGGCGCCGGGTCGAGCAGTGCCTGGCTGATCTTGTCGCGAAAATTGAGCGTCTCGAACAGCATGAACACCACCAGCAGGCCAACGATCGCACTCTGGAACAGCAGGTTGCCGAGATGGCCGAGAAGGGTCGGTATCATCTGGGTGACGTTGGCGTCATCGAACCACTCGGCGAACTGCTCGGGCCGCACCGACATGCCGCGGCTGGCCAGCCAGTTGAGCAGCTCGTAGTAGTAGGCGTAGGCCTGCTCCTCGATATCCGGCAGCGCGGCGATGAAGGTGCTGAAGGTGTTGGCCAGCAGCAGCATCAGCAGGATCAGGAAGGTGCCGATCACCAGCAGGGTGGCGCACACCGCCAGGCGCAGGCTGAGGCCGTGGCGATGCAGCCACTGTACCGGCGCGGTGCACACCACGGCGATGAACAGCGACAGCAGCAGCGGCACCAGCAGCTCGGCGCCCAGCCGCATCCCGCCGATGATCACCACCAGCGCGGCCAGCGCCAGGGTCAGGTTGAGCGGGATGGTACGGGATTGCTGATTCGAATCGGGATCCATGAGCCTTCCTGGCGTTATGATTGCTTTCATGATGGGCGCAGTTGCTCGCCGAGACAAATCCGCCTCGCCGCGGCCACCAAGATTAGGGAAACACGGTGCAGGCGCCCAGCGCCCGGGAACCGCCGACGCACGGCGCGCTCGAATCCTCGTCCACTACCTGCAAGGAGGCCACTCGATGACACTTTCCCGTTCCATGCGCCGCCCGTTCGCCCTGCCGCTGGCGCTGCTGCTGGCTGCCAGCCTCGCTGCCCCGCTGGCGATGGCCGACATGCCCCGCCCCCATGAGTCACGCCTCAGCGTGCAGGCCCAATCCAGCGTCGAGGTGACCCCCGACAAGGCCAGCCTCAGCGCACGGCTATGGGAGCGCACCCCGGCGGTAGCCGCCGGCGACGACCAGCAGACCGACCCCGACGCCCTGCGCGAGGCCCGCGAGCGCCTCGAGGAGCGCACCGGCGCGTTGATCCGCACCCTGGAAGAGGCCGGCCTGGAGCGCGACGCCATCAGCGCCGGCTCGCTCAATGTGCGGCCCGACCATATCAATGCGCCGCGCCAGCAGGACGGCGAACGCGAGACCCTGGTGCGCACCCAGCTCGAGCGGCCGATCACCCTGACCATCGACGACCTCGAGCAACTGCCGGTGATCCTCGATGCCCTCACCGAGGCCGGCGTGAATGCCCTGGACGGCGTGCAGTACGACCTCCACGACCGCGAGGCGGCCACCGACCGCGCCCTGACCCAGGCGCTGGAGAAGGCCCGTCACAAGGCGCAACTGATGGCCGACACCCTGGAGGTGAGCCTGGGCAGCGTGACCAGCGTGAGTGAGGTGCAGTCGCCGGTATTCATGCCGCGCATGATGGCGATGCGCGCCGACACCATGGAGAGCCAGGGCGCCGGCGCCGAGTACCGCCCCGGCACCATCAGTGTCGATGCCGAGGTCAGCGTGAGCTGGGAGATTGAGTAGCTGTTAGCGCCGAGCTCTTTGCTTGGCGCTTGGCGCTTGGCGCTTGGCGCTTGGCGCTTGGCGCTTGGCGCTTGGCGCTTGGCGCTTGGCGCTTGGCGCTTGGCGCTTGGCGCTTGGCGCTTAGAGGTTAATAACCTCGATACCACCCATATAGGGCCGCAGCGCGGCGGGGATGGTGATCGAGCCGTCGGCCTGCTGGTGGTTCTCCATCACCGCCAGCAGGCAGCGGCCCACCGCCAGGCCGGAGCCGTTGAGGGTGTGCAGCAGCTGCGGCTTCTTCTGCTCCGGATGACGAAAGCGCGCCTGCATGCGCCGCGCCTGGAAGTCCTCGCAGTTGGAGACCGAGGAGATCTCGCGGTAGGTCTCCTGGCTGGGCAGCCACACTTCCAGGTCGTAGGTCTTGGCCGCGCCGAAGCCCATGTCGCCGGTGCACAGCGTCACCACCCGGTAGGGCAGCTCGAGCTTCTGCAGGATCGCCTCGGCGTGGCCGCGCATCTCCTCCAGCGCCGCGTAGCTGGTGGCCGGGTCGACCAGCTGCACCATCTCCACCTTGTCGAACTGGTGCTGGCGGATCATGCCGCGGGTATCGCGGCCGTGGGAGCCCGCTTCGCTGCGGAAGCACGGCGTATGCGCGGTGAGCTTCAGCGGCAGCGCCTTGGCATCGAGGATCTCGTCGCGGGCGAAGTTGGTCAGCGGCACCTCGGCGGTGGGGATCAGGTGGAAGCCGCGCTCGTCGTCGAGCTTGAACAGATCTTCGCCGAACTTGGGCAGCTGGCCGGTGCCGGTCAGCGACGCCTCGTTGACCATGTAGGGCACGTAGCACTCTTCATAGCCGTGCTCGAGGGTCTGGGTGTCGAGCATGAACTGGGTCAGCGCGCGGTGCAGGCGAGCGATCTCGCCGCGCATCACCGCGAAGCGCGAGCCGGTCAGCTTGGCCGCCAGTTCGAAGTCGAGGTTGGCGCACTTGGCACCCAGGTCGACGTGATCGAGCACTTCGAAGTCGAAGGTCCGCGGCGTGCCCCAGCGGTGCAACTCGACGTTCTCCTCTTCGCTCTCGCCCTGGGGCACGCTCTCGTGGGGCAGGTTGGGCAGCCCCACGACCAGCGCATCCCACTCGGCCTGCACCTCGGCCAGGCGCGCCTTGGCGGCGTCCAGGCGGTCGCCCAGGTCGCTCACCTCGTCGAGCAGCGGCTGGATGTCCTCACCGGAGGCCTTGGCCTTGCCAATCGCCTTGGAGCGCGTGTTGCGCTCGTTCTGCAGGGTCTCGGTCTCGGTCTGGATCTCGCGACGCCGGGATTCCAGCGCCTCGAGTCGCGCGGTATCGAGGGTAAAGCCACGCGTGGCCAGTCGTTGGGCAACCTGTTCGAGGTCACCACGCAGCAGTTTCGGATCGAGCATGGAATCCTGTCCGTCGCAATTCGGTGGTGGGGGTAAACGCCAATCAGGCGCTTATTGTAGGGAAAAGCCCGGCCTTTCACCACGCCGCCGGCGGGCGCCAGGGTGCGACCCGCCCCCGCCTCGGGTAAAGTAGTGGCACGACTCCAACAGCCCGCGCGGCCAATACGGCCGACGCCCGCGACCGATGGCTTGATATCACCGATGATCGCTCGACTGGATACCGCTGCACCCGACACCCTGCCCGCCCTCGACGACCACTACCTGCGCTTCCTCGAGGCGCTCAAGGCGGCCGGCTTCGAGGGCGAGATCGCCCCGGACTTCGCCAACCGCACGGTGATGGCCACCGACAACTCGATCTATCAGCGCCTGCCCCAGGCGGTGCTTTATCCCAAGGGCGCCGAGGACCTGCAGCGCATCGCCCACCTCGCCGGCCAGGTAGAGCATCGCCGAGTGGTGCTCACGCCGCGCGGCGGCGGCACCGGCACCAACGGCCAGTCGCTCACCGACGGCCTGGTGGTGGACGTCTCCAAGCATATGAACCGGATTCTCGACATCGACGTCGAGAACCGCCGGGTGCGGGTACAGGCCGGGGTGGTCAAAGACCAGCTCAACGCCGCCCTCAAGCCCCACGGGCTGTTCTTCGCCCCGGAGCTCTCAACCTCCAACCGCGCCACCATCGGTGGCATGATCTCCACCGACGCCAGCGGCCAGGGCAGCTGCACCTACGGCAAGACCCGCGACCACGTGCTCGAGCTCGACACCCTGCTGCTCGGCGGCGAGCGCCTGACCAGCCGCCCGGTGGACGACGCCGAGCTCGAGGCGCTGTGCGCCCGCGACGACGCCACCGGCCGCGCCTACCGCACCGCCCGCGAGATCATCGACACCCAGCGCGAGCTGATCGCGGCCAAGTTCCCGCCGCTCAACCGCTGCCTGACCGGCTACGACCTGGCCCACCTGAGAGACGCCCAAGGCCGGCTGGATATCAACAGCCTGCTGTGCGGCTCGGAGGGCTCGCTGGGCCTGCTCAACGAGGCGGTGCTCAACGTGCTGCCGATCCCCAAGCACGCCACCCTGGTCAACGTGCGCTACGCCGACTACATGCACGCGCTGCGCGACGCCAAGGCGCTGATGGGCGATGAAGACGGCTCGCAGGACCGCCCCACCTCCATCGAGACCGTCGACGACACCGTGCTGCTGCTGGCGATGGACGACTTCGTGTGGGACAGCGTGGCGGAGTTCTTCCCCAGCGGCGAGACGCCGGTACGCGGCATCAACCTGGTGGAGTTCAACGACGACGACCCCGAGCGCCTGGCGGCGCGGGTCGAGGCGTTCTGCCAGCACCTGCAGGATGACACCAGCGTCGAGCGGCTCGGCTACACCCAGGCCGTCGGCCGCGAAGCGATCAAGCGCGTCTACGCCATGCGCAAGCGCGCGGTGGGCCTGCTCGGCAACGCCCAGGGCGAGAAGCGCCCCATCCCCTTCATCGAAGATACTGCGGTCCCCCCGGAGCACCTCGCCGACTTCATCGGCGAGCTGCGCGACGCGCTCAGCGCCCGCGGCCTCGACTACGGCATGTTCGGCCACGTCGACGCCGGGGTGCTGCATGTACGCCCGGCCATCGACATGAAGGACCCCGAACAGGCGACGCTGATCCGCGAGCTCTCCGACGAGGTCGCCGGGCTGACCCACAAGTACCACGGCCTGCTGTGGGGCGAGCACGGCAAAGGCGTGCGCTCCGAGTACGCGCCCAAGTTCTTCGGCGAGCTCTACCCCAGCCTGCAGCGGGTCAAGGCGGCCTTCGACCCGCACAACCAGTTGAACCCGGGCAAGATCGCGACGCCGGCCGCTCCAGCACCGGCCACCGGCGACGTACCCGAAGAAGCGGTAAGGCTCGTCGACCCCGGCCTGCTCACCGTCGACGGCGTGACCACCCGCGGCGAGCTCGACCGTACCATCGACGAGCGGGTGTGGCAGGCCTACAACGCGGCGGTGTACTGCAACGGCAACGGCGCCTGCTACAACTACGACCCCGATGACGCCATGTGCCCGTCGTGGAAGGCCACCCGCGAGCGGGTGCACTCGCCCAAGGGCCGCGCCAGCCTGATCCGCGAATGGCTGCGCCAGCAGGACGCCGCCGGCATCGACCTGGTCGAGGAGGCGCGCAAGAAGAAGGCCGAGGGCGCCTGGGGGTTTATCAAGGACCTGCCCAAGCGCAGCCTCAACAGCCTGCGCCGCAAGCGCGAGGCGGACGTCTCCCACGAGGTCTACGACGCTATGGCCGGCTGCCTGGCGTGCAAGTCCTGCGCCGGCCAGTGCCCGGTCAAGGTCAATATCCCCCAGGTCCGCTCGCAGTTCCTCGAGGTCTACCACGGCCGCTACCTGCGCCCGCTGCGCGACTACCTGATCGGCGGGCTGGAGTTCATGGTGCCGAGCCTGGCCCGAGTAGCACCGCTCTACAACGGCCTGCTGGGCACCCGCCTGGTCGACCGGCTGCTGGCCGGGCCCATCGGCATGGTCGACAGCCCGCGACTCTCCCGCGCCAGCCTCAAGAAGCAGCTGGCCGCCTGGGGCGTTGCCGAGGCCACCCCCACCGCGCTGGGGCTGCTCACCGAAGCGCAGAAGGCCAGAAGCGTGGTGCTGGTGCAGGACGCCTTCACCAGCTACTTCGAGGCCAGGCTGGTGATGGATATCGTCGAGCTGCTCAGCCGCCTGGATGTGCGGGTGTTCGTCGCCCCCTACTCGGCCAACGGCAAGCCGCTCAACGTGCAGGGCTTCCTCGGCGCCTTCGAGCGCACCGCCGCCAAGCAGGCCAAGCGCCTGCGCACCCTGGCCGAGCACGGCGTGCCGCTGGTCGGCATCGACCCGGCGATGACGCTCACCTACCGCCAGGAGTACGTCAAAGCGCTGGGCGCGGACGCCGTGCCCGAGGTGTTGATGCTGCAGGAGTGGCTGGTGACGAACGCCCGCCGCCTGGCGCCCAGCGGCGTGCCCCTGGACGACCCCGGCTACCGGCTGCTCAGCCACTGCACCGAGGCCACCAACGCCCCGGGCAGCCCCAAGGCGTGGCAGCAGGTGTTTGCCGCCTTCGGCCTGGAGCTGGAGCTAGTCAATACCGGCTGCTGCGGCATGTCCGGCACCTACGGCCACGAGGCGCGCAACCTCGAGACCTCCAAGGCGATCTACGCGCTCTCGTGGCAGGCTCAGGTGGAGGACCCGGCCAACGCCGGCAAGCTGCTGGCCACCGGCTACTCGTGCCGCAGCCAGGCCAAGCGCCTCTCCGACCAGGCCCTGGCGCACCCGCTGCAGGCGCTGCTCGGCCTGCTGCGCCAGCAGCACTGACAAACGCGACGGCAGATCACCGGAGTTCGATGGCCCATGTTTCAACGCCGCCTGGGAATTGCGCTGTTCACCCTCACGCTGCTGGCGTTGATCCAGGGCGGCATCGCCGTGTGGGCCATCGATGGCGCCCGGCAGAAAGTCGAGCTCGGCCGCCTCTCCAGCGACCTGCATAGCGGTTTCTTGGCGCTCTCCGACAGCAAGCACCGGCTGCAGACCTGGCTGTCTCGCGCCCAACACGACGCCAACCCCGACCTCGAGCAGCGCCAGGCGCTGCTCGAGGAGATGCGTGCGCACCTGGCGCGGCTTCACCAGCTCAGCGAAACCCTGGCCGACCATGCCCTGGTGGAGATGGAGCAGCCCGCCAGCCTGGTCGAGGAGCGCCAGACGGCGCTGAACGTCTTCGATCAGTTCCTCGACACCCTGGAGAGCCAGGAGAGCGTCCCCCCGTTCGATCTCGAGGCCAGCGACCTCAACCAGTTCGAAGGCCGCGACCTGCGTCTGATGATGGCCGACACCCTGTCCCGGGAGCGCACGCTGCTCGCCAAGCAGCGCAACGAAGCCGACCGCTCCCTCCAGCAGCTGGTGCGCACGGTGATCCTGACCACGCTGACCCTGAGCGCCATCATCATGCTGGTGTTCTGGCACTTCGCCCGTGCCCTGCGTCGCCCCATCGGCGAGCTGATGCGCGGCGCCCAGGCCCTGCAGCGCGGTGAGCTCAGCCACCGCCTGGACGACAGCCTGCAGGACGAATTCGGCCGCATCGCCGCGCATATCAACCACATGGCCAGCGAACTGGATCAGCATCGGCGTACCGAGCGCGACCGCCAGCAGCGCCTGGAAGACCTGGTGGAAACACGCACCCGCGAGCTCGAACAAGCCCTGGAACGGCTCCGGCAGCTCTCCCAGCAGCGCCAGCAGTTGCTCGAGGACATCAGCCACGAGCTACGTACCCCGGCCACCTCGATACGCGGCGAGGCGGAGATCGCCCTGCGCGGCCAGCCGCGCAGCGAGAGCGAGTACCGCCAGGCACTACAGCGCATCGCCGGCGATGCCGTTCACCTGAGCGGCGTCATCAGCGATCTACTGACCATGGCGCGTAGCGATATCGCCGAGTGGCAGATCCATCACCAGCCCCTCGACCCGCTTGGCCCGCTGCGCGATGCCATTGGCCAAGCCTCCACCCTGGGCCGGCTGCGCGGCATCAGCGTGACCACCGGCCAGCTGGAGACGGCCACGCTGCTCGGCGATGCCCAGCGCCTCCAGCAGGTCTTCGGCATCCTGCTCGACAATGCCGTCCAGTATTCGCATCCCGGCGGCCAAGTCAGGGTCGAGGCGCAGGTAATCGAGCACCAGGCCGGCAGCGTCTGGGAGCTGCGCATCCGCGACCACGGCATCGGATTGGCGGCCCAGGAGGCATCACGCGTCTTCGAGCGCGGCTACCGCAGTGCCGAGGCGCGCCGCCACCGCCCCGACGGGCAGGGAGTCGGGCTGGCCATCGCCATGCTGCTGATGCGCCTGCATGGCGGCCAGCTGCAACTCGAGAGCATGGACGATGGCGGATGCCTGGCCCTGCTGCGCCTGCCGGTGCATATGCCCGAGGCCGCCGCCATCGAAAGCCCCGCCCCCTCGCCCTCGTCGGCCTGACCTCGGAGCCCATCACCATGCATATCGTCATCGTCGAAGACGATCCCCGTATTCGTGACTTCTTGCAGCGCGGGCTGGCCGCCGAGGGCCACCAGGTACAGAGCTTCAGCGAGGGGCAACCGGCACTGCTGCATCTCGTCCAGGCGGCACGCGACGGCGTGACCGCCTCGCCGCCTGTCGTCATCCTGGACCGCCTGCTGCCGGATATCGGCGGCCTGGAAGTATGCCGCAACCTGCGCACCGCCGGGGTGACCTTCCCGATCCTGATGCTGACCGCCCTCGACAGCGTCGAGGACCGCGTCTCAGGGCTCGAGGCCGGTGCCGACGACTACCTGGTCAAGCCGTTTGCCTTCGAGGAGCTGCTGGCCCGGCTCGGCGCCATTTCACGACGCCACGCGGGGCACGCCAGCGCCGAGCAGCGCATCGTCAGCGTTGGCGACCTGGTGCTCGATCGCGACCAGCGGCGTGTCACCCGCGGCGGCCGGCGGATCGATCTCACCCCGAAGGAACTCGCCATCCTCGAGCTGTTGATGTCCGCGCCCGGCAAGCTGTTCAGCCGCGAACGGATCCTGGCCAGTGTATGGGGCGCCCACGAAGATCCGCTGACCAATGTCGTCAATGTCTATATCCGGCGCCTGCGCCGCAAGCTGGACGACGGAGACACCGAAGAGTCGCTGATCACCACCCAACGCGGCTTCGGCTACCGGCTGGAGGCCTGAGCGTTCACCTTGTGTTAATCCTGGCGGCATTGCTTGTTCATCCCGCGTCGATCGGAACGCAGTGCAGCCTGCGTTACGCTGGCCGGGCTTTTCCATTAGCCCTAACCCGCTTAGCGACAGGAGATGAACGATGAACATAAAGACACTGGTTACCGCGACCGCCCTCGGCCTCAGCCTGGGCACCGCCGGCCTGGCAAGTGCCGCGCCGGTCACGCACCTGGGTGGCGACATCAGCGAAGAGCAGGTGCTGGAGGCACAGCGGGCCTGGGGCGACGCGCTGGTCGCGATCTCCAACGCCTACGAGGAAGAAGGCATCGACGCCGCCCGCGAGCTGGCCCGCGAGGTGATCGACAGCGCCTACGGCTACGACATGGGCGAGGTGCTCTTCAAGCCGACCCTGGCTGCCGCTCCACAGACCTTCCGCACCACCCCGGAAGGCGCGCTGGCGTACTTCGTCGGCCATAGCGACGAATACAGTGACGACAGCGGTTTCGCCCTGAAGGGCTGGCAGGAAGTCAGCGTCGACAATGCCGCCATCCTGATCAGCGGCGATGTCGCCATGACCATGGGCAACGTCTCGATCCTCGATGCCGACGGCAACACCACCACCGTGGACAAGTCCTGGGGCTACCACCTGGACGACGAAGGCGAACTGCGGATCGTGCTGCACCACTCATCACTGCCCTTCAGTGAAGACGAGTAAGCGCTAGCTCTCCCCCAACCGTACCGGCCACCGCCGGTACGGTCTCCTCGTTGCGCTCAATAGCAACGCCACTAATTGACTGGGACAGCCACCGCTATCTGGAAGCACTCTTTGCCATGCCCATGATAGGCACCGGTCTGCACAGGGTGAACGTGCATCTGTCGCCAGGCCAGCCAATTTTACAAAAAGCGTTCGTCTTGACGTACGTACCCTAAAGCGTACACTTGGTGAAAAATCAAACACGCAAGAGGTGCGTCATGACGGGCATCACAGCAACTGAGGCGCGCAGCAACCTTTATCGGTTGATTGACGAAACTGCCGAGTCCCATCAGCCGATCGTCATCATGGGCAAGCGGAACAAAGCGGTCTTGGTATCCGAAGAGGATTGGTCGGCGATTCAGGAAACACTCTACCTCCTTTCCGTGCCTGGTATGCGGGAGTCTATTCGAGAGGGGATCGATACCCCCGTGGACGAATGTGATGAGGAGCTGAACTGGTGACATGGAAGTTGGTTTACACCAAGCAAGCCCAGAAAGATGCAAAGAAGCTGGCTTCCAGCGGCCTTAAACCAAAAGCTCAGGAACTATTGACACTGATAGCGGAAGATCCATACCGCAAGCCGCCACCGTTTGAGAAGCTCATCGGCGATCTTGCGGGGGCCTACTCTCGCCGCATCAATATTCAGCATCGTCTGGTCTACCAAGTGCTCGAAGACGAGCGAGTGGTAAAAGTTCTCAGGCTCTGGAGCCACTACGAATAATACATAACCAGCCGCTGTTGCAGGGCAATTTTTCCACCGCTTCGCGGCTCCAAAATTGCCGCAAAGCTTCGCGGTGATCACCAAATGTGGTGGCCCACGGGAACTCACCGCGGGCCGCTTGCCGTCGAAGCCTCAACGCCCCAGGAACGCACAGGAGGCCGCATGTCGCGCACCCTGATCCTCATTGGCCTGATCATCGTCGCCATCGGCATCCTCTGGCCGTGGCTCTCCAAGCTGCCCTTCGGCCAGCTGCCCGGCGACATCGCCGTGCGCCGCGAGGGCTTCTCATTCTTCTTCCCCATCACCACCATGATCCTGGTCAGCGTGGTGCTCTCGCTGATCATGTGGCTCTCCGGTCGATAGTGCTGCGCCTGCTGGCGCCGCACCACGCCAGCCGAGCCACCATTGGCTAGCACTATCAGAACAACAGCCCAAGGCTATCACCTTTTCCTCAAGGAGCGACTAGACTGAGCTGGCGGCACCTCGCCGTGCGACATAATCATAATTAAGAAGGATCGCCAGCCATGACACACTCACGTCTGATGCCCCTCACCGTAGCCGTCACCGCCGCCAGCCTGCTGCTTGGCGTTGGTATGAGCAGCGCCATCGCCGACGACCATGAGCCCGCCTGGGCCCAGGGTCGCTCGTCCGACATGGCCGACTCGCCGCTAGCGCCCCACGCCACGCCGCTGACCGTGACCGCCGAGGAGGACATTCCCCTCGACCACATCCGCCTGCCCGACGGCTTCAGCGCCGAGATCTGGGCCCACGGCATGCCCGGGGCGCGGATGATGGCCCGCGGCGACGACGGCACCCTGTTCATCGGCACCCGCGGCATCGGCCGCGTCTATGCGGTGCTCGACAACGACGACGGCGAGGAGCGTGAGCACGTGATCATCGCCGAGGGCCTGACCCAGCCCAACGGCGTGGCCTTCAAGGACGGCAGCCTCTACGTGGCGGCGATCAACCGCATCCTGCGCTATGACGACATCGAATCGCACCTCGCCAACGGCGGCGACGTGCCCGAGCCCGAGGAGCTGACCGACGCCTTCGGCCTGCCCGACGACGAGCACCACGGCTGGAAATTCCTCGCCTTCGGCCCCGACGGCCGGCTCTACGTGCCGGTAGGCGCGCCCTGCAACGGCTGCGACGTCGACGAAGACACCCACGCCACCATCCACAGCTTCGAGCCCGACGGCTCCGATATGCGCGTGGAGGCCCGCGGCGTGCGCAACAGCGTCGGCTTCGACTTCCACCCCGAGACCGACGAGCTGTGGTTCACCAACAACGCCCAGGACTGGCTCGGCGAGCACGGCCCCCAGGACACCCTCAACCGGCTGGCGGAGAGCGGCGACCACTACGGCTTCCCGTTCTGCCACGGCCACGGTGTGGCCGACCCCGAGCGCGGCGACCAGGGCAGCTGCAGCGACATCGTGCTGCCCGCGGCGCTACTCGGCGCCCACAGCGCGCCGCTAGGCATGCGCTTCTATACCGGCGAGATGTTCCCCGAGTCGTATCAGAACGCCATGTTCATCGCCCGCCGCGGCTCCTGGAACCGCACCCTGAGCGTCGGCTACGACATTCAGGTCGCGCATATCTCCGACGACGGCGAGCGCGCTGCCATCTCCCCGTTCATGGTCGGCCTGCTCGACCCGCGCGAGAACGACTTCGCCGGCCGCCCGGTGGACGTGCTGCAGATGCCCGACGGCGCGCTGCTGGTGGCCGATGAGTACAACGGCGCCATCTACCGCATCAGCTACGAAACGCCTGACTACGTGGAGGAGTGAGGCCGATGCGGTCAACCCGACGCGCGCCCTGGCGGCGCGCTCTCGTGGCCTGGGGCGGCGCTGCCGCCCTGGGCATCGCCGCGCCCGCCGCCGCCGAGGAAGCCCCGGCGGTGGGCCTGCCCTTCGAAGAGCAGGTGCAGGTGTGCGGCGCCTGCCACGGCAGCGACGGCAACTCCCAGCAGGCCGGCACGCCGTCGCTTGCCGGCCAGCCCGAGCTGACCATCGTCAACCAGATGATCTACTTTCGCGAACGGCTGCGGCAGAACGAGGTAATGACGCCCCAGGCCCGGGGCCTGCCGGATGCAGAGATACAGGCCCTGGCGGCCTACTATCACGAGCAGCCGGTGGCCGCGCCCGAAGGTGACCCCGACCCTGAGCTCAAGTCCCGCGGCCAGGAACTCGCCGCGCAGCAGCGCTGCGCCAGCTGCCACCAGTCCGACTACCGCGGCCGCGAGCAGATGCCACGCCTCGCCGGCCAGCGCGAGGACTACCTAGTGGCGGCCATGGTGGCCTATCGCGAGCGCACCCGTGGCGGCCCCGATACCACCATGATCGACGTGATGCGCGGTGTGCCTGATGAGGACATCGAGGCCATGGCCCACTACTTCACCTACCTGCACGCCGAGGAGTAAGCGAGCACCCACTCAGGAGGCAAAAACCACAAGGGGCAGCCATCTAGGCTGCCCCTTGTGCTTGTCGCCGCGCTGCGCATCTTCGCGCCGTTAGGCAAGCGCCAACTCATCGATCAGCGCTGCTAGCCGCCTGCGCGCCTCACCGTCTACCGCCTTGAGCGGCCGTGGCAGGCACGGCGCCTCGACCAGCCTCAGCAGCTCTGCCGACGCGGCCGTCACCCGCAGGCTGCCGCCGGTCTCGGTGAACAGCTGCCACAGCGGCTGCAATCGATCCGACAGGCGTAGCGCCTCTTCGGCATCGCCGGCCTGGGCCGCGCGGGTGATCGTCAGCATCGTCTTGGGGAAGGTGCCGCCAATCGCCGAATACCACGCCTCGCAGCCGGCATTCAGCCCCATGGCGCCAAGCGCATCGCCGCTGACGCCAATCGTGACATGGGCGGGAATCAGCGCCCGCAGCCGCTCGACCCGGGCCTTGGCCTCGGCGGGGTCGTTCGGCACCCCGGGGATCTTGATCGACGCGACGTTGGGCAGCCGCGCAATCTCGCCGTGTAGCTCATCGCTGAAGGTGAAGTGCGTGGTGCCCGGGTTGTCGTAGACGCACAGCGGCACCGACAGCGCCCGCGTCACGTCTTCGAACAGCCCGTACACCTCCTCATCCGACAGCCGCTGATACGACACCGGCGCCAGCATCACCGCGCTGGCCCCCGCCCGCTGGGCCTCCTCCGCCAACGCCAGCACGTCGCGGGTGCGCACGGAGCCAATACCCACCATCACCGGCGTATCGCCGGCGTGCTCCACCGCCAGCCGCGCAACGCGACCGCGCTCGGCAATCGATAGATAGGCGTAGTTGCCGGTGGAACCCAGCGCCCCAATCGAATCGACCCTGGCCGCCACCAGCCGCTCGATCAAGCGGGCGAACGCCGGCTCGTCGATACCGTTGGCGTTGAGGGGCGTCAGGGGAAAGGCGCTCAGGCCAGTGAACATGGCGGTTGCTCCAGTGTGAGTGGTATGAGGTGTGTTGGTGGACAGCATCGCGTATCGGCATCAATTGCCAGCGTATACCTGGTAGTTCACATTCAACAACGAATCGTCCGGCCCCTGGGACATCAGGAAGATGCTGATCCGGCGATTGCCGTCGATCCAGCTCACCGTCGCTTGGCGTATCGGCCCGGATGCCCTTACCTCTGAGTCGGCTTCCTTACCGTACTGATCGCGCATTGTTTCCGTCAGCGACTCTACGAATTCCAGCATGGAATCGAAATCACGCGTGTCGTTCAGCCTCATGGTCACCTGGGTAAGCCGCCCGTTGAGGAAGAAGAATCGCTGCGTGTAGGCCTCGCCCTCAAGCTCGGCATCATCTCGGCGCACCGCTTCCACCGCGCCGGTCGTCAAGCGATTCTCCTCCAGTTCCTCTATGCGGTAAGCGTCATCGACGACATCCATGATCTCGTCAATCGTCATTCCAGCGCTGGCAGGCCCCCAAAGCTCTGCCGCTAGCGCCGCGGTGGGTAGCAAAAGCAGCAGCAAGATTCCTGCAAGTCGTCTCTTCATCCGTGGCTCGTCCTTGATGGGGTTATTCTCTCGATAAGCGTTAGCAGCTTACTTCGCAACGCGACTTAGGGGGCGAGGACTTTGGTAAAACGGATCTGCCCGTCTTCCAGGTAGCCGCTATCGACCCAGCCTAGGTGCCGATAGAAGCCAGGCGCTCGGAAACCCTCATCCTCACTGGTCGACAGCCACGCCTGCTTGACCCCGGCACGCCGCAAGCCCTCCTCCGCCGCCCTCATCAATGCCCCGCCAACGCCTTGGCCATGAAACCCTGGGCGCACAAAGCAGGCAAAGACATACCCCTCGGAGACCTGCGCCATCGAGAACCCCACCGCCTGACACTCGACCTCGGCAATGGTGGTCACGTAGTCGTCGCTTGCCACCATCTCCCCAACGCTCTCCACGGTGATCCCCAACCCCGCCAGCTCATCGCGCGACTGGTGGTTCTCGGTGACCGAGCAGCGGATATCGAATAGAGTTTCAATGTCGGCGGTGGTGGCTGGGCGCAGGTTCATGTTGGGCTCTCAAGAAGAAACTCGCGAAGGCAGATCCCAAGTAAATACCATCACTGTACACTCTGCCTCGACTTTGAACTCAGTACTGTATCGCAGCGTTTTCTTCCCCGCGATCATCTCGGGCATCGGTTCTCTCCTGTTGGGGAGTTATCGATGCGTGTCCACTGAAGTGGGGGAACTCCATTGTCCGGTGCAGCGCCTGGTTAGGGTTTTTTATTTTCAATATTGTTCTTGCGTTCCAAAATTGATGCTATATTGCCTAGTTGCTTGCTAATCACATCCAGGCTCTTATTTGTCTTTAAAAAAATTGTATTATTTCGTCCCTTCATTGCATCGGCTAAGTCATACGCAGGGCTATTGCCCGCATGCATCTGTGCCATGTACTTAACATCAAGTACTGATACATCTTTGCCGTTCTTTTTTCTGCGCAAGGGAGTCATATAGCTATACGTGATCTCAACAGGAACTTCGTCACGAAGTTCCGAAAGCAAGCCCCCATACTGCCCAGCTTGATACCTCAATGCTTTCCCTGGCGCCAATATCGGAATCTTTATATTCAAGAAGCTTGATCTATCTATGTCGCTCGGTCCTTTAATCCCCCAGCAATTAATAGGGATAGGATTCGAAAAGATTACATCTCTAGCTGTACCACCGCCATGGTTACATATGACAAGATCTATCACTGAGCCAGCATCGTTACTTGGTTCATAATGTGCGATTACGTTTGGTTTTGACTGCCGATAAACTGCTAGATACGCAACAGCTACCGCAAGAAAGGTAGCTATGGGGCTGATTATGTAAAATAGAATCTGAAAGTTTGTTGGATCAGTAAGCATATTAGCACCTACGCATATCATCATTGATGCTTAACGCCTTGCTCACCGGACAATTGGGAGCGCAGCGAGTAATTTTTCCGTGTGCAGCAACTTGTTAGCTCTACTAGCAATGACTAGACCTTTGTAACTGATTTAATACATCCATAGCTAGCTCTTCATCCCTATCAAAACTACTATCCAAATAACTTTGATGTCTTGATTCGCTAAGCCCATGAAGACACGCAAACTCCCTAACAAAGCCATTTCTTGACTTCATAAGGTCTTTAATGCCGGCAGCTGAAGCCAGTTGCATCAACTCTGTATTTATTGTCTCGTAATTATGCTGCACACCGTTAATTACCAGGACAGCCAAAGATTGTTCCACTACAGGACATAAATCAATATCATTATCTATCCGAACAGGTTCGTTTCCTTCAGCTCGAACAAGTTGAGCTGCTGAGTGAGTGGCATTTACGCCCATAGACAAAACATCCGTAAAGTCCCTAGAAGCAACTGCTTCCATTATCTTAGCTATTAAATACATGTCTGGCCGATTTATTAGCATTTCCCCGAATCGACCTAAATTTTCCCTGCCAGATAAGTAAAGAAGTCTCCCTGACAAGTATCTAAGCTTTGGGGTTATTCTCTTTTTAGCATATGGTGAAGACGAACTATCTTCAGTCAACAAGTCCGCCAATCTTACAGAAAAAGACGCCTCGCAATTCCTTGCTTGAGTTAGCAAACCATTTATAGTTATTGATTTTACAGACTTAGTTGCCCACTTATACTTACGCATCCAGTCTTGAAATCTCTGTAAGTAATTTGAATCTTTAACGGCATCCGAATAATCAACAACAGGGATTCGAATATTATTCTTCTGGAAGCTTTGTTGTAACGCATCCTTTTTTAATGGGTTTGCAAGCAAAAACCTCTTTACATCGCTTATCAAGGAAACCCATTCGCTCCCAATAGAGTTGTCAAAATCAAACTCCCCCTCAAGCCATTCTTCACATGACACATGAAAATCCTTATCTCCATCATGAAGCACTAGGTTGAGCTCATTAAATTTCCATTCGAGTTTTTCTCTCAACAAAGAAACTTGTTTAATAGTGCCCACGAAAACAACATCATCAACATACCGCCAATAGTTTCCATTTGAAATCTCATTCATTTCCTGATCAATACGATCAAGTAATAAATTAGCGATCAGATGACTAAACGTCGGACCAGTTAATAATCCCTTTCCAGTTCCATCCTGCTCGCAGACCTTCATGTGATTTTCAAGTAACCTAAGGCCAAGGCGCTCGTAATCGCCATTTAATTCAGACTGTTGGCACGCTCCCTTCCAAGCTGCTACGGCATCCACTGAAGTTATACTTGGATAAAATTTTTTAATATCGGTGTAGAGAACTACACCATTTTCGGTTTCCCAACACGAATCCGATATAGATTTGTGCCTTTCTCTGAAACCATCAAAGTATGGCTTGAATACCCCACTTTTTTCTTTATTAGAAGATAACCGGTAGCTATAAACATAAGGCTTGGGGATGAATACCTCATGTTTAGAAAGCTCTGTAATTAACGCGACTTCAGCCAAAGCTTCGCTTGGTGCCGGAACATATATATCTCTGTGTATAAATTTATCCTCAGAAATATCTTTAAAATGATACATCCTTAAATATCCAAGACTCTCATTTTGAGTCGCAAGCCTAGTACAGACATCTCTAATCCATCGGTTTTGCCGTCCAACAGAACTTTCTACATAATACCGAAGCGCAAGATATGGGAAGATATCCCTCCTGCGATATTGATTAAGAGCCTTAACCGCAAGTTCGGTACTCATCCTTGAGCCTCAACAGGAAGGTCAAACCTCATAACAGTCAATCTCACAGGAAAGCTTCCTTCTTTAATTGGTTGCTTACACATTGCTTCTGTCCGTGCATACCAACTTGAATCTTCTAATTCTGATTGCTCTCCAATCAAGTTTTTAAATGATTCCTTGAGCCACTTGATAGCTCTAGCAAAGAAGGGGACTACATTTGTTCTTTGAGGTTCAATCCAAATCGCAGTACTCAAAGAATCTCTGCTATGTAAGAAAATGTCATCAAATTGAGGTTTAGCCCTTTTCCAGTTACCAGAGCTCTCAAGGAAACCTGTAAAATTTGTCAGCAAGAGCATTCTTGCATGACAATCCTGACTTAAAAGAGTCATTCTCTTTATTAAATCAACTGTACTTACCTTGCTTAAGGTGTCCCATTCCAATATTTCGAAATTTATCCATATTGCTTGATCTTCAATAACCCCTTTCAAATCTTCTAGCTGTTTTTGTAAATACACTCTAGCACTTTCAGATATTTCTCCAGCCATAATAGTAACTTCTAGCGGGTGACGTGGAAGTATGTTATTTTTTCTAAGTTCATACAGGGTGCAAAGTATACTGACAGTTGCTGCGCCAGAGCCGCTTGGAAGATCTGCGACAAAAACCTTATTTCCTGCAAATATTGAAGCATAAGCATCAGAAACTTCTGAAAGCTTTGCCTTAGGATCTAATAAAGACAAAATTACTCGCGCGCACGACCCATTATAACGCCAAGCAAGATGCTTATCGGTATCCTCTTTGGATATACCCCCTTCAAAACCCTTAGGAGCCTTTTCCTGAGCCAAGTCCAAAAGTGAATTTTCATTCAACAGCCCTTTCCATAGATTGACCAGCTGAGTTGGAAGTATAATATTTTCAGACTTATCACACCATAAACTGTCTGGCAGATTTTCTGTCTTTATAAATCGATTTTTCAAATATCCACCCTCGTTCATCCTGACAGGATGATTAACTACGATAAGTCGCTCTTGCCATCTCAGAGAGCTAACGCATAGCTCACCGGAAAATAGGAGCGCAGCGAGTGTTTTTCCGGTGGAGCTACTTGTTAAAAGTTACTTGCAGGTTCCCGGAGCACGACATGCGCATTCCGATGGAACATGACAGGGATGATCTTCACAACGGGCCGCATTGTCTAATCGCTCGGGATACTCCCCAAAGTGAAGCTCATAAAGCTCCTTCGTTTTATCAAATGCCGAAACCAAGTTCTGGTAATCTTCCTCTCCGTAAATTCCGAAGTACGGAAAGTGATGCAGATAGAAGCCAAATACTGCATCACAATCTGCATGATAAGCCACCGTATCTAAGATGTGAGCATGCCAAAATTCATCAAGCAGTTTATTGGGAACCAGCTCAACACCGGGATATAATTTTTTCAGTGTTAAGTAGCGCCTATATTCCTGCTCAGCCAGATCACACTCTTCTTTCGTCATTTTTGCTTCGCCAGATTCACAAAGCTTCCACTTGATTCGGTCGAAGTTGAGTCCCTCGACAGAAGGGTGCAATCCATGGTTGTAGATTTCTTGTGCTAACGCCACGGTTTTCTCCTTAGTTTGATGGTGAATTACTTTTAACGCCCGCAGCACGTGCGGCTTTGTAGTGAAGGCGTAGCCGCAACGAAAAAGCCGTCGCTGTGCCTGCAATTGTTAGCCATTCGCCCACTCTCCGGTATGCAATTTTCGATCAATCTCTTTCCTTACTCGTTCGTCTATCTTTGATGAGTGATCGATTGCATCAGATCGATGACCTACATGATGGTAAGCATATCGTTGCGATGCCAGAGGCCATTGCCACTTGCACGAGTCGTTGATGCAGTAGACAAGACGGCCATCATAATCATCAATATTCAATACGGACTTACAGCTTGGACAGCGAGGCGTTAGCTCATCAAACTTGTAGTCAGCTCGGAATTTGTTCGGCGGAATCCACTTCCAGCTCCAGTCAATTCCTAAAATATGGTCACGCGTGTACTTTGTGAAATTTGGCTCCTTGCCTGGACTCAGCCTGGTAATTGCCGGGATGAACAAGATGAGGATAGGAACACCTGTTATGAGGAGCCAAAGCGGTATTGGAACGTCAGTGGTAATAGTCGACCAAAACCATCTTGCACCTATAGCTACATATCCCCAGAGTCCAAAGAAAAGCTGCCCTATACCAAGAATAACGGCAAGGATTATTCCCGCAATTACCGAACTCCAGACGGGATCCTTCCAAACCTTCTCCAAAGCTTGACCTCCATTCTATTGGCTAACGCCTTGAATAAGCCGCCAATTTGGAGCGGCAGCGGAAAATTGGTCGGCTTGATTCACTTGTTGGGCGGAATTATCCATAGCCCCGGCCTCACCATTACTGACCATCATGCTTATCGAGAAAATCCGATAACAGGCCTTCATGAGCTAACTCCGCCGATAATCGGTATTCTTCAGAGTCCTGTGCCCGTAGCAAGACGTAAGGAAGATCAGATTTACCTCGAATAGCACTTCTTTCTAGGGCACCACCCTTCGGGCTTTGTTTGTCTGTTTTCACAAAGATGAACATGCCACCGACCAGTACTCGGTAGCCGTTCACACCCTCCTGCCTATCAGGCTTCGGCGCACGGTATGCAAAAACATCATCGTCACCCACGTGACGTCTTAGCCGACACACCAAAGCATCGATGCTGCTGGGTATCTGTTGAAGCGAAAACGCTAACCCCTCCATCAAATATTGGTAGGGCCCCAGGTCAATTCTTCCGTTCTCTGTTGAGGCGACGCTATATTTCCAAAGTAGTCCAGCGATAAATCGTAAGATTTCATCACCTGAAACGTCTTTTAGTTTGTACTCACCCAATGAGTCGCCTTTGGACTCTTCCCTAATCTGTCGAAATGCCTTCGCTGCAATGTTTTCCCACTTGCCCAATTCGTTGTCGCAATCCTTACATAGTATGTTGCGCTCATATATTCCCGATTGGGTATGATCAAAGTCATCTGAGTTTCTAGCGTACGCATGTGCTTTTCCCACTTGCACCTCTCGGGCAAGGGTCTTTGGTATGAGATGGGATTTTATTGTGGGGTCACGCCCACAAATCATGCAGCTCATTAAAAACTCTCCTTCATGCTGCTTTCCGCCCAACAGTGATTGGACTGCACATCCTGATATTGGATGAACATACTTGCACGTTCAATAATCTTATCTAGCCTGCCGCTTTGCACCTAACCCATTGATATTTCATAAGGCTAAGCATAGCTAGGCAGCCTATGCACAATTCGCGAGCGTGCTGCATTTGAAGGTTTCAATCATCCTTTTGCTGTTGAACAAACCACTCCAGCCCGTCGTAGGGCCGTTCCTTGAGTGCCGCCAGGCGGCTGTTGAGATCGCCACTGTGGATCTCGAGCTTGTGCCCATCGGGATCAAGGAAATAGAGGGAGTCCCCTTCGCTGCTGTTGTGCTTCCAGATGGGGGCGTTGCTGGCACGGATGGCGTCTGCAGCGTCGTTGAAGGCTTGGCTTGTTACTGAAAAGGCGAGATGGGTGTAATCGGGATGAGGAGCGATGCGTGCGTCGGCATCCAGTGAGAGGCAGATCCAGTCATCGCCGGCTTGTAGGTAGGCGCCTCGCTGCCATTTCGCTAGGGGTGTGAGGCCTAGCACCTGGGTATAGAAGGCGAATGCGCGTTCGAGGTCGCTGACGGCCAAGGTGACGTGGTTGATGCCGGTGATCAATGCTATATCCCCGTCGATGGGAAATCGTTAGGCACGCTACCGCCCCGAGACTGCATAATGTGTTTATGCGGTAGTCCCTTACGTACAAAATTGTTACTACACGCCGTCTCAGCGGCCTTAAGACCTCATACTAGGCAGGGTTAGTCATACCCGCAAAGCGTATAAGCTGTGGCTTATCAACGCTGTTCGCGGGTGATGCTTGGGGTGTGGCTATGGCGGGCGCGGGGCGTAAGTGATGGCTAACTTACGACAACGGGCAGCCTGGGCTGCCCGTTATTGGATGTGCTTGCTGGTGGTGGCTGCGCTTAGAAGAACAGCCGCCGCAGGGCTTCGCCGGGATCCTCTTCACGCATAAAGACTTCGCCGACCAGGAAGCCGTGGATATCGTGCTCGCGCATACGCAGTACGTCGTCGCGGGTGTGGATGCCGGACTCGGTGACCACGGTCACGCCTTCGGGGATATAGCTGAGCAGCTCGAAGGTGGTTTCCAGGCGGGTGTCGAAGGTGTGCAGGTCGCGATTGTTGATGCCCACCAGCGAGAGCTCCAGGCGCAGGGCGCGCTCGAGTTCGCGCTGGTCGTGCACTTCCACCAGGACGTCCATGCCCAGCGCTTCGGCCTGCTGGTAGAGGTCGATCATGCGCGCGTCATCCAGCGCAGCGACGATCAGCAGGATGCAGTCGGCGCCGATGGCGCGGGCTTCGCTGACCTGGTAGCCGTGGGTGATGAAGTCCTTGCGGATCACCGGCAGCGCGCAGGCTTCGCGGGCTTCGATCAGGAAGTCTTCATGGCCCTGGAAGTAGTCGGCGTCGGTGAGCACCGAGAGGCAGGCGGCGCCGCCGGTCTGGTAGCTGGTGGCGATCTCGCCGGGGCGGAAGTCTTCACGCATCACGCCCTTGGAGGGCGAGGCCTTCTTGATCTCGGCGATCACCGCCGGGTCGCCGGCCTCGATACGCTCATCCAGCGCTTTCACGAAGCCGCGCGGCGCGCTCTGGTGGCGCGCCAGCGCCAGCAGGTCGGTCTCGGTCACCGCCAGGCTACGCTCATGTACCTCTTCATCCTTTCGCGCCAGTATCTGCGCCAGGATGGTGGGCATTCCCTGTGTGCTTGTCATCTTGCTATATCCCCGTGGCAGCGGTTCGAGGTGCCGTCAGTCGGCAAACACCCGGGTGAAGTCGGCCAGTTCTTTCATCTTTTCCCGCGGCAGCCCGGAGGCCTGGGCGTCCTGGGCCATGGCCACCCCTTCCTTGAGCGTATCGGCAATCCCGGAAACGTAAAGGGCGGCGCCGGCATTGAGGGCGACGATATCCGCCGCGGGGCCGTCGCCGGCCAGGGCCTCGTGCACCAGCCGCAGGCTGTCCTCGGCGGTGACGACCTTGAGCGGCGTCAGCGCCTGGCGCTCGATGCCGAAGTCTTCGGGGGCGATGGTGTACTCGACGATCTCGCCCTCCTTGAGCTCGGCGACCCGGGTCGGCGCGGCCAGCGAGATCTCGTCGAGGCCATCCTCGGCGTGGACCACCATCACATGGCGGCTGCCCAGGCGCTTGAGCACCTCGGCCATCAGCCGCACCAGCTTGGGGTCGTAGACGCCGAGCAGCTGGTTGGGCGCGCCGGCCGGATTGGTCAGCGGGCCGAGGATGTTAAATAGGGTACGCACGCCCATCTCGCGGCGCGGGCCGATTGCGTGGCGCATGGCCTGGTGGTGCATCGGCGCGAACATGAAGCCGACCCCGACCTGGTCGATGCAGCGAGCGACCTGCTCGGCGTCGAGCTCGATCTTGATGCCGGCCACGGCGAACAGGTCGGCGCTGCCGGAGGAGGAGGAGACGCTGCGGTTGCCGTGCTTGGCGACGTGGGCGCCGCCCGCCGCCGCGACGAAGCTGGACGCGGTGGAGACGTTGAACAGGTTGGCGCCGTCGCCGCCTGTGCCGACGATGTCGACGACGTTCTCGCCGTGCACGCTTACCGGGGTCATCAGCTCGCGCATCACCTGGGCGGCGGCGCTGATCTCTTCGGCGCTCTCGCCTTTCATGGAGAGCGCGATCAGGAAGCCGCCGATCTGGGCGTCGGTGGCCTCGCCGGTCATGATGGTGCGCATTACCGCGTGGGTCTGGTCGAACGTCAGGCTCTGGCCGCGCGTGACGGCGTCGATGGCCTCTCGCATCTGCATGGGGCGGTCTCCGTTAGGCGCGACGTGAAAGAAAGTTCTGCAGGAGCTCGTGCCCCTGGCGCGTCAGAATCGACTCGGGGTGGAACTGCACCCCCTCGATATCCAGTGTCTTGTGGCGCAGGCCCATGATCAAGCCGGGGGTTACGTCGTCCTCATCCACCCAGGCGGTCACTTCGAGGCACTCGGGCAGGGTCTCGGCGGCCACTACCAGGGAATGATAGCGGGTAACCTCCAGCGGCTCCTCGAGGCCGGCGAACACGCCGTGGCCGCTGTGGCGCACCCTGGAGGTCTTGCCGTGCATCACCTGGGGCGCACGCACCACCTCGCCGCCGTAGACCTGGCCGATGGCCTGATGGCCCAGGCAGATGCCCAGTATCGGCAGCTTGCCGGCAAAGTGCTCGATGGCCGCCATCGAGATGCCCGCCTCGTTGGGCGTGCACGGACCGGGAGAGACCACCAGGTGGCTCGGCGCCAGCGCCTCGATCTCTTCTATGGTGATGGCGTCGTTGCGGTAGGTGTGCACCTCGGCCCCCAGCTCGGCCAGGTACTGCACCACGTTGTAGGTGAAGCTGTCGTAGTTATCGATCATCAGCACGGACATGGCCATGACTCTGTGTTCCCTATGATGTGTGCTATCGCTAATCGGCGCCGTTACCCAGTGCTCTCAGGGGCCGCGCCAGCCGTGCAGGGAGTCAGCAGACACAAAAATGCCGCCCTGACGGCGGCATTTCTCACTCGTCAGCGTGCCGCCCCTGATCAGGAGCGCCACCACTGGCGAATACGGCGTGTCGGTTGAAATCGGATCATCACAGAATCATGCCGCCGAGGGGCGCCGGGTGTCAATGCTGGGAGGTCAGGGGTGGCTGAATCGCCCGCCAGTGTTGGCGCTGCCGGAGCGGGAGGAGTAGACGCCAGCACATATAACGCATTGCGTCATATGCTGCCTTGCGTTATACTTCTGCCTAGCTAATGGGAAAATCAGAATGATCAAAAGTGTCAAGGATAAAGAGACGGCCAGCATTATACGCGGCAAGCTCTCCCGAAAATTGCCGCATGATATGCAGCGAAGCGCGCTCAAGAGACTTCGCCAACTGGATGCAGCCGTCAGCCTTGATGACCTTCGCATTCCACCTGGAAACCGCCTCGAGGCCCTTCAAGGTGATCGCGGAGGACAATACAGCATACGAATAAACGATCAGTGGCGACTTTGCTTCCGCTTTCAAGAAGGCAACGCCTATGACGTGGAAATCGTCGACTACCACTGAGGAGAGCATCATGAAGACTCAGCAACTACCCAACATACATCCTGGTGAGATCCTGCTAGAGGATTTTATCGAGCCTATGGGGCTCACCAAGAATGCGCTAGCCAACGCTATCAGCGTACCGGCTACACGGATCGGTGAGATTACCCGCGGCGCACGAGCCATTACCGCCGACACCGATCTTCGCCTGTCGCGCTACTTCGGCACCAGCGAAGGTTACTGGCTGCGCCTGCAAAACGCCTATGATCTTGAGCAAGCACGTCGGGCTGGGCGCTACGAAGAGATACGCCCCCACGCCGCCTGAATAATGGTCGGGTGTCTGCGCAAGCGCCATGCCGTAGCGCAAGATGTACGCCCATAGCCTGGAAACCATGGGGCTTGGCTTCTCCGATGTTGGCGAGGCCCGTGCCCGGCTGCGAAATGAACTGGCGCTACGGCTGAGTGATGCCCACCGGCAGTTCCTGAGCGGGCTGCCCCGGGCGCAGCCCGACTGGTCACTGCTGCAATGTCCGCATGCCGAGCAGTTGCCGGCCCTGCGCTGGAAACTCGCCAACCTGAGCACCTTTCAGAAACCTCGTCCGAAAGACTTTATCGCGCAGGCTGACGCTCTTGATGCAGGGCTGGCCGTCTCCGCCTCCAGGCACTAAGGCAGGTGCCTGGCGATGCCTTCAGTATTGGGCCTGGAAGTGTCTATGAAACCCGGGGCGATTCACTAGGGCTATAGACTGCAGGAGCAACCTCTTTCATACGCGAAAATCCTTGATACTGCCCCCTCTGGAAACCCAGTCTCTTTAGTCAGCCCTAGTCCTATCAACGGTAGAACGCATTCAGTTTGTCCTGATGCTCATGTACCTGCTGGGCAAAGGTTTCATCGTCCATATCCCGCCAGTAGCGCGGCGGGCGCCCGCTGCGCCGATCATGTTCCAGTGATGTGGGATCTAGCGGGCGGAACTCTTCCCACAATGGCGTATCAGGCAGCGGCTGCGAGGTATCCATATAGCGCTGCACCATATCCCAGGCGGCACGCTGCTCTACGTGGCTACTTGTCGCACCGAACATCCCCACCAGGGCCACATGCACTTCCTGACGATAGTGCGCCAGGCTCAGGTTGAACTGCGGTAGGCCCTGATGGCTGGGCGTGCTCTGCAGGTAGCAGTCGAACTCATGAAACGGCAGCTGATGTTCCACCTGCCAGGCGGTACGTTTCTTGGCCGGGTTGGCGAATACCGTGACCATGCCGGTGCGACGATTGAGCTCCCACATGGGGCCTGGTTGGTATCCAGCGGCGAAACTGGGGAAGAGGCGATAGATCAAAGTAGCAATACCCCACATTGAAAAAAAAATAAGTGCAAATACAGCTAAGAAACCCCAATAAAAATTTTCATACACTGTGCTAAAAGACACACCCTCACTAGTATATCCAGCATACTCAAATGCCGTATAAAGAGTAACCAAGAAAGCAATAGGTACAAACAGCCCCCCCCCGACAATTCCTCCCATCCTTATGACTCCGAGAATAAAATTTATTTTTGTCTGACTAGTATAACGTAAGCACTCTTCATCCATACGTATGAGGTGCTTTTCACGATCGCTAGGCCGCGGAGAGTGGTCTGGCTGACTTTCAATATGCCGTAGCTGTTTAGGCGGAACCATTTCGAGTCCGCGTGCTATCGGCGCAACATCCACCGTCGGATGTCGGCGAGGAAGACGCTGCCCACTGGCAGCCGACATACGAAAGCGCCTAGAGTGCTCACTTTCCTCTTGTCGCAGCGTATCAATACGCTCTGCGGTATAGGCTTCAGCGCTATAGGTGATGGGCGTCATATCAGCCATCAGTTGCCTCGCTATCTTGGTGCGTCATTTCATCGGCCCAGTATGGCTGGCCGGCACGCGTGAAATCCGGCGTCATGGGATCGCCGGAGGCCTCCTCGGTAGGAGGCGGTGCCGGTAGCACCCGGGGTAGATCGCTATCATCGTTTTTACGCCACTGCACCCGGACTTTTAGGTGGTGAATATTACGTCGTGTCGTGGCCCTTGTCGTTTCGGGCTCTTCAGGTGCCCAAAAATAGTACTCTCGACCATCCGTCGTCGCGCGCTCGAAGAGCGGCTGAGTGAGCTCGCCCAGCTCGCGGCCCTGCTCCAGCCACTGCGAATAACCCTCTTTATGGTTAGTGTACTTGCGCTGGCTAACGGTCTCGAAACGGAACTTGGCCACTTGCTCCCAGCCTGGGGCCATACCGGGTAGGTTACTATTGACCACCACTCGCGTATTGGCGAAGGGGCCAGGAAACGCATCGAGCGCCTGCTGCTGTATCAGGCGCTCGACATAGGCCATTGGCTCCGAAAAGCTAAGCAATCCGATCGCCGGGCGCTGCTCTACGTCTTGAGCGTTTCATCTCGCTGCATCGGGACCGTAGGCTTCACTAGTGACGGCCCCCTGATGGATCCCCTCATCAACTTCCAGATCATAGAGCCGAGTAGTGGGACCGTCGACGCGACAGCGCTCCTTGACCAAAGAATGCCATTGATTACGGGCGGCACGTTGGCGGGCGTATTTGGCTGTAATGTCGCGGATAAACAAGCATGGATACAAAAAGGCAAGCCCAAGAATTAATATAACTGCACGTGACTTCGGAGTTATTCCTTCTTTAACTGATTGTCGATAGCCCTCTATATTTAATGTGGCTTTTTTTTGTCTTTTCCTGTATCCCTCTAAAGCCGCTTCGCGGTTAGAATTCGACAGTGGGTTACCTTGTTCGTCGAACCAGGGCCCTCTCTCCATGTAACAACGCAAATACTCCCAAAGCATGCCCTGCGTTTCCGCGGTACGCCCCATCGGCAGGTTCAATTGTAGAGCAATCACCTCCTCCGGATACCCATAGCGCTGTAGCAACAACTGTAATGGGGTTTCTGTCATTGCTCCGGTATATTGGGTCACGGTGCGGCTCTCCTGCATCCAGGCCACCGCTTCGTCCCAAGGGACATGGTAGAGCTTGTCCTTGTCCTGGAAATAGACTTCCCTAGTTCGGCGATTAAAGCGAATGGGAGAGGAAGACGGCCAAAAAACCTCAATCAAAAAGACGGCTGTAGTAATACCAAACATTACGGCCATCGTTGTAAATACAAAGGCAACACCTTCCCAATCCTGAAAAACAATGGGGAATAATATTAGGGACATATAAACTGCCCCTAACCCCCACACTCCTGTGAATACCCCCTTCCCCTCTTCCGCACCGCTAGATAGATCCAGATAGTGCTCGGTCTGATCCTGCACCTCACCCAACTGCATGGGCTGCTGTGCAGCCCGGCGCTTGGGAGATAATACAATCAACTCGTCGGCTAGACCTAGCCGTTGGGAGAGATTGGCGAAATACGTCTTGATGCTTTGCATGGCCTAGCCGATCTCGATTTCTATGGGTGAAAGGGTCAGGTCTGGGAACGGGCGATAATAGAGTGTGCCAGCTATCGAGCGAAGACGCTCGCCCTCCTCATTGACGTGGAACACGCGACGATAGACGGGGCGATCATGCCGATGTTGCCCACCGATATCCAGCTCGAAGTCTTCTTCTGTCCAAACGTTCTCCTCTGTCTCGGTACCCCACCACCCGGCCCGCCAGCGCTCTTCAGCCTCAAGGGTAAACATACCTGGGAAGCGCTCGGCAGCAGGAAACTCCACATAGAGCCATACAGAGGTATATCGCGTGTTCAGGCGATGGTTCCATGTGTCCCTGCGCTCCAACCTCATCCGAGGCTGGTAGAGCAGTCGATATAACTCATCCAGTTCCTGCTCAAGATCACCTGCCCAAGCGGCAGGGCGAGTCCCGAAACGAGTATTGCGTAACCACTGCTCCAACGGGTTCTCGCGTGTGTAGTAAAGGCTGACCGCTCCTGCGACAATCAAAAGCGTCAGACCCAGCATCAGCCCCGGCTTACCTGCCCGAGACGCTGTGCTTGCAGCCTGTAAAAACTGACCGGTTCTTAATGCCGCCTGAGCACGGCGGTATTGGATAAACGCCTTTGCGGCCAGTGCCGTCTGCCCGGCACTAAGAGTACTCATGCCCGTCAAGATAGCTGCAGAATCGAGATCACCTTCGCCATAGCGCTCCCAGGCCATACGGCCAAAGTAGACGACATCGAATAGCGCAGTGACACTCAGGGCGACATTGGTGATTTGCCCTAATGTAAGGTAAAAATCAAACCTTCCTCGCCAAGCCGCGGACATCCCTTGGGATAAACGCAGGTCTCGAGCATCAATCTGTGCAAAATGCTGTAGGATCGCCGTAGTTGTAGTCGCAGTACCAAATAGACCAGACCCAAATGAGCTCAGCGTTGAAATTGAACGCTCACCATCATATAGCTTAATACCGGCATCAACTAACATCGCACCACTTAGTACTACCAAAACACTTTTAAGCGGTGCCTCACTTAGCGCACGTGTAAAGGGGTTACCCTGCGCAGGCGCCGTAGCATCGTTGGCGGCCAATCGCAGCGTAGTCAACTGCCTACCTTCCAGATGCTGAAGAAGCTCGGGCCGCAGCCGATAGATCGTGCTTGGCGCCCCTGCTACTCGGGCGCTAGGTTCGTTGAGCCAATCGACCATCTGTCGGAGTGGTACCGCCTCGGCAGTAATAGACTGGCTGCTGCGCGCCAGGGCGGCGGCAAAGTAACCGGCCACCATCAGTTTGTGCAGTGATGTAGCGCCTAACTCCTTGAGAAAAGGCCCAATGGCAGTACCAATGGCCAGGAAGAGTCCTTCTCTCGCTGCAAGCAAGCCACTGCCAAGCTGTGAGGATAACTGATTAAGGCTGTGCGCCCAGGTTTCCCAGTCATTCGCTTGCAGACCATCGGGGACAGTTAGCATACGCTGCACGTCACTTAACTGAAGGTGCCTGGAAAAACCTAGCAGTGCAGCCCAGAGAGAGTGTCCACCATAGTCGAAGGTGGGGCCTTCCTCCGGCTCTAATATGCGCTCGACCATAAGAGCCCCTACTTGACTCTGTACAGCCCCCAACAGAGTGGCACTCCACAACGTTTCCATAGCATCATGGTCGTCATTTCTAGACGGATCAAAGTGACTCTGAGCGGCAGCAAGCGAAGCGGGAGTGCCGCCTGTCCAGAGTGTATCCATCCAACGCTGCCAATCGTTCGTGAGAGAGGCGAGCCGTGCTTCCAGCGCCTCAATCTCTTGATCGTAGCGCTTGGCAGCCTCCTCGATTCTTGGCTGGTTGGCCAAGCTTGGCAGCTTGGCCCAGAATTCACGGTTCTGCCTAGCTAACGCCAGAATATTCTGGGCCAAGACTCTTTCTTCGCCTTCTTGGGCGAACCACGCCTCTCGCTGCGCCAACCCCTGGCGTTGTAAATGGGCAAGCTCAATCACCACTCCCCAAGGATCGTCGACAATAGCAACGGCCTGTACCTCAGCCTGGGTTAGCGTCGGCATCAGCATTTCCCAGCGCCCTAAAGACGCCCGAGGCTCGCTGCTCCAGGCGAAGGCATCATCATCCAAGGCATTCAACTCAGGAATCTCGGTGGCCCACTCCAGGGGACCACTGGATGGAACTTGCGCCGGCGTGAATTCGCGCATCAGTGCTTGGCGCTGTTCGCTATCTGCTTCTATAGCAGCATAGTGTTCATCACTCCATGGCACTGGTGACCAAGCGATGGCAGCAACCTGTCCACATGGTAGAAACAGATAGGGACCACCACCCGGCATGATGGGATCACCTGCCCGTGAGGTCTCTTCGAGGGCTCCGTCTGCTACCTGATATTCAATCAAACGCTGCTGGCTCTCGAGCCAGACATAGCACCATCCGTCACGTAAAGGACGAGCTACATAGCGCAGCGAAATATTGAGCGAGTTATCGCCAGCGTCGATGATTGTGCCCATTAGCTCGGGCAATTCGATGCCATCTAGGCAAGGGCTTTCCAACTCCTCATGCCCGATGGCATAACGAGCAGGAATGATAGCGGCAAGTAGAGGGCATTGAGCGGCACTCATAAAACAGTCTCCGCAGGCGAGAGAGAGGCCAGTTGGCGCTCATTGAAAGTAAACAGAGGGAAAAGCGCATCGTCGTCAGGTTCTTCCCATGCCTGCTTTCCCGATAGCGGCGTCCAGGCTCCTTGCTGTGGGAATAGCTGGAGAGATTCAACTCCCCCCCAAAAGGCATCTGGAAAGACGTTCTTCTCAATCCCCCTCTCCATCACCCGACTATCGGCATAACGAAGCCACAATGTCCGTTCCATAGGGCCGCGTATCAACAATCGGCGTCGCCAGTAGGCTGCTAGCTCATAGGGTGTTAGTGAACTCGTAAAGCACCAGGCATAGCGCAAAGGTGGCTCATTCGCCTTCCAGCGTTCGAGCATCTCGCTATTAGCATTTACACGAGCCAACAGTGGTCCAGCGCCGGCGAGGGCTTCATAGGTGGTGCCTTGTAGTATCGAAATGACTTCTTCGGCCATCCCAGAGGCGTACAGTGCCCGCATGGCGTGAGGGTTCAGCTTTCCGTCTACCATTATCCAGCTACTGGGTTCTGCCATCAGGCTTCTCCCTTGGCGTTACAAACCTCACAGACCCCTTCGCCAAGTTGGGCAGCCTCATGCAGCACATAGTCCTGCTTAAGCAGTGCAGCAGGAGCCTTGAAAGCAACATGTGCACTTTCTTCCGCCACTGCTCTTCCCGGCAGCAGCGGCGTTTCGGCGGACTGGCCGGAGCCCGAGCCGGGGCTGCCGCCGGCGTTGATCTTGACGCTGGGGCCGCTGATGGTCACGCCGCCGCCGTCGAGCTTGAGGAAGCTGCCGCCGGCGTTGAGGGTGAGTTCGCTGCCGGCGTCGAGCACGACCTTGTGGCCGGCCTTGATATGCAGTTCGCGGCCGCTTTCGGTGAGCCAGGCCTGGCCGGCCTTGACGTGCAACGTGCCCTGGACGATCAGGTGCTGGCTGCCCTCGGTGTGCTCATGGCGCTGGCCGTGGACCGTGTGGTGATCGTCGTTGTCGATCTCGCTGATGCGGTCGTTACGCACGCTGAGGTAGCTGTCGTTGCCGACGGCCTCGGTGCGGTCGTTGTTGGTGAGCAGTTCCAGGTCCTTCTGGGCGTGCAGCCAGATCTGCTCCTGGTCGGCCTGGTCCTCGAAGCGCAGCTCGTTGAAGCCGTCGCCCTGGTGGCTCTGGGTGCGGATCACGGTGCGGGTCTTGTGCTCGGGCAGCGTGTAGGGCGCGGTATTGACCGCATGGTAGGTGCGCCCGGTGATCAGCGGCTGATCCGGATCGCCCTCCAGGAAGCTAACGATCACCTCATGCCCAATCCGCGGGATGGCGATGCTGCCGTAGCCGCCGCCGGCCCAGCCCTGGGCGACGCGGATCCAGCAGCTTGCGGTGTCATTAGGTTCGGCGTAGCGGTCCCAGGGGAACTGCACCTTGACCCGGCCGTGTTCGTCGCAGTGGATCTCTTCGCCCTCGGGGCCGACCACGAAGGCGACCTGGGGGCCGTCGACGCGGGGCTTGGGGTCGGGTTCGGGCCGCCAGGCGGCGTCGCCGGGGGTGAGCACGATCTGGTTGTAGTAGCGGGTCATGGCTTCCGAGCCTGCCCGACCCCGCAGGCCAGCGCTATCTGACTGGGTGACACCGTCCTCTTCCAGGGCCTGGGGCTGTTCACCGCGGTGGATGACCCGCACCACCTGCCAGTCGCGGTTGAGGCTGTCGGCGTCGTGGTCGCTCAGCGTGAAGCGGCTGCCGGGGGCGAGCTCGGGCAGGTCGCTCTCGGCCTCGGCGGTGGCGGCGTCGCGGCGCAGCGCGTCGAGACGGATGCGGGTGAAGGGCTCGCCGGAGGCGTCGTGCTTGTAGCGCCCGGGGTAGTCGTAGTGCTCGTACTCTTTATTAACGACGCCACGTTGCGCATGTTCCTCGAGGCCCCCGGCCACCTGTTCGTGAAGCTGGGCCTGATGTATTTGTGAATAGCCCGGCTGCTTGAAGGAGTAGTCCTTGAGGGTGGCGCTGGCCGGGGCGACCCGGGCGACCTGCTTGAGCCGGCGCACATGGCGGGTCGGGGCGCTGCCGCCGGCGCGGCTGTGGTAGCGGCGCTCGCCCAGCGCGGTCAGCATCTGCGGGTCGTCGGCGAACACCAGGCGGTGGGCGCCGCCGACCTCGTCCTCGCCTTTTTCGAAAAACTCGTGAAAGTAGAGCAGCCCCTCTTCGGCGGCCAGGCGCTGGATAAAGGCCAGGTCGGTCTCGCGGTACTGCACGCAGTATTCGCGCTCTTCGGGCTCGCGGGTGACGGCGAAGGCGACGTCGGTGATGCCGCGCTCCTCGCACAGGGTGTTGATGATGGTCAGCGGCGAGACCTGCTGGAAGATGCGCGAGTTGTGGCGCAGCGAGAGGCGCCACAGCGCCGGGCGGATCACCAGCGAGTAGAAGGTGCGGCGGTGGCCGCGGTCGCCGCGGCTGAACTCGGCGGCGATGCCGTGGATGCGGCGC